>NZ_JAGGPO010000011.1:0-289290 GCF_018613775.1 Arthrobacter sp. ISL-69
CGCGGCTTCAACCGCCTCAAACACTGGCGCGGAATTGCAACCCGCTACGACAAGTACGCCACCACATTCCTCGGCGGTGTACTGCTCGCAGCGATAGCCACATTCCACCGAGTCCACAATTAACAGACACAACCTAGGCGAGGGAGAGGAAGAGCTTCTCCAGTTCAGCCCGGTCCAGGCTGGGGTCCTCCTGCTGCATGCACTGCTGCAGGCCGGTGGCAATAATGGAGAATCCGGCACGGTCCAGGGCGCTGGAAACGGCGGCCAGCTGCGTGACCACGCTCTTGCAGTCACGGCCCTCCTCGATCATCCGGGTCACAGCCGCAAGCTGCCCCTGCGCACGGCGCAGCCGGTTGATGACAGGCTTCATGTCGGCGGGATCCAGTTCCATTACTTCCTCCGTGCTTCGGGACTCCCCCAATCATATACCCCCCTTGGTATTTTCTTGGCCCGGCTTCGTGGCAGCAGGCGTCACCATCAGGCTTCGCTGGGCAGGGTGAATTGCGCCCTTCGGCCCTGTTTTCCGCGGAAACAGGGGGTCACGATGGGAGGGTGAGCACGTTCAGCATTCCCGGACCTGCACGGACACCCTCCGCGGCACGCACTCCCGCGCCCCATCCGTGGAACCGTTTTGTGGCACTGGGGGACTCCTTCACCGAGGGCTACGGCGATCCGGAGCCGCGGAGCCCCGGCGGCGTAAGGGGCTGGGCCGACCGCGTCGCCGAAGAGCTGAGCCTGGGCCACCGGGACTTTGCCTACGCCAACCTGGCGGTCCGGGGCCTCCTGCTCCAGCAGATCGTTGATGACCAGCTGGGTCCGGCACTTGAACTCAAGCCGGACCTGGTCACGCTCTCCGCGGGCGGCAACGACCTCGTCTTCCGCGGCAGCGATCCGGACAAGCTGGCCGAGAAACTGGACCCGGTCGTCGGCCTGCTCAGCGCCACCGGTGCAACCGTGGTGCTCTTCACCGGACCGGACTGGGGCGACACGCCGGTGTTCAGCCGCATCCGAGGCAGGGTGGCCATCTTCAACGAAAACCTCCGCACCATAGCGGCCAGGCACGACGGCGTGGTGGCCGACCTCTGGAGCCTGCGTCAGCTGACCGGTCCGCAAATGTGGGATCCGGACCGCCTGCACTTCTCGCCCTTGGGCCACCACACCATCGCGGCCATGGTGCTGGAGACACTGAACGTGCCCCACACCCTGCAGCCCCTGCAGCCCAAGGTCCTGCCAACCAGCAGCTGGAGGCAGGCCAGAAGCAGTGATCTGGTCTGGGCAAGGGATTACCTGTTCCCGTGGGTGCTGCGCCGGGTACGGCAGCGCCCCACGGGCCCGGGCCTGAAGGCAAAGCGCCCGGAGCCGGGCCCGGTGTTCGGGCCCGGGGTGCCGCACGGCCCGCTTCCCGCCGGCCCCGACCGCTGAGCACCGACTGCCGGGTTCCTCGCCGCGATCGTGTCCTGCGGCCGCAGCTGGAGCAATCGCGGCCATCGTCGTCGCGGCGAAACCCTAGTCGTTCCGACCTTCGTCGGCTAATCTGCAGGGACGGCCCGCAGTTCCGGGTGTCAATGGAGATTATGAGGAGCGAAGTTGTCGAATCACACCTACAGCATTTCTGAAATTGTCGGAACTTCAAATGAAGGCGTGGACGCCGCCGTCCGCAACGGGATCGCCGAGGCCGCGAAGACCCTCCGCAACCTGGACTGGTTCGAGGTCAAGGAAATCCGCGGCCACCTGGCAGACGGCAAGGTGGCCGACTGGCAGGTAACCATCAAACTGGGCTTCCGCCTGGAGCGCTAGCGGCGCAGCCCTAGCGCGAGGTTGCGCCCGCCGTGTTGCGGCGCCAGACCGTGGGCGATCCGTTGTAGGACGGGAAAATGTGTCCTTCAAAAAAAGTCTGTCCGTCATGCGGTGCGTCGTCAGGAGCCCACAGCCCGGATACCGGGCAGTGGGTGCCTGTGGCGCCGGAGGTGGCCACTCGCTCTCGGAGCAGTGCGATGCGCTTCATCGTTGAATCCCATCCTTGGTAGTGAAAAGGTCTACCCCAAGGCTAGGAAACCAGCCGCACTCCCCCAATGGGCGTTCGTCCAGAATCACCCTGGTTGATGGGGCGGCTGCACAGTCACCGTTGCCGCAAGGCCATCCATCGGAGCACGGAGGCTGACGGCGGTCAGGCTAGCGGCGGTCAAACACCAGGCCGCCGGGGACCTGGAACGTAGGCATGATTTCCATCATTCCAAGGTTCACGTGGGCCGGCGCTTCGATGGCGTAGTCGAGGGCGTTGACGATGTCATCGGTGGTCAGCGATTCGAAGCCCTCGTAGTACGTCTGCCAGGCTTCCTCCATGGCCTCGGGCGTGCCGCCCATGTTGCGGCCGAAGATCTCCGTTTCCACCCGGCCGGGGCAGATCTCGGTGACACGGATCCGCTTGCCCACCGTGTCGTTCCGGAGCTGGCGGGAAATCTGGTGCACCGCTGCCTTGGTGGCGTGGTAAACGGTGTGCCCGTAGAAGTTGTAGACGCCGGCAATGGAGCTGATGTTGACCACGTGGCCGAGGTCGCGCTCCACCATGCCGGGCAGGATCAGCCGGGTCAGGTGCAGGAGACCGCGGAGGTTGACGTCCACCAGTTCGTCGACGTCGTCCTCGGAGGAATCCAGGATGTTGCCGGGGCGGGAGACGCCGGCGCAGTTCACCAACACGTCCACATTGAGGCCGTCAATCGCCGCGGCGAGGGCCTTGGTGTCGGTGAGGTCGACGACGTGCGGAACGGCGCCGGTGCGGTCCGCCAGTTCCTCGAGCCGCTCCTGGTTGCGGGCGACGGCGTGGACGGTCAGGCCGCGCTTGGCAAGCCGTTCACTGATGGCGGCTCCCATGCCGGTGGATGCGCCGGTGACGAGGGCTGTGGTGTAGTCGGAAAAAGGCATCAGGTCTCCAGTGAAGGGTTGGGCGGCCGGGCCCCGGAACGGGACCCGGCGAACGTGCTGTGGATTTGCTGGCGGAGCGGATCAGGTACGGCTGCGGGTCAGGCGTCCCGAAGCGGCTCATGGGCCCGGTCTTTGACCGTGCTGACCGCCGCGAGGGTACCCAGCGCCGTGATGACGGCGTAGAACGCCGGCATGTAGATGTTGCCGGTGCTCGAAATGAGCCAGGTCATCAGCAGCGGGGCCGTGCCTCCGAACAGGGCGGAGGAAACGTTGTAGCCCAGGCCGTAGGCGGAGTAGCGGACGCGGGTGGGGAAGAGTTCCACGATCAGGATGTGGATGACGGCGGTGTGTCCGGCGAATACCACTGCCATGATGCAGGCGCCGAGGATGGCGAGGCCCATGTTGCCGGTGGCGATCAGCGCGTAGGCCGGGATGCCGACGATTGCCATGGCGATGGCCGAGCCGGCGATCACTTTCTTGCGTCCCACACGGTCCGACAGGGCGCCCATGAACGGAATGGCGATGCAGATGGCGACGAGGCTGCAGGCGGTGACGATGAGCGCCTCACCGATGGTGAAGTTCAGCTGCTTGCCCTTCAGGAACGTGGGCATGTAAGAGAACAGAACGTAATAGCCGGAGCCGTTCATCAGCGGGATGAACAGGGCCAGGACCATGGCACGGCGGTGTTCGGCGGACTTGAATGCTTCCTTGAGGGGGTTCTTGGACAGGCCGCCCTCTTCCTTCAGCTTCACGAAGTTGGGGGTGTCGCTGATGGCCTTGCGGATGTACCAGCCGATGATGCCCATGGGGATGGCGACAAGGAACGGGATACGCCACGCAAAGGCGCCGAACCCGCCGCCGTCGATGGCCGCCTGGCTGAGCCACGGCGACATGGAGAACGCCACGAGGGTACCGGTGAGGAGAGCCGCGAAGGATGCGATCTGTGCGTAGGAAGTGATGATGCCGCGCTTGCCTTCGGGGGCGTGCTCAGCCAGGAACGTCATGGCACCGGCAGCCTCGCCGCCGACGGAGAAGCCCTGCAGCATCCGCAGCAGCACAAGCAGTACGGGTGCGGCGATGCCGATCGCGGAGTACGCGGGCAGGAGCCCGATGCCTGCGGTGGCCACGCTGATGAGCAGGATGACGAAGACCAGCAGTTTCTGGCGTCCGATCCGGTCCCCGAGGAAGCCGCAGACCACCGCGCCGAGGGGCCGGACGAAGAACGAGACCGCGTAGCCGGCGAAAACGAACAGCAACGCGTTGTCCGGGTTGCCGGGCGCCAGGAAGACGAGCGCCAGCGTCCCCGCCATGAAGGCGAAGATGCCGTTGTCGTACAGTTCCACGAAAATGCCGACGCAGCCGGCTGTGACGACTTTGCGGGTCTGCTTGCTGCTGAGCCGCTCTTGGTGCGGCTGGGCCGCACGCGTTGAAGTTGACATGGCTTTCCTAACTAAGGGGAGGGTAGCAAGGCTTTGGAGCTGATGCGAGGGTTTTTAGCTTCCTACTGCCGGGGCCAGATCGTGCCAATGGGGCTGGGCGCCGATCCCGAGGAGGCCGAACACCGTGGTGACGGCGGCCCGGAGGTTTTCGAGTTGGCGTGTTGCCGTCCGGAGGGCTCCGGCGGCTTCGGCCACGGTGGTCCTTCGGAAGGTGACCTTGTGACCCGGCCTGGCCTGAGCCAGGATGTCCAGGGACATGCTGGTCACCACGGCCAGGACCGGATAGCCGGCGGTGACACCTCGGCCGCGGTGCAGGACCAGGAGTTCGTCCCGGGACGGGACTTCCACAGCCCCGACCGGAACGCCGCGGGAGAGCAGCTCGGCGGACGACTGCCGTTCCGGCAATTCACCGCCAAGGCGGAGGCCGATGTGGTTGCTGCGTCCGCTGACTATATAGCTCGAGGACAACAGCAGGCCGGCCGAGTCGCCGAATTCGTCGATGTCCGGGCCGTCGGTGACGTCCACTACGAGCTCGGTTCCGAACTCGGGGCGGTTAAGACCCAGCCGGAACAGCGGCAGGTCGAAATAGGGCTGGCGGATCGGGGCCACACTGCGGCGGACCTCCAGTTGCGATCCTTCCGCCAGTTTGAGGCCGAAGCCGACGACGGTGTCCGGTGCGCAGCTTCCCAGCAGGACCGGTGCCGCGACTGAACCGTGTACGGCCAGGTAGGCGCGGAGCCCGCCGGCCATCCCCCGGACCGCCAGGGTTTCTCCGGCCCGGACCGAGACGGGTTCCCACTGCGGGCAGGTTCGGCCGCCGACGGACAGGGTGACCGGCGCTCCCGTGACGGCAACGAGGATGTCGGTGTCCGTCCGCAGCCGGAAGTCCAGCGCCGTGATTTCGATGAGGGGATCGTTGTCCTCGTTGCCGGCAAGGATGTTGGCGGCGCGGGCGGAGAACTGGTCGAGGGCGCCGTTCACGGGCAACCCGTAACGCGGCCCGCGGAACCGGCCAAGGTCGGTGACCACGGAGTTTCCGGGCTGGCTGATGGTCAGGACGCCTCTCATCGTGCCGGCTCCAGGTACCGCCCGGCGTACCCGCCGAAGTCAGCCGCCGGGATGGGGATGAAGCTCAGCCTGTCTCCGGGCATGTAAGGGACCAGCGGCTCGTTGGCCAGGTTCAGCAGGGTGAGCGGGGTCTGCCCGATGACGCACCATCCGCCGGGGGCGGTGGCCGGGGCGATGACGGCCTGGCGGCCTGCGACGGCAACGGCACCTGCCGGCACGCTCAGCCGGGGATCCTTGAGGCGGGGCACAGGCAGCGGGAAATCGGGGCCGTCCATCATGGGCGATCCAGCGGGGGCGCCAAGGCACCGGATGACGTAGGAGTCGGCGCAGTGCAGCCTGACGACTTCTTCAGTACTGAGCCCCTGCTGGCTAGCAACACGTTCCAGGTCGGGGCCGTATTCGCTGCCGTAAACCACCGGCACATCAAACTCCCGGGGTGCCCGGACCTGGGTGTCGGCGTGGCCGAGCTGGCGCAGCCCGAGCTGCACGAATGCTCTGACCTGGCGGGCCGAAGTGGAGCGGGCATCAAATTCGACCAGCACGGAGTCGTAGGTGGGAACGGCGCCGTAGACTCCGTCGGCTCCCGAGGATTCCAGCCACTCTGCGAGGCGATGAACCGTTGTCCAGTTGGCTTCACGGTCTGCATCTACTGCCACCACGCGCAGGGCAGAGTCGCCTGACTCGTGCACCTCGATGGCCGCTGCGTTGACGGACATGTCAGGCCACCTTTGCCTGCCTGGCGGCCAGCACCTGTGCCAGTGGGGCGATGGTGACCCCGGCCGCCGTGAGCTCGGCCCGGATGAGCCGCGCAAGCTGCACGGCTCCGGCGTTGTCGCCGTGGAGCAGGATGGTGTCTGCCTGGATGGGGATGTCGAAGCCGGCAACGGTTTCGATCAGGCCCTGGCAGACCATCCGGACTGTCCGTTCCACGATCACTGAAGGATCATGGATGACTGCGCCGTCCCGGCCCCGGGGGACCAGGGTGCCGTCGGCTTCGTAGGCGCGGTCCGCGATGCCAACAATGGCAACATCAAGGCCGCGATCGGCGGCGGCTAGGGCAAGTTCGCCGTCCTGGGCCAGGATGATAAGCCGGGGATCGGCTCCAAGAGCGGCGTCTGCCACGGCGGCCGCATAGTCCGCCCGCGTGGCCACGAGGTTACCCAGGCGTCCGTGCGGTGCCAGATGGGCAACCCGGGTTCCGTGGTACGCGGCAAAACCGGACAGCGCGCCAAGCTGGTAGAGGACGTCGGTGCGTACTTCGGCGGGAGTCAGGTCCATGGCCCGGCGACCGAAACCCCGGAGGTCCGGGAAGCTGGGGTGGGCGCCAATTCCGACTCCGCGGCGCACGCATTCGGCTACCGTGGCGTCCATGATGTCCGGGTCACCGGCGTGGAAACCGCAGGCGATGTTCGCACTGGACACAACCTCGAGCAGGGCCGGGTCATCCCCCATGGTGTAGGCGCCGAAGCCCTCGCCCAGATCGGCGACGAGATCAACTGTTGGATTCATCTTTGCCTCACTAACGTGGATGGTGGTCAATGCCTTTTCAGGAACATTAGGAGAAGAATATTTCATGTAAGTAAATTTGAAAGTCCATAAATAATCGGAATGACCCCACGGGAATTTGTTATGAATTCCCATATTCCGGGCCGTCTTTGCTTGAATAGATTCTGGCATCGAGACGGAGCTCACACAAAGACCGATTCAATGTCACGTGATAGGTAGTCGCTATGACCCGTGAGCCCTGGTCACCAACTTCACGCGGGTTCGGGAGACATAGAATCGGGCTATGACCACTGCCTTCCGGGAGCGGCGGAGAAAGGTGGAGAGGCATGGACACCAGGAAGTTGGCCTACTTCGTGCAGATCGTTGATTCCGGCAGTATCACCAAGGCGGCCGCGGCCCTGCATGTTGCGCAGCCCGCGCTGAGCCAGCAGGTTTCATCGCTCGAAAACGACCTGAAGCAGCGGCTGCTGATCCGCAGCAAGAAGGGCGTCGAGCCGACGGCGGCCGGCCACACCCTGTACCGGCACGCCCAGATGATCCTTCGCCAGGTGGAGCAGGCTCGCCAGGACGTGGAAACATCCGGAGCAACACCTTCGGGCCGAGTTTCCGTTGCAATCGCCCCGTACAGCATGGCCTCCAGCCTCGCGCCGCAGATCATCAGCGAGGTCAACCGCCGGTACCCGGACGTCGTCGTGCACCTGACGGAGATCTATGGCGGCGTCCTGAGCGAGGCCATCAAGAACGGCCGGCTGGACATGGCCCTCATCTACGAGCCGGGGCCGATCCGCGGCGTCCAGTTCACCACCATGATCGTCGAAGACCTCTACCTGGTGATCAGCCCGGAAGCCGGGATCAAGGCAGCGGACGGGGAGATCAGCCTCCGTGATGTGGCCGGGCTGGGACTCTTCCTGCCCGAAAAGATCCACACCCTGCGCCAGATCGTGGAACGTGGTTTCGACGAGAGCAACCTCCGGCTGCGCCTGATGGGCGAGGTGGAATCCGTCCCCTCGCTCGCAAGGCTGCTGCGCGCCAACCTGGGCGCCGCAATCCTGCCACGGTCCGCGGCGGACGCCCTGTTCCATGAAGAGGACTTCCAGGTGCTGCGCATTACCGGCCCGGCGCTGCAGTCAAAAATTGCACTGTGCACCCCCGACCACGAACCACTTTCCGAGGCAGCATCCGCCGTTCTGATTATATTGAAGGAAATGCTTCAGAACATGATGAGCCAAAAATATGGCCAATAGATCGCACTCCCAGGTGGCGGTAATCAGCCATAGTTCCCCCTTATCGGATCACCCGAATTAGGTATTATTCACGGCGCTGGAATTTCCCTAGGATCAAGGAAACAAATTGATTCAATTCCCCGTTCCGCGGGAATTGACCAGGGAATCCGTGAGGAATACCGCCATGAAGAAAACAGGCACAACCGCTGCACTCACCCCCCGTCCCGGTAGCCGGCTGGCGGCGAGGACAGGAAGCCACTGCCCCGTCAACGGTTTCTGGCGCGCCGAAGCCGACACTGCCGATCCGCTGTTCGTCTTTGAAGGCAGCATCATGCCCACCCGCGCAGGTCGCGGCACCACCTGGTACCTCGTCGATACCAGGAGCCGGCTGGCGGATTGAGCCAGGTAAGCGCGAACAGGCAGCTGATGCCCTCAGATCGGGGATTTGAGGGCATCAGCTGCCTGTTCGTTCTGGACTCACGTGTCTGGCCGGGCCTTCCTGCGTAGCCGGGGGGCGGCTTCCTAGACTTCCACGAGCAATCCCTTGGCCTTCAGCACGTCGGTCAGCTTGCAGAGCTCAATGGTGGTTCCGCCGTCGTGGTACTGCCTGATCAATTCGCGTTCGGCGTCGTCGCGTGCCTGTGACAGGGCGATGACTTCCTCGGCTTCCTCGCGCCGGACCACAACGACGCCGTCAGCGTCGCCGCGAAGGATGTCACCGGGGTAGATGATTTCGTCGCCGAACACGACGGGGTGGTTGATCGGACCCAGGGTTTCCTTCACCGTGCCCTTGATGCAGATGTTGCCCGAGAAGACCGGCAACCCCAGCTCGATCAGGTCCTGGGTGTCGCGTACGCCCGAGTCCGTGACCATCGCGGCGATCCCCTTGGCCTTCATGGCGTTGCCCAGCACGTCGCCGAACGTCCCGGCCTCCTCGTACTCCCCTGCCGCCACCAGGACAACGTCGCCGGCCCGGGCGTAGTGGATGGCCACCTGGAGCATCAGGTTGTCCTGGGGTGCGCAGCGCACAGTGACGGCCGGCCCGCAGAAGGACATGGACCGGTCGATCGGCTTGATCCGCGAGCTCAGGGCGCCCTTGCGGCCCTGGGCTTCGTGGATGGTGGCGGAGGAAAATGCGGCGAGCCGGCTGACGACGTCGGCGTCCGGGCGTTCGATGTTGGCCTTGACGTGGATCATGGGAGATTTCCTAACAGGAGTGGGGATTGCTGGTTGGGTGAGGCGGAGGTGCAGCCGGATGGCGCCGGAGCTCAGCTGACGGCCCGGACGGCCTTGTCGATGGCCGCCGTGGCTTCCTGGATGATGTCCAGGCTGGTGGCAAAGGAGATGCGGAAGTACGGTCCGAGCCCGTAGGCGGATCCATGGATCGTGGCGACGTGCGCCGCGTCGAGGAGGTACAGCGTGAAGTCCTCATCGGAGCTGATTTCGGCGCCGTCAGGTGTCCGCTTTCCAATGACGCCGGCGCAGTTTACGTAGGCGTAGAAGGCGCCTTCGGCGGGGGCACAGTGCAGGCCGTCGACGGCGTTGAGGCCGGCCACGGCGGCGTCACGGCGGTCCCGGTAGACTTCAACACCCTCGCTGACGAAGTCCTGGGGGCCCGACAGGGCTGCCGCGGCCGCTGCCTGGCTGACCGAGGACGGGCAGGACGACATTTGGGACTGCAGTTTGTTTACGGCTGCGATGAGCGGCGCGGGACCGGCTGCATAGCCAAGCCTCCACCCGGTCATCGCATAAGCCTTGGACACCCCGTTCACCAGGAAGATCCGTTCCCTCAGCTCCGGAGCCACCTCGACGAGGCTGGCAATCCGGCCCTGGCCGAAGTAGATTTCGTCGTAAATTTCATCGGTCAGGACGTAGACCTGCGGGAAATCCCGAAGTGCCTCGGCCAGGGCACCAAGTTCCTGGCGGCTGTAGACGGCGCCGGTGGGGTTCGACGGCGAGTTGAGGATCAGCCACTTGGTGCGGGGCGTAATGGCACCGCGCAGCGTTTCCGGCGTGAGTTTGAAGCCGGTCTCCTCCGTGCACGGGACAATGACGGGCGTCCCGTCGTTCGCCAGGACCATGTCCGGGTAGGACACCCAATATGGAGCCGGGATAATGACCTCGTCCCCGGCGTCCAGGGTGGCCATGAGCGCCAGGAAGATCACTTGCTTCGCACCGCCGCCGATGGTGATCTGGTCCGGTTCGAACCTGACCCCGGTGTGGTATTCCAGCCTGCCCAGGATGGCTTTCTGGAGCACGGGGGTGCCGCTGACGGAGGTGTATTTCGTTTCACCGGCGTCGATGGCGGCGACGGCCGCGGCCTTGATGTGCGGCGGTGTGTCGAAGTCCGGTTCACCGACCGTCAGGTCAAGGATCCGGCGGCCCTCGGCTTTGAGTTCACGTACCCTCGCGGCAGCTGCCACGCTAGGAGACGATTTGATGCGGCTGACGCGGGCTGCTGGGGAAAAATCAGGCATGGTCTCTTCCAGGTTCTTGAGTGGGACGCAACCAAAGAACGGTTCCTTCATTCGAGCGTAGGGACTCGGTGGAGGAATGGATAAGACCTATTCTGCGTGGACGGATAAGCAGAACTTATGTCAGGGCACGGCAAGATCCCGGCAGTTACCGGGCCGTTACGGGCTTAGGACGCGCTGCCGGCGTCGCTGACATCCGCTATTTGTGTGGCCAGCGGTCCGCCGGTGCTCCCCGACACACCGCCGGAGTCCCCGGCATCTCCGGCACCGAAGCTGCCCAGCAGCGTCAGGGAATCGGCCGACGGCGAACCCGGCTTCGCGGAAAACACCCGGAGGACCTGGTCCGGGTCGTCCGGCAACACCAGGTTTTCAAAGTTCAGTTCCAGGTCCCCGACCACGGGATGGTGGAGCCGAAGGCTGCCGGCGGACGGCGCGGCCACCCTGTGCCCGGCCCACCACTGGCGGAAGTGTTCGCTGTGCACCGCGAGTTCGCCCACCAGCTGATTGGCCTGGGCATCGTTCGGGTGCCGGCCGACGTCCACGCGCAGGGCACCGACGGCTTCGGCCGCCACGGTCTTCCAGTCCCGGAACAGTTCGCGGGTGCGCGGCTCCAGCATGAGCCAACGGGTCAGGTTACGCTCCCCTGCGGGCATGGCAAGGAAGTCGGCAAATAACAGGAAGGCCAGGCGGTTACCGGCAAGGACATCGCTCCGACGGCCCAGGACCAGCGCCGGAACATCGCCCACTGCGCCCAGCAGCTGGCGCAGCGCCGGCCGGACGCTTTGGGCCGGGATCGGCGGACGCTGCGATTCAGCACAGTGTTCCAGGAGGTCCATCATGTGCGCCTGCTCGCTGGAGTCCAGGCGCAGCGCCCGCGCCACGGAATCTAGCACGGCCCTGGACGGGTGGATGTTGCGGCCCTGCTCCAGGCGGGTGTAATAGTCCGTGCTGACATCCGCCAGCCGGGCTATCTCCTCACGGCGCAGCCCGGGGACCCTCCGGGCACCCGTTGTGCCGGACAGCCCGGCGTCCTCCGGCTTCAGCCGTGACCGCATGGCTTTGAGGAATTTTCCAAACTCGGCGCTCTGACCCATGCCTTCCATTGTGCACGGCGGGGAAGCTCCCTTTCTACAACGAAGGTAGGACTGCCAGTCCTAGGAAAAACAGGAACAGCCATGCCTACTGACAGGGCACCGGAAAGTGCATAGGCTCGATGCATAGCCCACATGAAAGCGGTTTCCCGCGAGCCCTACGACCGGAAGAACTGACGATGTCCCAGACGCACCAAACCACCATCCCGCAGCTGACCCTCAACAACGGCGTACAGATCCCGCAGCTCGGCTTCGGCGTCTTCCAGGTGCCGCCGGAAGAAACACAGCGCATCGTCGAGGACGCGCTCGAGGCCGGCTACCGCCACATTGACACCGCCGCGGCCTACCGCAACGAAGCAGGCGTCGGGGCCGCCATTGCCGCCTCCGGCATTCCGCGCGAGGAAATCTTCATCACCACCAAGCTCCGCAACGGCGAACAGGGCACCGCACACGAGGCTTTCCAGAACAGCCGCAAGGCACTCGGCGTCGACTTCGTGGACCTCTACCTTATCCACTGGCCGGTGCCGTCCCAGGGCCTCTTCACCGACGCGTGGAAAGCGATGGAAAAGCTCTACGCCAACAGCCAGATCCGCGCCATCGGCGTCTCCAACTTCCTTCCGGAGCACCTGGACACCCTCCTCCCGGCGGCGGATGTGGTCCCGGCCGTGAACCAGTTCGAAATTCACCCCACCTTCCAACAGCAGGAACTGGCGGCCAAATGCCGGGACCTCGGCATCGCTGTGGAGGCCTACAGTCCGCTGGGCCAGGGGTCTGACCTGAATGCCGCCACAGTAAAAGCGCTGGCCGGCAAATACGGCGCAACGCCGGCCCAGGTGGTCCTGGCCTGGCACCTCGCCCAGGGCACCATCGTCATCCCCAAGTCCGCCGATTCGAAGCGAATGCGGGAGAACCTCGGTGCCGTCGCCGTCGAACTCTCGCCCGCAGAACTTACCGAAATCACCGCGCTGGAATCCGGTGCACGGGCGGGCGCCGACCCCGCCGTCGCCGCCTTCAGCCAGATGTAGCCGGCGCCGCGCCGGCGCCAGACACCAGGAACCCACAACCCAAAGGACCCTCAGCATGCAGTACACCCACCTTGGCCGTTCGGGCCTGAAAGTATCCCGCCTGTGCCTGGGCACCATGAACTTCGGACCCCAGACCGAAGAAGCGGCCGCGCACTCCATCATGGACTCCGCCCTCGAGTCCGGCATCAACTTCTTTGACACAGCCAACGTCTACGGCGGCTCCGGCCGGCACGGCTGGACCGAGGAAATCATTGGCCGCTGGTTCGCCCGGGGCGGCGAGCGGCGCGAGCGCACCGTGCTGGCCACCAAGCTCTACGGCACCATGACGGACCGGCCCAACGAGTCCAAGCTGTCCGCGCTGAACATCCGGCGGGCCCTCGACGCCAGCCTCAAGCGGCTCCAGACGGACTACATCGACATTTACCAGTTCCACCACATCGACCGGAACGCGCCGTGGGACGAGATCTGGCAGGCGATGGACGTGGCCGTCCAGCAGGGCAAGATCCTGTACGCGGGCAGCAGCAACTTTGCCGGCTGGCACATCGCCCAGGCCCAGGAATCCGCCGCCCGGCGCAACTTCACCGGCCTGGTCAGCGAGCAGTCCATCTACAACCTCCTCACCCGCAACGTGGAGCTGGAAGTCATCCCGGCCGCGCAGCAGTACGGACTGGGGCTGATCCCCTGGTCGCCCCTGCACGGCGGCCTGCTGGGCGGGGTACTAAAGAAAGAGCGCGATGGCGTCCGGCGCACCGAAGGACGGGCCGCGGAAACGCTGAAGAAGCACCAGGAACAGATCCGCCAGTACGAGGACCTGGCCGACGACCTCGGCCACGAGCCCGGGGACATTGCCCTCGCGTGGCTGCTGCACCAGCCTGCGGTCACCGCACCGATCGTGGGTCCGCGCACGCAGGAACAGCTCGACGCCGCCATCAGGGCCCTGGACGTGACGCTCGGCGCCGATACGCTCAAGCGCCTTGACGACATCTTCCCCGGCCACCGGACGGCCCCGGAAGACTACGCCTGGTGACTCGTCCCGGAACGGTGGCGGCGCCGTCGGACATCCTGTTCATCGGCGGAACCGGCGTAATCAGCGCGGCGGCGGCGGAACACGCCGTCGCGCTGGGCCACCGGCTCACCATCCTGAACCGCGGAAAGTCCGCGACCCGGCCGGCGCCCGAAGGCGCCGAGGTGGTCACCGCCGATATCCGGGACGCCGCGGCCGTGCGCGAGGCGCTGCGGGGCCGCGAGTTCGACGCCGTGGCCGACTTTATTTCCTTCACCCCGGACCACGCGGCGGCGGCCATCGGGCAGTTCTCGGGCCGGACCGGCCAGTACGTGTTCGTCAGCTCAGCCTCCGCGTACCAGAAACCACCCGCCCGCCTGCCGATCCTGGAATCGACGCCGCTGCGCAACCCCTTCTGGCAGTATTCCCGGGACAAAATCGCCTGCGAGGACCTGCTCATGCGGGCCTACCGGGACGACGGCTTCCCGGTCACGGTGGTCCGCCCCTCCCACACGTACGACCGCACGAAAATTGCCCTGCTGGGAGGCTGGACGGACATCCACCGCATGCGGCAGGGCCTGCCGGTGCTGGTCCATGGGGACGGCACGTCGCTGTGGACGCTGACGCACAGCCGGGATTTCGCCAAGGCGTTCGTTGGCCTGCTGGGCCGGCCGCAGGCCGTGGGCGAGAGCTACACCATCACCTCTGACGAGTTCCTCCCCTGGGACCAGGTGTACCGGCTGTTTGCCCGGGCTGCCGGCGTCGCGGCACCGGAGCTGGTGCATGTGGCCTCGGAAACCATCGCGGCGCACGATTCCGGACGTGGCCCGTGGCTGCTCGGCGACAGGGCGCACTCCGTGGTGTTCGACAACTCGAAGATCAAATCGCTCGTGCCGTCCTTCCACTGCTCCATCCCGTTCGGGGACGGCGCCCGGGAAATCGTCCGCTGGCACGACGCGCACCCCGAACTGCAGCAGGTTGACGCCGGATTCATGGAGCTCAGCGACCGGTTGGTCGCCTGGGCCCGCCGGCCGTAAACGAATCGTTGGAAGACTGTGCCGTTGGAGATCTGTGCAAACCGACTCCGATAGGAAAGACTCATTGAATGGCACTTTCACCAGTGATTGAGCTCAATGACGGACACCGGATTCCCCAGATCGGACTGGGGACCTGGCCGCTGGACGACGAACAGGTGGCTGCCGCCGTCGTGCAGGCCGTGGAAGCCGGTTACCGCCACATCGATACTGCGGTGAAATACGGCAACGAAGCGGGCGTGGGTAACGGCATCCGCTCGAGCGGCCTGGACCGGTCCGAGCTGTTCATCACCACCAAACTGGACGGCGAATTCCAAGGCCAGGACAGGGCCGTGGCCGGACTGGACGGATCACTCAAACGCCTCCGCCTGGACTACGTGGACCTGCTGTTGATCCACTGGCCCCTCCCCCGGCGGGACGAATTCATCTCCACCTGGAAAACTTTTGAACGGCTGCAGGCCGACGGCAAAGTACGTTCAATCGGCGTCTCCAACTTCAAGCCTGCGCATCTGGAAAGACTTATGGACGCCTGCGATGTGGTGCCGGCCGTCAACCAGATCCAGGTCAGCCCGTCCATCACCCGGATAGTGGATATCGCCTACAACCGGCGGCATGGAATCGCAACCGAGTCGTACAGTCCGCTCGGCGCGGGCAGCGACCTCCTGAACGCCCCAGTACTGGGAAAGATCGCCCAAAAGCACGGCAAGACCCCTGGCCAGATCGTTCTCCGCTGGCACATCGAGCAGGGCCTCGTTGCCATCCCCAAGTCGGCCAATCCACAACGCATGAAAGAGAACCTGGGCATCTTCGACTTTGCCTTGGACACGGACGACGTAACTGCCATCGCCACGCTGGACGGAGGTGACGAGTCCGGAGTTAATTCTGACGTCCAAGGTCACTGAAAGCCGGTGCTCCCCAGAAACTCACAGGGCCGCCGACTGGCAGATTAATACTAAGCATGATTAGTATTAGGTAGAAGGATGAAGCGTGCCCGGGATCCGGGCACCTCCTCAATGAAAGAAGAAGGAACGATAAAATGGGTTTTTTCGCATTTCTGATTCTGGGCCTCATCGCCGGAGCCATCGCTAAGGCAATCCTCCCCGGCCGGCAGGGTGGCGGCATCTTCATCACGCTGCTGCTCGGTGTGGTCGGTGCCCTCTTGGGCGGACTGATTGGCGGCGCGCTCTTCGGCGTTGGCATCAACGAGTTCTTCTCGCTGTCCACATGGCTCCTGGCCATTGGCGGTGCGATCATCGTCCTGCTCGTTTACGGCATGGTCACCAAGCGCACAGCCCGCTAAAGCGGAGTCTGGCCTGAAAAACGCCCCCGGGATTCGTTCCCGGGGGCCGTTTTTCATTCACGGCCCTCTATTTTGTGGCCTTTTGTTTGTGGGCAACCCCTTGAACGGTCCGCCCGAGTACGGAACCTTCTCACGGAGCAGGAGTACAACATGAAAGCAAAACTTCTTTTTGGTACAGGTGTGGCAGCCGGATTTATCCTGGGATCCAGGTCCGGCCGCGCCGCCTACGAGAAAATCAAGGCACGGGCTGCCGCCCTCTGGGACAGCAAGCCGGTCCAGGACAAAGTGGCTGCCGCGACCGAGGCGGTCAAGGAAAAGGCCCCCGAAGTCTCCGACCAGCTGACCGAGGCCGCCCGCCGCGCAGGCACGGTCATCAGTTCCGCCGTCCACCGTGACAACGCGGCCGGCACCGGCAAGAGCGGCGCCAAGGTCAGCCCGGCGAAAAGCGGCGATTCGAGCACGGAGAGCCTGCTGCCGGCCGGCGACTACGTCCCGTCCCACAGCACGCACCCGGAGACCGTCAACCTCGGCACCTCAGACGGCAGCACACCTGAAAGCAGCACAGCCGACGTCACTAGCGATCCGGCGCTGAATGACTCAACCGGCCAGGACTGGTCCGACGAAGGCGGCGCTACGCCTGCCGGGGCCGCCACGAACGTTAACCCTGAGCGGACTTCCAGCTAGTTCACGGAGTCAGCCTCAACAGGGCGGGGCCCTCCCGTGCCGGACGCATTGTCCGGCCAGGGAGGGCCCCGTTTCCTGTTCCCGGCGGCGCCCCTTCGTTCCGGCCGCACCGGCACGGTTTGCGTCCCTGCCGGGCCTCAAAATCCTTGCCCGAAGTCAGCCGGAATTTTAGAATGTGGGTGGCTAAGCAGTCAGCCATTGAATCCTCGGTCCGGAGTGAATTCATGAGCTTTCGACGCCTGGCCCCGATCCACGCAACCTCCCCGGCGCATCCGGCCCGTCGGCGGCGGCCATGAACGGCTGGAACCTGGACACCGCTGGCTCAATCGGCCACAACGCAGTGACCATCGTTGAAGGATCCTCCTTCTTTATTTCGGCCGGGAACGGCGATCTGGACCTCGCCCTGGCGCACGGCGCCTTCTATCAGGACACCCGGATCATCTCGCGCTGGAACCTGATGATCAACAACCACCTGGTGGAAGAACTCACATCGGTGAACCCGGAACCCTACCGGGCAGTGTTCACCGGCCGCGCGCCCCAGCCGGACGGAGCGGCCGACCGCCCTATGGTGATCGACCGTGACCGGCAGGTGGGCGACGGCGTCCGCGAGACGCTGACCGTGCACAACTACTCCAGCGCCCCCGCACCCTGCAGCATCAAACTGGCAGTGGAGGCGGACTTCGCGGACCTGTTCGAGGTTAAGGCCGGCCGGAAGACCCGGCAGCTGCGCCCCTCCTACCGGCCGGAGGGCGACCGGCTGATCATCAGCGGCCGCCACAACGGCAGGCTGCTGGCTGTGACGGTCAGGGCGCCGGGAGGGGACGTGAACCGTCACGGCGTGATGTACAAGGTGACAATTCCGGCGAAGGGATCCTGGACCGCCACCATTGTGGTCACGCCAAGCTCGGACGGCAGCGAACCTGCGGGCAAGTTCTCCGCCGGCATCCCGCAGCACGAGTCCGTTCCCGCGCTTCGGCACCGACGCTGGGGCGCCGCTGCACCCCAGGTCAGCATGGACAATCCAGCGCTCGAAAGGGTACTGCGCCAGAGCCAGCAGGACCTGGGCTCGCTGCGGATCGCGGACCCGGCGCATCCGGACCGTACGGTTCTTGCCGCGGGAGCCCCGTGGTTCATGGCCCTATTCGGACGCGACTCGCTGCTGACCTCCCTCATGGCGCTTCCGGTGGATCCCACGATCGCGCTTGGCACGCTCCAGACCCTCGCCGAACACCAGGGCCAAAAGATCAACAAGCTCACCGAGGAGCAGCCCGGACGGATCCTCCACGAGGTGCGGCTCGGTTCCGGCGCCGCCCTGTCGCTGGGCGGGGACACGACCTATTACGGGACGGCGGATGCCACTCCGCTGTTCGTCAAGCTCTTGGGGGAAGTGAGCCGCTGGGGGCTGGAGACCCGGGCAGTGCAGGAACTCCTGCCCAGTGCGGACCGTGCGCTGGACTGGATTACCAGCTACGGCGACCGTGACGGGGACGGCTTTGTGGAGTATGAGCGCGCCACCCGGCACGGGCTCCTCAACCAGGGCTGGAAAGACTCCTACGACGGCGTCAACTTTGCGGACGGCACCCTCGCCGAGCCGCCCATCGCCCTGTGCGAGGTCCAAGGCTATGTCTACAGCGCCTATGTGGCCCGGGCATTGCTGGCCCTGGACGCTGGAGACGCCACCCTGGCCCGCACCTGGGGCGACCGTGCTGCCGAACTGAAGGAGGAGTTCAACCGCAGGTTCTGGCTGCCGAAACGCGGCTACTTCGCTGTGGCCCTGGACAAGGACAAACGGCCCGTGGATGCCTGCGCCTCCAACATGGGGCACTGCCTGTGGTCGGGCATCGTGGACGATGACAAAGCGGCCTTCGTGGCGCGGCGCCTGATGGAGCCGGACATGTTTTCCGGCTGGGGCGTCCGTACGCTGGCTTCCACCATGGGTGCTTTCAACCCCGTGAGCTACCACAACGGCTCCGTGTGGCCGCACGACAATGCCCTGATTGCCGACGGGCTGATGCGCTACGGTTTCGTCGAGGAGTCCCAGCGCGTGGCGATGGCCATCTTCGACGCCGCGGAGGCTTTTGGCGGCAGGCTCCCGGAGCTTTTCTGCGGCTTCCCGCGCGAAGCGGGCCGGGCCCCGGTGGCCTACCCGTCGTCGTGCTCACCGCAGGCCTGGGCCGCTGCCACCCCCATCCACCTCATCCGGGTCCTGCTGCGTTTTGATCCTTCCGCCTCCACCGGCCGGCTCTGGCTGAGCCCGGCCTTCCCGGACGGATTCGGCTACCTTCGGAAAGAGCAGGTGCCGCTGGCAGGTTCCCGGCTGACGATCGAGGTTTCGGGAAACAACGCGCACGTGACGGGGCTGCCGCCGTCGATCGAGCTGCATCTGGGGACGCAGGAAACCCTGGCGGACCTCATTAGGGTCCACCATGACCCCGGCCGGAAGGCTGGCTGAGGTAGGAGGCGACAGGCTCTACACGGTTCCGATCGCGACGGTTCCGATTGCTACGGTTCCGATCGCGACAGTGGCGTCCAGCTCCGGGTCGCTCGCAAGCCGGGCTGTCAGTCCTGCCTGCCGCATAAGACCGATGGTCTGCCGTGCCTGGCCCCGGCTCGTCTCGATCAGCACGTGGCCGCCCGGTGCAAGCCAGTCCGTTGCCCCGGCAATAACCCGCCGCTGGATGTCCAGCCCGTCCGGCCCGCCGTCCAGGGACATCCGCGGTTCGTGCGTGCGGGCCTCCGGCGGCATGGTCCCGATCGCTGCCGTGGGGACATAGGGCGCGTTGGCCACCAGGACCCGGATGCGGCCGCGGAGCCCGGGCGGCAGCGGGTCGAAGAGGTCGCCCTCATGGACGCGGCCGCCGGCCGGTTCCAGGTTCCGCTTGGCGCACCGCACTGCGTTGGGGTCCAGGTCCGAGGCATGCAGTTCGATTCCGGCCAGGCGCGCCGCGAGGGCAGCCCCCACGGCACCGGAACCGCAGCAGAGGTCGACGACGGCGGCGCGGCGGCCGCCGTCGGAAGTCCCGCCGTCGTCGTGGGAACCGCCGCCGTCGGAAGCGCGGAACAGCAGCTCCGCCTGCCGGACAAGGAACTCGGTCCGGCGGCGCGGCACAAAGACGCCTGTAGCCACACCGATGCGAAGCCCGCAGAATTCAGCCCAGCCGAGGATGTGTTCGAGCGGGAGTCCGGCGATGCGCCGTTCGATCATCGCCTCGAGCTCCGCGGCTGAGGTTGCTGCCTCGGCGAGCAGGCGGGCTTCGTCTTCGGCAAAGACGCAGCCCGCGGCGCGGAGACGGCGGACCGGGTCTTCCGGACTGTCCGCAGTCCCGGTGCGGCCGGTCCGCGATGTGCTTTCTGATGGCAAGTACAGGCTCCCTCAGCGGCAGGCGGTGGGATTCATGCTACCGAACCGGGGACGGTACCAAGCAACCTTGGAATTTGCTGGAAAATGTCAGTGCAAGCGCTTACAGTGTGACTTGGCTCTCAGGAGCAGTCTCCCGCATCGTCCTTCACAGCAGCAATGTCGCTTACCGGAAGGTTTCCTCATCGTGTTTTCCCGCAGTGCAATCCACAAGAATCCACCGTGCAAAAATTCACCCCTCAAGCCTCCGGCCAGGCGTGCCGCCGCAACGATCGCGGCGCTGGTTATCGCGGCCGCGCTGGCGGCACCGGCTAACGCGCTACCGGCCCACGCGGCGCCGGAGCCGAAAGGCCCTGGCTCCCCGTCGGCCGCCCATTCGCTCCGCGCACCGGTGACGGATGAGAACTTCTACTTCGTGATGGCGGACCGCTTCAGTAACGGAAGCAGCGCGAACGACGACGGCGGGCTCGGCTCCGATCCGATGGTCTCCGGCTTCGACCCCACGAAAAAAGGCTTCTACAACGGCGGTGACCTTAAAGGACTGCTGGACAAGATCGAGTACATCCAGGGCCTGGGCGCCACGTCCATCTGGCTGACACCCAGCTTCAAGAACAAGGCGGTCCAGCCCGAGGACAAATCGGCCGGTTACCACGGCTATTGGGTCACCGACTTCACCCAGATCGACCCGCACCTGGGGACCAACGACGAACTGAAGGCGCTGATCGACGAGGCACACTCACGCGGGATGAAGGTCTACTTCGACATCATCACCAACCACACCGCGGACGTGATCGGCTACGAGGAAGGCAACCGGGCCGCCTACATCTCAAAGGATGCAGCGCCCTACAAGACGGCCGCCGGCGAGGAGTTCGACGACCGTGACTTCGCCGGATCGGAGGACTTCCCCGCACTGGACCCGAAAACATCCTTCCCGTACAAGCCCAAGCTGGAACCCGGCGAGGAAGAGCTGAAGGTTCCCGCGTGGCTCAATGATCCCGCGCTTTATCACAACCGCGGCGACACCACCTTCCAGGGCGAGGACTCCTTCTACGGCGATTTCTTCGGCCTGGACGATCTCTTCACGGAGCACCCGAAAGTGGTCGACGGAATGGTGGACGTCTACGAAAAGTGGATCGGCGATTTCGGCGTGGACGGCTTCCGGATCGACACGATGAAGCACGTGAACGACGAGTTCTGGCAGGAGTTCGGGCCCAAGGTCCTGGACTACGCCAAGGAACAGGGCAAGGACGAGTTCTTTATGTTCGGCGAGGTCTTTGACACGTCCAAGAGCTTCACCTCGCAGTTCACCACCCGCAACAAAATGCAGGCCGTGCTGGACTTCCCGTTCCAGGACGCAGCCAGGAACTTTGCTTCCCGGAGCCAGGGGGCGGCCCAGCTGGAGGCGTTCTTCGCCGCGGACGACTGGTACACCGACGCCGACTCCAACGTCTACCAACTCCCCACGTTCCTGGGAAACCACGACATGGGCCGGATCGGCAGCTTCATTGCCGCGGACAACCCGGGCGCGGACGACGCCGAACGGGTTGCCCGGGACCGGCTGGCCCACGAACTGATGTACTTCTCGCGCGGCAACCCCGTGGTGTACTACGGCGACGAGCAGGGCTTCACCGGTCCCGGCGGGGACCAGGATGCCCGCCAGACACTCTTCGCCAGCCAGGTGCCCGAATACCTGGACGATGACCTGCTGGGCACCGACGCCACGCATGCCACGGACAACTTCGACACCGGCCATCCGCTCTACAGCAAGATTAGCGAACTCGCCGCGCTGACTGCCGGGCATCCGGCCCTGCGCGACGGCGCCCACCAGAACAGGTACGCCTCGGACGGCCCGGGAATCTACGCATTCTCCCGCACGGACGCGACGGACCAGCGCGAATACGTGGTGGCGGTGAACAACAGCCAGACCGCACAGACGGCGGCGGTGCCCACGTACATCGCCAAGCGCACGTACAGCCGGATCTATGGCGGCGCCGGCTCCGCAACGGAATCCAAGTCGGCCGCGGACGGCAAGCTCACCGTCACCGTTCCGCCGCTTTCCGCAGTGGTCTACGAATCGTCAGGCCGGATCCCGCACTCCAAGGTGGCTCCCGCCGTCGTGCTTCAGGAGCCTGCAACAGCGGAAGGCGACAACGGCAGGATCCGGGTGGCGGCCGACGTCGATGGTTCCTCGTTCTACGAGGTCACCTTCCAGGCGCGGACAGCGGGCGGAGAATGGGAGCCGATCGGCACGGACGACACCGCCCCATACCAGGTGTTCCACGAGGTCACCGGGCTGAACCCCGGCACGGCCGTGGAATACCGCGCGGTGGTCCTCGATAACGGCGGGCACACCTCCGCGAGCGCGGCCCGGACCGGCACTGTCCCCTCTCCAGTCCTCGTGATGCAGAAACCGGCCGAGGGCAGCAGCGTTGACGGCAAGGTGGAAGTCAGTGCCAGCGCCAGCCCGGAGAAGGCCGACTACACGGTCAGCTTCGAGCGGAGCGTCGACGGCGGCGACTGGGCTGCCATCGGTTCGGACAGTTCATCGCCGGCATACACCGTCTTTGACGATGTCGCGGCGCTGGGCCTCGCCGACGGCACCGGCGTCCGGTACCGGGCAACGATGGCCGTTCCGGGCGCGGCGAACGTGGTGAGCGATATCCGGACCGTGGTGGCGCGAGATCCCGCAGCCCGATACCGTCACGGTGGCCGGCAGCCTGAATTCCGAGCTGGGCTGCCCGGGCGATTGGCAGCCGGCCTGCGGGCAGGCCTTCATGGCGCTCGACCCGGCGGACCAGGTATGGCGCCTCACGGTGCCTGACCTCCCGGCGGGGACGTACGAGTTCAAGGCAGCCATCAACGGCGGCTGGGACGAAAACTACGGGGCAGGCGGCGCCTTCAACGGCGGGAACATCGTGCTGGAGCACCCGGGAGGTGCAGTAACCTTCCGGTACGACCACACGACCCACCTGCTCAGCCCGGTCTACGCGTCGCAGCAGCCCGGTGCAGTGGCCGCGACCGGCAGCATGAACTCGGAGCTGGGGTGCCCGGAGGACTGGATGCCGGCGTGCGACCAGGCCCAGTTGGTGCTGGACCCCGCCGACCTGGTCTGGAAGCTGTCCGTACCCGGCCTTCCCGCCGGCACGTACGAGTTCAAGGCCGCTTTGGACCGGTCCTGGGCTGTGAGCTATGGAGCAGGGGGCTCCCCGAACGGCGCCAACGTCAGTTTGGCGCACGACGGCGGCCCCCTCACCATCCGGTACGACCACTTCACCCACGTGATCACTGCCAGATAGGGATCGCCCCTGGCCTGCCCGGGATTCCGACCCGGGGCGGACTCGGGGCAGGTGGAGCTCTTCCGGAGCACGGGCGTGACGGTTCAGCTGGTAGACGTTAACCGCGAAAGCAGCGCCGCCCTCTCCTGAGGACGGCACTGCTTCGGGTCATGACCTGGCGTGGCGCCGCCCCTGGGCGGCGCTGCTTTTTGGTGCCCGGTTTTGTTGCCTTCTTAGACCAGGGTGGAGGTGTCGATGACGAAGCGGTAGCGGACGTCGGATGCCAGGACGCGTTCGTAGGCGTCGTTGATCTTCTCAGCCGGGATGACTTCGATCTCGGCGCCCAGGTTGTGCTCGGCGCAGAAGTCGAGCATTTCCTGGGTTTCGCGGATGCCGCCGATCGCCGATCCGGCGAAGGACCGGCGTCCCGTAATCAGCGAGAAGACGTTCACCGGCAGCGGCTCGGCCGGGGCGCCCACGTTCACCAGGGCGCCGTCAAGGGTCAGCAGCTGCAGGTAGGAGCTGATGTCGATCTTGGCGCTGACGGTGTTGATGATCAGGTCGAAGCTACCGGCCAGGTCCGAGAAGGTGTTCTCGTCGCTGGTGGCAAAGTAGTGGTCCGCGCCCAGGCGCAGGCCGTCCTCCTGCTTCTTCAGCGACTGCGACAGCACGGTGACCTCGGCGCCCATGGCGTGGGCGATCTTGACGGCCATGTGTCCCAGCCCGCCGAGTCCGACGATGGCCACCTTCTTGCCGGGTCCCGCGCCCCAGTGGCGCAGCGGCGAGTAGGTGGTGATGCCGGCGCAGAGCAGCGGCGCGGCGACGTCGAGCTCGATGCCCTCCGGGATCCGCACGACGAAGTCCTCGGTCACCACCACGTGGGTGGAGTAGCCGCCCTGGGTGATGGTGCCGTCGCGGTCAACGGCCCCATAGGTGCCTGTCATTCCCTTGAGGCAGTACTGCTCCTCGCCCTTTTGGCAGTTGACGCATTCGCGGCAGGAGTTGACCATGCAGCCGACGCCGACGCGGTCACCGACGGTGTGCTTGGTGACTTCGGCGCCGACCTCGGTGACTATTCCGGCGATTTCGTGGCCCGGGGCCAGCGGGTACTGCTGGGGTCCCCAGTCGCCGCGGACGGTGTGGATGTCGGAGTGGCAGATGCCGGCGTACTTGATCTCGATCAGCACGTCGTGGGGGCCGACGTCGCGGCGTTCGATGGTGGTGGGAACGAGGGCTCCGTCTGCGGACGGGGCAGCGTAAGCGTTAGCGGTAAACAAATTTTTCTCCAATGTTCGGTGAGGGATTCGTTTGGTTGGGTGGAAAGTCTTAGGTACGGATGAGCACTTTGAGTGCTGTGCGGTCCGCCATTGCCCGGTAGCCGGCGGGGACCTCGTCGAGGGCAACAGTATGGTCAAACATCTTGCCGGGCTGGATTGTTCCCGAGAGGATGTCCGGCATAAGTTCTTCGATGTGGGCCCGGGCCGGGGCCACGCCGCCGGTCAGGGTGATATTGCGCATCACGGTGCCGAAATTCATGGGCACATCCGTGTACTGGGCGGCTCCCACCCTACCAACGGCGCCGCCGTCGCGCACGGCGGCGATCGCAGTGTTGATGGCATCCTGCGTCCCGACGCACTCCAGCACCGTGTGGGTCCCATCGCCGCCCGTGAGTTCGCGGATTCGTTCGATTCCTTCGTCCCCGCGTTCGGTAATGATGTCCGTGGCACCGAATTCGAGTCCCAGGTCCGTGCGGTCCTTGTGCCGACCCATGAGCAGGATCCGCTCGGCGCCGAGGCGCTTGGCTGCGATCACAGCGGACAGGCCGACCGCGCCGTCGCCGATCACCGTCACGGTGGTGCGCGGGTTCACTCCGGCCGTGACGGCGGCGTGGTGTCCCGTGCAGAGCACGTCGGAGAGGGTGAGCAGGGCGGGCAGCAGCGGGGAGTCCTCGCCCACGGGCAGCTTGACCAGCGTGCCCTGCGCCTGGGGGACGCGCACGGCTTCGCCCTGGCCGCCGTCGAGGTCGTGGCCCCACTGGCCGCCGTGGCGGCAGGACGTCTGCAGCCCCTCCCGGCAGAAGTCGCAGGTGTTGTCGGACCACACGAATGGCGCCACAACGACGTCGCCGCGCTTGAAACCCTGGACCGCGGAGCCGAGGTCCTCGATGACGCCGAGGAATTCGTGGCCCATGCGCCGGCCGTGGTCCGATGCCGGGAGGGAGGCGTAGGGCCAGAGGTCGCTGCCGCACACGCAGGACAGGACAACCCGCACCACGGCATCTGTCGGTTCCTTGATCGCAGCGTCGGGCACGTTTTCCACGCGCACGTCGCCAGCGCCGTACATGATTGTTGCTCGCATGAGAATCCTTTTAGCGATGGATGTGTGGATGTAACGGGGTTGATGTAGTGGTGGCCGGGGCCGCTCAGCCGGCGTGCGCCGTCGTCGGCTGTTCAGTCGTCGGTTGCTCTGCAAGGACCTCCTTGAGCGCCGTTATCGCGCTCATGGCGTTCGGCCAGCCGGCGTAAAACGCAAGGTGGGTGATCAATTCGACCAGTTCATCCCGGGTGACGCCATTGGCGAGTGCCAGGCGCAGGTGGGAGGGCAGCTGGCCGGTCCGGTACAGCGCGGTCAGCGCTGCGACGGTGACGAGGCTGCGGTCGCGGGGCGAGAGGCCGGGCCGTTCCCAGACGTCGCCGAACAGCACATCGTCGGTGAGCTGGACGAGTTTGGGTGCGACGTCGCCGATGAGCCGCTGCGCCGGCGAAGGGGTCTCAGTTGCCATGGTGGTGCTCCTTAGGATGTTTTCGGTGCTTATCCAGAAAACCGCGTTCCCTACGCGCGGGGAAGGTTCTGTTGATACAGGTACCAACAGGGCCTCCCTCCGGCTACGGAAGGCTTCTAGGGTTGAATGCGTGGAATGCGCCGCCCACCGGGCGCCACCGCGCCGCCCACGGGGCGCGCAATCCAGCCAAACGCGTTACTGCAATGCGCAATCCAGCAACAGAGGAGACCAGTTGGAAATCCAGCCGAAGACGCCAAGCAACAAAGGGCCGGCGGAGATGTTCACCGGCGACGTCTGGTTCGACGTGATCGCCAAGGGCGAGGACCCCTCGCAGCTGCGCGTGAACATGGTCCGTTTCTCACCGGGCGCCCACACCGCTTGGCATTCGCACGCGAACGGCCAGACCCTGCATGTGACCGAAGGCCGCGGCCTGGTCCAGTCCCGCGGCGGCGAGGTCATCGAGATCCGTCCCGGCGACACCATCTACACGCCGCCGGGCGAAGAGCACTGGCACGGCGCCGCCCCGGGCCACTTCATGTGCCACCTTGCCATGTGGGAAGCCTTGGGCGAAGGCCAGGAGGGACCGGAAACCGCGTGGGCCGAGCACGTGGACCGCGCGGAGTAGGGTTCGCTGACGGACTTGGCCTGGCTCGAAACGGTCTCGGGTTCGCCCTTCGTTAGCGGGGCCGGCGGCGGCTGGCGGTTTCCCCTGCCAGGTCCGCAGGCCTTTAATGTCTGCCCCCTTTGGCAGAGTTATCCTATGGAAGCCATGGGGGATCTTGCAGCAGGAGGGGCGTTGCGGTGGGCGGGCCTGCCCACTGATGCTGCTGCTGTTCAGCCCCCTCCGGCTGTGCGCGGCCGGGGCCTGCGCAGTGTCCCCGCGGTGCACCAGTATCCGGATACTTTAGCGTCCGACGGCGGCGGGTCCGGTGATCTGGCGCGGTGCCTTGAGCTGCTCGGGACCTTGAGTTCGACGGCGGTCGACGACTCGGCGCTGTTGACCTTCCGTGAGGCTGCTGACTTTGCCGACAATGTCGAGGAAGTCTCCCGGGCCGTCGATTATCTGCAGATCGTTGCGGCCGGGGCCGTGGAGCGTACCCGCCGGGAAACCGCAGTGGCTGCGCGCTCGGCGGCAGTCGGCTCAGGCTCGGGCTCGGGCTCGGCCATCGGATGGGGCGCAGATACTGCTGTAGCCTTCCAAGCTCCACGTCCAGCCGAATCTGAGCTGGCTGATGACGGGTACAAGAACGCCACCGAGTTCCTCCGCACGCGGCTCCGGATCAGCGCCGCCGAAGCCCGGCGCCGGATCAGTCTCGCCGCCGCGGTCCTGCCGCGTACCGGGTTTGCGGGCAATACGGACCCTGCGGAGCGGCCCGAACTCGGCGCCGCCGTCGCTGCCGGGACCGTCGCCTCCCGGCCTGCGAGCATCATCACTATGGCCCTGGACCGGGTCAGGCACCACGCCACCGGGGACACCACGGCCCGGATGGAACACGCCCTGACCCGCACCGCGGCCGAGTACGACACCGACTTCCTCACCCGGATCGCCCGCCGCTGGACCGACGCGATCGACCAGGACGGTTCGGAGCCTTCCGAGGAAGAACTCCGCCGCCGCCAGGGCGTGTTCCTCCGGCAGGTCACCCGGGGCCTGCAGCACATCGAAATCTTCGCGACCCCGGACCAGTACGAGCCCCTCCTGACCGTCATGAACACCGCCACCAACCCCCGCACCAGAGCCGGTACCACCGAGGGTAGTGACGCCGGCAGCGACGCCGGCAACGACGCAGACAGTGCAGTGGATAGCGGCGACGGGACCGGCGGCGGACCTGATGCCGACCTGGACCGGCGGACCCGGCCGCAGCGGCTCCTCGACGGCCTGGTCGGTGCCTGCAAAGCAGCCCTGACCACCGGAACCCTCCCCACTGCCGGCGGGCTCCGGCCGCAGGTGATGGTCACCATCGACTACCGCGACCTGCTGGACCGCCTCGAACACACCACCGCCCAGGGACCCCGCTACCGGACCGCGGCCACGGGCACCGGCACTGCTACGCCGGCCGGACCCTGGGACACGGACCACAGCAGCGAGACCACCCTCAGCCCCGGAAGCACCGGCAGCATCCCCGGCGCCGGGTCATTCGCGTTCACCGGCCCGGTCAACGCTTCCACGGTCCGGAAAATCGCCTGCGACGCCGATATCATCCCCGTCCTGCTCGGCAGCCAGGGCCGCGTCCTGGATATCGGCCGCACCACCAGGATCTTCCCGCCCCACATCCGCAAAGCCATCACCGCCCGCGACCAAGGCTGCGCCTTCCCCGGCTGCACCATCCCCGCCCCCTGGTGCGAAGCCCACCACATCACCTACTGGTCACACGGCGGACCCACCAGCACGGACAACGGCACCCTCCTCTGCTCCCATCACCACCACCTCATCCACAAGGAACAATGGACCATCCAGGTCAAAACCGGGATCCCCTGGTTCATCCCGCCACCACACATCGACCCACGGCAAAAACCACAACGGAACAACTACTTCAAGACCTGAACTACCGGCAGACGTCGGGCGCCGCCATGCACCGAACAAACAGGGGAACCCAGGTCCGGTCGGGCCGGTCGGATCGACCCGAAATCGGCAGTCCCCCCGATTGCCGAGGCTTTCTAACAGGTCGCGCATATCCCCCACGCGGCTGCACCAGGCTGTGGGGTCCGCACTATGGGTCCGCGACCTGCCTTCCGGGGTTCTTACCGTGGGGGCGTCAGCAGCGGATTGCTCAGACTGCGTCGCCAAGACGGGCCATGTCGGGGGCCAGGGTGAGGGGAAGGCGATGCAGCCGCGTGAGTGCGGCGGCGGCTTCGCTCCCTGCTTCTGCGGTGTAGGTGAGGATGCGGTGGCCGGAGTCGTCCGGCATGGTCAGGACCTCGAACCCGAGCTCCATGCACCCAAGCTGGGGATGGTTCAGTGTCTTGTGCCCTGACATGCAGTTCTCGACCGGATGTTCTGCCCACATGGTCGCGAACTCAGGGCTTTTGAGGGTCAGTTCCCCGACCAGCGCGGCGAGTTCAGTGTCGTCGGCGAACCGTCCGGAGAGCAGCCGCAGGGACGCGACGGCACGGGAAGCCTCGGAGCGCCAGTGCGGGTAGAGGCTGCGTGTGGCTTCATCCAGGAAGAGCATTCGGGTCATGTTCGGCCGCTGGGACGCCGTGTCCGGGGCGTCGAAGTCCAGGTGCGAAGCGACCAGCCAGTGCCCGGCCCGGTTCCAGGCCAGGACTTCGGTGCGCTTGCCCAGCACTACCGACGGAACACTGCCCATGGAATCGACCAGGCGTTTCGTTCCGGGCCGCACTTGGTCCGGCCGGTTCCTAGTGGTCTTGGGTAGGCGGCGTTTGATGCCGGAGAGGTCGGAGAGGTGTTTTCTTTCGACCTCGGTGAGGGCCAGGGCCTGGGCGAGGGAGTTGATGATCGCGTCGGAGGCGTTGACGTGCTGGCCCTGTTCCAGCCGGGCGTAGTAGGTCACGCTCATCCCGGCCAGCATGGCCACTTCCTCACGCCGCAGCCCGGGAACACGGCGGGTGCCGTAATCCATCAGCCCGACGTCAGCCGGGCTCAGGGCGGCCCGTCGTTTGCGGAGGAAGTCGCCCATCGCTGCTGGTTGGTTCATACCTGTGAGTATTCACGAACATCCCCAGACGCGGGTAGCACTGCCAGTGCTACCCACAACACGGCGTGGCTGTTCCCGCCTGGCGTCGGCAGGCTGGAGGGGAAAACCCGCCCACCCACTCAGTGATTGGACACTTCCGCGATGACAACGCACGACACCACCCCTTTCCCCCAGGTTGAAGCACTACAAGCACCGCCCACACCGCCGGCTGAACAAAGTTCTGTCCGGATGACCGCGCGGCAGCGGATGATCATGGCGCTGCTGCTGACGGCCAGTTTCACCCTCGCGGTCGACTTCTCCATCCTGAACGTCGCTTTGCCCCGGATCGGGGCTGACGTTGGTTTCTCTTTGAACCACTTGCAATGGATCGCCACGTCCTTCGCGCTCTGCGCGGCCGGGTTCACCCTGTTCTTCGGCCGGGTCGCTGACCTGTTCGGCCGCAAACGGCTCTTCATCGCCGGCATGGCGCTGCTCGGGATTGGCTCGCTCGTCGGCGGCCTCGCCACCGACCCCGGTGTGCTGCTGGCCGCCCGTGTGGCCCAGGGCCTGGCCACCGCCGCCGTCACGCCGGCCGCGCTGTCGCTGCTCACCACTTCCTTCCCGGAAGGGCCGCTGCGGGATAAGGCCCTAGGTTTGAATGGTTCTTTGATGGCCGCTGGATTCACTGCCGGTGCGATCCTCGGTGGGCTGCTCACCGACCTGCTGTCCTGGCGGTGGGCATTCTTCATCAACGTCCCCATCGCCTTATTCGTCCTCATCCTTGCCCCGAAACTACTGACGGAGTCCGCCCGCGGGAACCGGACGAAACTGGATGTGCCCGGAGCGTTCACTGTGACCGTTGCCCTTCTGCTGCTCGTCTTCGGGCTGACCACCGCCGGCGAAAAGGGCTGGGCCGAACCGCTGGCGTGGGGACCGCTGGCAGCGGGCCTGATCCTGTTCGTGCTCTTTTTCTTCATCGAGAAGAACACGGCGCATGCGCTGGTGCCCGTTACCATCCTGCGGCGGAACAATATCGCCTGGGGCAACATCGCCGGGATACTGGCGTTCGCCACCGAAACGTCCCTGGTGTTCGTCCTGACCCTCTACCTTCAGCAGGTCCTCGGCTACACGCCGCTCGGGGCCGGGCTGGCCTTCGCCGTTCTCGGCATCGGCACCGTCGCCGGCGGGATCATCGCCCCGAAGCTCATCGGCAAACTAGGCAGCAGGAACACCATCATCGCCGGCCTCATCATCCAGGCAGCCGCCACCGGATCCCTCCTCTTCATCAACACAGGCCAGGCCTCACTGATCCTCGTGCTGCTCGCCACGTTCGTCGGCGGCGTCGCGAACCTCGCCGCCATTGTCGGCTTTATGGTCACCGCCACCACCGGTCTCCCCGACACCGAACAGGGCCTTGCCACCGGGCTAACGACCATGAGCCAGCAAATCGGCATCACCATGGGGATCCCCCTCATGAGCACCATCATCGCCGCGTCCCTGGTCCACGGTGGCAACGGTAGTGCACCGGATCAGATACTGCACTCGGTGCTGCCGGCCATCGGGCTCAACGCCGCTCTCTGCCTGACGGCGGCAGTCCTGGTCGCGCTGTTCCTTCGCCGTCACGCCCGCGTCACGGACTAAACCCTTCCCAACGGTGACGTCCGGACGGCCAAGGCAAACGGCGCATCGTGATTCTGCTCGATCGACTGGACCTGGCTGGGCATGACGTTCGCGGCGTTCCGCTTTAGCTCAGGAAGGCGTCGGATTCCGCCAGTGCCTCGTCCAGGATAGCCAGGCCCGCTGCGGCGTCGGAGTCGTTCACGTTGAGGGGAGGTGCGACATGGACGCGGTTGCCCAGGGTCAGCGGCAACAAGCCACGGCTCAGGCACGCCTTAGTGAAGGACACGATTGGCGCATTCGCCGCACCAGCGGCCCCTATCGGCACGAGCGGCTCTTTGGTCAGCCGGTTGCGGACCAGTTCGACGGTCCAGAGGCCGCCGATGCCACGAACGTCGCCGACGGACTCGTGCTTCCCGGCAAGTTCCCTGAGCACTGGCCCCAGGATGTCCGTGCCGAGGCGGGCAGCTGCCGCGACTGTGCCCTCCTCGCGCATCGCGCTGATGGCGGCGACCGCTGCTGCGCAGGCGAGCGGGTGGCCGCTGTACGTCAATCCCGCCGGGTAGGGGCGTTTGGTGAACATCTCGTAGATTGCGTCGCCGACCAGCACGCCGCCCAGCGGCACGTACCCGGAATTCACGCCTTTCGCGAACGCCAGCAGGTCCGGTGCCACGCCATCGTGGTCGACGCCGAACCAGGCTCCCGTCCGGCCGAAGCCGACCATGACCTCGTCGGCGATGTAGACGATGCCGTGACGGTCACACAGCTCGCGGACCCCGCGCAGGTAGCCGGCCGGTGGCACGATGACCCCCGAGCTGCCGGTCACCGATTCCAGGACCAGGCCGGCGATCGTCGACGGGCCTTCCAGGAGGATCACCTGCTCGAGATGAGCGAGCGCCCGCTCGGATTCTTCCTCCGGAGTCCTCGATCCGAACACCGATCTGTACAGGAAAGGCCCGAAGAAGTGGACGGCGCCCGCCGCGCCGGTGTCCGAGGCCCAGCGGCGCGGGTCGCCGGTGAGGTGGATCGAGGTCGATGTCGAGCCATGGTAGGAGCGGTACGCGGCCAGCACTTTCGGTCGTCCTGTGTAAAGGCGCGCCATCCGGACCGCATGCTCGATGGCCTCCGTTCCACCGTTGGTGAAAAGCACGTGCCCAAGGCCCTCCGGCGAGACCTCCACAATCAGCCGCGCCGCTTCGCCCCGGACATCGGACGCGTGGGCTGGGGCGAGCGTGCAGAGACGGTCGGCCTGCTCCTTGATCGCGGCCACGATGCGCGGATGCTGGTGACCAAGGTTGGTGAACACCAGCTGCGAGCTGAAGTCCAGGTAGCGCCGTCCGTTGGCGTCGATGACGTAGCTCCCGGCGCCGCCGACAAAGGTTGGCACGTCCCGCGGCCCCTGAACAACCCAGGGATGGAAGACCAGTTCGTCGAGATTCATGACCAACCCCCGCGCTTCAGTGCCGAGCTTTTCACCTATACTGCTTCACCTTGGCACCGTCACCGGGCAGCGTCCATAGCATCTGGGCTCCTGACGACGGCCGAGACCCAAGCGTCCCGTACACGCACCATGTCGTGAGCCACATGGTGGACCACAAAGCCCTCTACGTCCCTCGACGGTCTCCTGCACGTCGGGAACTGAAAACGAAGGGAGCCAGTGAACCCGTTCGGACCCGTCTAGCTCAGGCAGAGGCAGAACGGGTGGCCGGCCGGGTCGAGGAACACACGGAAGGTTGTGCCGGGCTGCGTCTCCGCTTTGGTGGCTCCCAGCTTGATGGCCTCTTTCTCCCCGTCGTTCAGGTCCTGCACCACCAGGTCCAGGTGCATCTGCTGTGGGTGGGACTGGCCGGGCCATTCGGGCGCCTGGTAGCCGTCCACCTGCTGGAACGAAATGCAGTTGCTGCCGTCGTCGGGCCGGATCTCGGTCCAGTCGCCGTCATCCTTCACGTTCCAGCCGAGAAGGGCGCCGTAAAACGCCGCAAGGGCTCCGGCGTCGGGGCAGTCGATGACGAGGGTGGGGAAGCGCGCGATAGTCATACGGGCATGCTACCGGCGGAAGGTGAGCCTGTCCCTAAGATTCGAGGGAATAGTCCACAGCGGTTTTCTTCGACTTGGGCTAACGCCGTTCAGCCGCTTGACCGCGGGCCGCAGCCCGCGGTCAAGCCGCCGGGGCCCGGCGCGCACCTACCGGGCTGACCCCACCGCGAGGTGCTGCACCCGTCCGTCCACAAACGTCGCCAACGCCTGCGCGGCGGCCAGGTCATCCGGGGCAACCGACAGCGGATCGACGTCGAACACCGTGAAATCCGCGCGCTTGCCGACGGTGATGGACCCGGAGACCGCCCACTCCCCCGCAGCCCTCGCAGCGTGCGAGGTGTAGCCTTCGAGCGCCTGCAAAGCAGTGAGGGCCTGGCCCGGAACGACCGGGTGTTCGTCCCGGTGGCCGGACCGCCGTCGCAATTGCGCGTCCGCCAGGATGGGCAGCGGTTCGAACGGGGCGATCGGCCAGTCGGAGCCGAGCCCCAGGGTGGTTCCCGCCGCGCGGAGGTCCGCGCACCGCCAGGCATTGTTGGCCCGTTCCGTTCCGAGCCGGGTGGACCAGTTGTCCGTCTGGTCGGCGCGGGAGTAGTGGGTGCAGTGCGTCGGTTGCATGCTCGCCACCAGGCCCGCCCGGGAGAACCGCTCAATGAGGGCGTCCGGGACGGTTTCGAGGTGTTCGATCCGGTGCACGGCCTCCGGTGCAACCGGCCGCACCGCGCGATGCAGGGACTCGAAGGCGTCCAGGACTGCGGCCACTCCGGCGTCGCCGATCGCGTGTGTGGCCGTGGGAATCCCGCGGCCGGCGAAGTACCGCACCGCGGCGGCGTACTCCTCGGGGCGGGGCCAGAACGGGGCCACGGACTCTCCGTAGGCGTCGGGCTCGAACAGCCACGCCGTGCCGTTGTCCACCGTTCCGTCAACGAACAGCTTGATGCCGGCCACCTCCCAGCGCCGTCCGCCGAGTCCTATCTGCCCCGCGAGCCGGCGCCAGTCTTCCTCGCCGCTGCCGGGCATGCACCACGGTGAGATCCGCAGGCGCAGCGGGAGGCCGCCGTCCATTTCATCCTCGAGGGCGCGGTAGAGCTCCAGTGAGCCCTCCCCGCAATCCATCACGTGCGCTCCCGTCAGCCCGGACCGCGCGAACTGCGTGAAGAGTTCCGCCAGCCTCGCCTTCCGCTCGTCGAAGGACTCCGCCGGCATCCGCTGCGCCACGAGCTCGACGGCGGCGGCCTCCAGCAGGAGCCCGGTGGGCCTGCCGCTGGGGTCGCAAACGACTTCCGACGCCTGGTCGAACGCCCGCGGTCCGGCGACCCCCGCCAGTTCGAGGGCTCGGGAACTGGCCAGGGCGGAATGCCCGTCGAAGAGGCGGATGAGGCACGGCCGTCCGGAGACGACGTCGTCAATCAGCTCGCGGTGGGCGGCGCCGGATCCGAACGCATTGGGGTCAAGGCCCCAGCCACGCACCCAGTCCCCCGGGGGGATAGCCTCCGCTTCGGCGCGCAACAGCGCGCGCACCTCGGCAAGGTCCTTGGCGCCGGACAGGTCGCAGCCGCGGATCAGCTCCAGGCCGAAGACAGGGTGGATGTGGCAGTCCACCAGGCCGGGGGTCAGCACGGCGGCACCGAAGTCGATGACCTCCGCGGCCGGCCAGCCCTCGGCATCCGCACGGGTTCCGACGGCGGCAATCACACCGTCCTGGACGGCCACCGCCTGCGGCGCGGGGCTTCCGGGCGTCCGGTCCTCCATCGTGTGGACGGTGTCGGCCAGGATGATCACATCAGGATTCATGGGTTTCGAAGCTTCCAATCTGCGCGAAGGTCGCGGGACGGTGGCGGCGCACCCAGCGGGCGGCCAGGAGCCCGGCGATGAAGACGAGGGGCGTCACCAGGATGAGGATGGTGTTGGTCAGCGCGTCAGCGAAGGTGAGCAGCTCGATGTTCAGGCCGATCAGGAGCACCACACCGAAAAGCAGGATGGCCGAGGCCAGGCTGAGCGGCACCATCAGCTTGTGCGTTGCCGCCGCGGGATTCCGGCGCAGGTAGAGGAATGCAGCGACCGACACCAGGCCCTGGAGCCCCACGATGCCGAAGATTCCCGGCGTGTTCACCCAGATCAGCAACTGCTGGTAGGGGTCGGCGTTGAGCAGTGCGCAGATGGTGATCACCACCGCGGCCAGGACTGTCTGCAGCTGGCCGGCCCGGTGAGGGGACTGGAACCGGCGGTGGGTCCGGCCAAGGAAGGCCGGCAGCACGCCGTCGCGGGCCAGCATGTAGACGTAGCGGTTGATCGCGTTGTGGAAGGCCAGCTGCGAAGCGTAGACGCTGGTGACGATCAGGACGTACATCACGACTTCGGCCCACGGCCCCACATAGTGGTTGATGGTCTGGAAGAACATCCCGCCGGCCATTTCACCCGCGGCTTCGACGGCGCGGTCTTCGCCGTAGGCCTGGACCACAGTCCAGACGATGAAGGCGTAGAACACGGACATAAAGCCGACGGCGATGTACATGGCCCGCGGCACGGATTTGTCCGGGTTGCGGGCCTCGGAGCGGTACAGAACGGTGGACTCGAAGCCCATGAACGCGGCGAAGCAGATGCCCAGGATCGCCAGGACGCCCGGTCCGAACGCGTGCTCCGGGCTGAAGGAACCCACGCTGATCCCGTGGGCTCCGCCGCTGCTGAGGATGCCCACTCCCATCACGGCGAGGATGCCCGTCTCGGCGACCAGGAGCACGCCGAGCACCTTCGCGCCGACATCGATCCCCCGGTAGCCGAGGAACCAAACGGCTACGACGGCGGCGAGCGCGATGGCCGGCCACGGCACCTCGAGTCCGAACAGCACCTGGAACATGTCGTGGGTCTGGACCGCGAAGAGACCGTAGACGCCGATCTGGAGGCAGTTGTAGGAGACGATCGCCAGGATGGCGGAGGCCAGCCCCACGGTCTTGCCCATGGCCAGTGAAATGTACGTGTAGAAGCCGCCGGATGCCTTGACGTGGCGGGTCATGGCCATGAAGCCGATGGCGAAGAGGGTGAGCACGATGCCCGCGAGGAGGTAGCCGGCCGGGGCGCCGATGCCGCCCACTCCGATGGCTACGGGTGCCACGCCTGCCATGACGGTGAGCGGGGCTGCTGCTGAGATGACGAGGAAGGCGATGCCGCCCGTTCCCAGGGCATTGCGCTTGAGGGAGCCGTCCGCGGACGACGTCGGTGGTCTGGTTTGGGTATCCGGCACTAGTCCGTCCTTTCTTGGGAGCCCTGCTAAACGAAAGGCTTTCGTTTATTATGAAGGCGTGTGGCGCAGAGCACAATAGTTTTCCGAAAACGGCGTCGCCGGGTCCCGCCGACTAGGCTGGGCTTGACCTTCAAGAGCTGCAGTCAGGAGAACCCATGGGGCGCCCGCTCCTCCCGCTGATATCCGTGGAGGCCCTCACCACGGCCGCCTTGGAGCTGGTTGATGAGAGCGGCGACTTCAGCTTCCCGAAACTGGCGAAGAAGATCGGCGTCAGCCAGTCCTCCATCTACAACCACGTCAGCGGCCGGGACGAGATCCTGGAGCTGCTGCGGCACCGGATCATCACTGAAGAGCCGTATCCGCCCGTGGACCACAGCGACTGGGAATCGGCCCTGCGGGTCCTGATCCGCGCCTACCGGGACGCGTTCGTGCGCCACCCGCGGCTGGCGCCGCTCCTGGTCCTCCAAACAATCACTGATCCGGATGTCATCGGCCTCTACGAGGACCTCGCGCTTGCCCTGGAGGGTGCGGGATTCCGGGGACGGGACGTGGTGGCGGCCATCTCCACAATCGACAGCTTTGCCCTCGGCGCGGCCCTGGACCTGGCGGCTCCGGAAGTTATCTGGGACCCGCCGGCGGAGGGCTACCCCACGCTCAAGCGCGCGCTCGGCAATGCCGGACCGTCGGAGGAACGGGGCGGGCACGCCTTCGATTTCGGCCTGGATGTGATTATCGGCGGACTCCGGGCGAAGCTGGCGGGGTAGCGCCGCACAGGGCTGGGCTCAGCTGAGGTCCGCCGGCGCCGGGCTGGACTCGAGGTTCCGGGTGGCGGGGCCCTGGATAACGGTGCCGTCGGTACTGAACCGGGAGCCGTGGCACGGGCAGTCCCAGGTCACGTCGGCCGGGTTGAACTCCACAGTGCAGCCCAGATGGGTGCAGACTGCCGACACGGCGCTGACGTCCCCAGCAGGACCGAGATAGACGGCGGTCTTTGCCCCGTCCACGTCCACTACCCTTCCTTCTCCCGGAGCCTGCTTTCCCGGGACGAGGTCCGCCCGGACCGGAGCGGCGCCAGCCGGACTTGGGGCGGGCGCGGCGGCGTCCTCCGTCACGGCCGGTGCCGCGTGCGGGGCGCGGACTGCCCGGGTGCTGTCGAAGACCGCTGCCCACGGGTTGCGCCGACCGCACAGCATGTCCCGGAGGATCAGGGCCGCGGCGGTGCCGTTGGTCAGGCCCCATTTGCGCAGTCCGGTGATCACGTGAACGTGCCTGGACTCCGGTGACATTGGCCCCACGAAGGGCAGCCCGTCGGCAGGCATGGCGTCCTGGGTGGACCAGCGGTAGACGATCTCCCCGGCGCCAAGGCGGTCACGGGCAAACGAGCTGAGCCTCCGGTACCGCTCGGTGGATTCGTGGCGCTCCGACGCGGGGTGGCCTTCACCGCCGGCAAGGACATAGCTTTTGCCATCGAGGCCGATGGTCAGGATGGAGCGCATCGGCTCGTCAACGCTGAGGAATGTGGAATCCAAAGGAGGAAGCGCCGTGCGGGCGGCCACGATATACGAGCGGTGCAGGTAGCACCGCCCGGCGAAGATTCCCCGGTCCTCGATTGGCATATTCGTCGCGACGATGATCTCCCGGGCACGGACGGAACCCCGCTCCGCGTAGACCACCGCCGGCGAACCGTCCCGGAACCCGGTGGCAGGCGAGTCCTCGAAGACAAAGCTGCCGTCTCCGTCCACTGCGCGGGCCAGGCCCTGCACGTATCGGAGCGCGTGGATCTGCGCCTGGTCGTCGAAGCGGACCGCGCCCTTTACAGCAAAAGGCAGCGGCACTTCGGTGGTGAAGGACGCGGGAAGTCCGAGCCGGCCGGCCAGGGCGGCTTCCTCCCGGACGCGGGCGAGCGCGTTGTCCGATTCGGCATAGGTGTAGTTGGATACCCGACGGAAGCCGCAGTCGAAGCCTTCTTCCGCCACCGTGCCGGCCACATGCTGAATGGCGGCTTCGTTCGCCTCTCCGTAGACGCGGGCTGCCTCGGCACCGTGCCGGCCGGCAAGTTCCGTGTAGGCCAGCCGGTGCAGGGAGGTGACCTTGCCGGTGGTGTTCCCGGTGACTCCGGTGCCCACCCGTGCCGCCTCCAGCACGGCCACCGTCTGGCCTTCCCGTTTCAGGGCCAATGCAGCGGTCAGGCCTGCGATGCCGCCACCGATCACGGCCACGTCGACGTCGAGGTCCGCGTTGAGGGCAGCGTAGCCCGTGGATGCGCTGGTGGCCGCCCAGAGGGAAGCGAACGTACCTGCTGGCTGCTCACTCAAGGCATCCGCCTTCCACGAAGTTGGGCTTCCCTGGGCCGGGCTGTCAGTCCCCGGTGGTCTTCGCTGCCTTGGCAGCGGCCTTGGCGGCCTGCTTGCTGGCGCGCACCTTGCTCAGAGATTCCGGATCCACGATGTCGGCGACGGACAGGAAGGCGTCCTCCTGGCCGTAGTGTCCGGCGGCCTCGCGCCAGCCTTCGGCCTGGAGGCCGCACTGCTTCCCGAGAAGCGCCAGGAAGATCTTAGCCTTTTGCTCGCCGAATCCCGGCAAGGCCTTGAGCCTGCGCAGCACCTCCGGGCCGTCAGGGTTACCCTGCGTCCAGATGGCCGTGGCGTCCCCGTTCCAATCACTGTGCACGGTTTCGGCGAGGGCCTGGACACGTCCGGCCATGGATCCCGGGAAGCGGTGCACGGCCGGACGTTCCTTGAACATCTCGACGAAGCCCTGCGGGTCGTACCCGGCGATCTCCGCAGGATCCATGGATCCGATGCGCGTCCGGATCTTTTCGGGACCGGCAAACGCCGACTCCATAGTCACCTGCTGGTCCAGCAGCATGCCGGTGAGCAACGCAAACGCGTCATCGCTGAGTAGTTTGTCGGCGGCAGGGTCCCCTGTGATGTGCAGTTCCATGCGTCCTATCCTGCCACCCGCTCCGGCGCGCGTCATAGGTGCGCGGCTGCGTTGACTCTAGGCAGTCTGCGAACGGCCCTTCAACCGCCCGCGCAGCGCGGCAATGCCCCACACAGCCAGCAGGACGGCCACGAGCAGCAGCCCGGCGTCTCCCAGGTCCACTGCGCCCAGCCAGGTGGTCAGCGGATCCTCCAGACCAAAGGCCGTATTGAAGAATCCGCGCAGGGTGATGGCCGAAATGAAGAGGGCCGACACGGCCGAGATGCCGGTGATCAGCGTGTTGAAGCCGAGCTTCCGCTGCGGATTGTGGATGGCCGATCTGTACATGCGCATCATGGCGACGCCGTTGGTGGTGTCGCAGAGCGTCATGGCCGCAGTGAATGCCAGCGGTAGCGCCAGGAGGGCCAGCGGGGACACTCCGGCGAGGGACGCCGCCGTCGTCATCACCAGGAGCCCGATGGTGGTGGCCGTATCGAAACCCAGCCCGAACAGGAAGCCGATCACGTAGATGTTCCGCGGCCGCTGGACCCGGGACAGCGGCTTGGCCAGCAGGCGCGCCACGAAACCCTTCGCTTCAAGGTCACCGTCCCGCACTTCGCCGCCGCCCTGCACGTTCCGGTACGCCTGCGCCGCCCGCAGGAACGCCGAGCCGTTGAACAGGCCCATGGCCAGCAGGAACAGCCCGGAGACGCCGCTGCCGATCAGGCCCAGCACCAGGTTTCCGGTGGTGCCGTCCTCCATGAACTGGCCCACCATGGCTGCACCGCCCACCACCAGGACCCCGGCCAGGATCACCACCGAACTGTGCCCCAGGCTGAACGCGAACCCGACGCTCACGGGATCCTTCCGCTGCGCCACGAACTTCCGCGTCGAGTTGTCAATGGCGGCGATGTGGTCCCAGTCGTAGCTGTGTTTGATGCCGGCCAGGTAGGCGGTGAACACCAGGCCCAGAGCCAGCGGCTGTCCCGCCGCCGCCGTTCCGGTGCCAGGGCTTCCGGCCCCAAGGCTTCCGGACAGGAGGAGTACGACGGCGGCAACGTGCAGCGCGGCCACCGCACCGAACGCAAACAGCATCCGGGTCCGGAGCGGCAACTGCTCCCGTTCCCGGTACATCGCGGCGAACTGGGTCAGCGTGGTCATCAGTACTTCCTCAGGTTCAGGGGCGCCTGCCCATGCCAGCGTTCACGCAGCAGGGCGGTACACGCGCCCAGCAGCCGGTTGAGTTCCTCCGTGGAGTCGGACAGCGACCGCAGCACCAGACCGGTTGTTCCGCCTATTGATGCGGTCAGGGATACTCCGGTGTAGGCGTCGCCGCCCGCTGTGAGCGCACGGAGTTCGTCGGCCAGGGCCTGGTCCACACGAGGATCCACCACCACCAGCGAACCCAGGTGGCTGCGGCCTTCCATGAACCCCATCCCGGTGACGTCGTTGAGGGACGGCCGGATCAGCAGGTTGTCCAGGGCCAGCAGTTCGGTGCCGCCGGGTGCCTCCACGTGGATCTCGGTGCGGAGCCGCAGTTCCTCGTACCGGAACGACGCCCCGTCGGGGGACCACCCCGGCGTGACCACTTCAGCCAGCACTAGGCTCGACGATGGCCGCACGGTGACGTGCGTATTCTGCCGGTAGCTGGCCTCCCGGTAGGCGATCAGCTGGTCCGGAGCCAGCTCAAGCTGCGCCCGCTCCCGCAGCCGCAGGGTCATCCGCTGCTCGGCAAACGACCCCGGAGTCCGGTAAATCTTCGTGGCCGACTGCGTGGTCAGCACCAACGACGCCCCGTCACCAACCTCCACGTCCATGACATAAAGATCAGCCCCCAGATACGCCCCGCCAGGATTCACAACGACATAACAAACCTGCCCGCTCTCATCCAAGTAGTGCGGCCGTAAAACCCTCAAGGCGCCCTGATGGTACTGATACGCGGCCACGGACTTGCCTCCGCGATGCTCGATGCGCAGCTCAAGCTCCCCCATCGGCGACTTCACGGCAGGGGCGGCCGCAGTCTCCAGAGCCGCCTCAGCCGCTGTCGAGCTCATTGAGCCAGGTCGAGCATCAGGACATCGCGCCGCACCCATTCGATGACTGCGTCCAGGCCTTCGTCGGTTTTGAGGTTGGTGAAGCAGAACGGCTTCTCGCCCCTGAACTCCTTGGAGTCCCGTTCCATCACCGAGAGGTCCGCCCCGACGTGCGGGGCGAGGTCGGTTTTGTTGATGATGAAGAGGTCGGACTTGATCATGCCCTGGCCGGCCTTGCGCGGGATCTTTTCACCCTGTGCCACGTCGATGATGTAGATCGAGAAATCGACGAGCTCGGGGCTGAACGTGGCGGAGAGGTTGTCGCCGCCGGATTCCACGAAGATGACCTGCAGGTCGGAATGGCGCTTCTTGAGCTCCTCGATCGCCGCGGTGTTCATGGAAGTGTCTTCGCGAATGGCCGTATGCGGGCAGCCGCCGGTTTCGACGCCGATGATCCGGTCCTCGGGCAGGATCCCGTTGGCGGCCAGGATCTTGGCGTCCTCGATCGTGTAGATGTCGTTCGTGATGGCCGCCATGGAGATCTCGAGGCTCATGTGCCGGGTGAGCCGCTCCACGAGCTGGGTCTTGCCGGCGCCAACCGGGCCGCCGATGCCGATCTTGATGGGTTCAGACATTCTGTCCTCCTGCTAGCTCATGAACATTCGGGCACGTTGACGCTCGTGCCGCATCTGCGAAATTTCCAGTCCGGGGCTCACGGCTCCGAAGTCGTCCGGCGCCAGGCGGGCGATCCGCCCGACGGCGGCAGCGACGTCGTCGGACGCGTTCCGCAGCAGCCGCTGGCCGGCGTTCTGCCCCAGCGGGATGGCGCGGACGGCGTTCTGGGTCAGTGAGGTGACGGCGGCAAAAAGGTACGCGGCGAGCGCTTCGGTCAGCGGGACGCCCAGGGAACGGGCGACGACGGCGAACGCCAGCGGCTGGTGGCCGGCGGCGCGGCCGGGGGTCACCAGCTCCCGGTATGCCTTCAGCTCCGGGGAAGGGAAAACTTCGGAGCCGATCTCCAGCAGCCGCGTCCCCATCTTGATGCTCGCCTCCCGCAGCTGCCGCGGCAGGAGCTGTGCCGTCAGCAGCGAATCCAGCTGGGCAACAGGGACACCCTCGTAGAGGAACCGGATAGCCAGCCCGTCGGAATAGGAAAGCTGCTGCCCCACAAAAGCAGCAAGCCACACCCCGAAGCTCGCCTCATCGTGGACCAGCCCGCGCTCAATGTACGTCTCAAACCCCAGCGAGTGCGCAAACGCCCCGGTAGGCAGCGCGGAGTCCGTCAGCTGCTGCAGGGCGAGCTGGTAGCTGTTCGCTGAAGCCGACGGCGCGTCAGTGCGAGTGTTCAGCATGGCGGAAAGGGACGGGCATCACGCGTTCCTGGCGGTCGTAGGGCACTCCGACGTGTTTGAGGTAGTCCTCCACGGTGTGATCGTACTGGCACACCATGACTTCGGCACCGTACTCGGAGGCGGCGTCGAAGAACTGGGCCTGCAGGTGCCGGTTGCCGAGCGAGTGCGCCACCACACCCATTTCGTGGATGGTCCTGGGAGCCACCACAAGGACGTCGGTGGGCAGCACGGACACCACGATCATGTTGGTTTCGGCGATGTGCAGGATGTCGCCGTCGCGGAGGTCCCCGGAACCTGACGGCAGCCGGATGCCGAGCTCCTTGCCGTGGTCCGTGGTGACGCGCTGGATGCGCTTGACCAGCTGGGCGCTGGGCAGCACCACTTTTTCCCGGTGCAGTCCGGCGACGGCCCCGGCCTCCGAGGCGGGGAGGTCGTGCAGGTTGCCGAGGATTTTCTCGATGATCACGTGGGGCTCCGGGGGTCGGGAACTTAGAAGAGGAAGTAGCGCTGGGCCATGGGCAGCACGTCCGCCGGTTCGCAGGTGACGTCCTCGCCGTCCACGGTCACCTTGTAGGTTTCCGGGTCCACCTGGATGTCCGGGGTGGCGTCGTTGTACTTGAGGTCGGCCTTGGTGAGCGAACGGATCCCGGACACGGGCCGGATGACCTTCTGCAGGCCCAGCTCTTCGGGCACCCCGGCGTCGATGGCGGCCTGGGACAGGAAGGTGATGGAGGACTGCTGCACGGCCTTGCCGAACGCGGCGAACATCGGGCGCATGGTGCGCGGCTGCGGGGTGGGGATGGAGGCGTTGGCGTCGCCCATCAGCGCGTAGGCGATCTGCCCGCCCTTGAGGACCAGCTCGGGCTTGACCCCGAAGAACGCGGGATCCCAGAGCACCAGGTCCGCGAACTTGCCTTCCTCGACGGAGCCGATGGAGTCGGCCATGCCCTGGGCGATGGCGGCGTTGATGGTGTACTTCGCCACGTACCGTTTGAGCCGGAAGTTGTCGCTCTCCGATCCCAAACCGGCAGCCGAACCGTGCACCCCACCGGCAGGGTCCTTGAGCACGCCCCGCTGCTTCTTCATCTTGTCCGCCACCTGCCAGGTGCGGGTGATCACCTCGCCCACCCGGCCCATGGCCTGCGAGTCGGAGGAGGTGATGGCGAAGATGCCCAGGTCCTGCAGGACGTCCTCGGCGGCGATGGTCTCGGCGCGGATGCGGGAGTCGGCGAACGCCACGTCTTCCGGGATGTCCGGGTTGAGGTGGTGGCACACCATCAGCATGTCCAGGTGCTCTTCGATGGTGTTGCGCGTGTACGGGAGCGTGGGGTTGGTGGAAGCAGGCAGGACGTTGGGGAGCCCGGCGATCTTGATGATGTCCGGGGCGTGGCCGCCGCCGGCGCCTTCCGTGTGGAAGGTGTGGATGACCCGGCCTCCGATGGCCCGGATGGTGTCCTCCACGAAGCCGCACTCGTTGAGGGTGTCCGTGTGGATGGCCACCTGGACGTCGTATTCGTCCGCCACCTTCAGCGAGTTGTCGATCGAGGAGGTGGTGGATCCCCAGTCCTCGTGGACCTTGAGTCCGATGGCGCCGGCGCGGATCTGCTCGGCCAGCGGTTCGACGGCGGAGGCGTGTCCCTTGCCAAAGAGGCCGATGTTGATCGGCATCCCTTCGGTGGCCTGGAGCATCCGCTGGATGTGCCATTTCCCGGGGGTGACGGTGGTGGCCTTGGTGCCTTCGGCCGGCCCGGTTCCGCCGCCCACCATGGTGGTCACGCCGCTGGCGAGGGCGGTGGGCACCTGGTCCGGGGAGATGAAGTGGATGTGCGTGTCCACGCCGCCGGCCGTGAGGATCTTCCGCTCTCCGGCGATGATTTCGGTGCTGGCGCCGATGACGATGTCCACGCCGTCGGTGATCTGCGGGTTGCCGGCCTTGCCGATCTTGAAGATGTGGCCGTCCCTGAGCGCGACGTCTGCCTTGTAGATGCCGGTGTAGTCCAGGATGACGGCGTTGGTGATCACGGTGTCCGGAACGTCCTCATCCCGCAGGACCTGGCCGTTCTGGCCCATGCCGTCGCGGATTACCTTGCCGCCGCCGAACACCACTTCCTCGCCGTACACGGTGAGGTCCTTTTCGATCTCGAGGAACAGTTCGGTGTCCGCGAGGCGGATGGCGTCACCCGTCGTCGGGCCGTACAGGTCCGCATACTGCCTGCGTGTCAGCTCGAAACTCATTTGGCCTCGCCCTTCGCTTGTTGCCGGGGATTGCCGGCGTCGAGCGGCCCGTTGACCGCATTGCCGAGGCCGTGAACCTCGCGACTGCCTGCCAGTTCGATCAGCCGGATGGTCTTGCTGTCCCCCGGTTCGAACCGGGCCGCGGTGCCGGCCGGAATGTCCAGCCGGCGGCCGTAGGCAGCCTTGCGGTCAAATTCAAGGGCGGCGTTCGCTTCGGCGAAGTGGTAGTGCGAGCCCACCTGCACGGGCCGGTCACCGGTGTTAACAACCACGACGTCGATTGCCTCGCGTCCGGCATTAATCACCACAGGCGCTGAGCCCAGAACGTACTCACCCGGAATCATGGCCCTGCCCCTATCGGATCGGATCGTGGACGGTGACGAGCTTGGTTCCGTCCGGGAACGTGGCCTCGATCTGGACGTCGTGGATCATTTCGGGCACGCCTTCCATCACGTCGTCGCGGCTTAGCACGGTGGTGCCGTAGCTCATGAGTTCAGCGACAGTGCGGCCGTCCCGGGCGCCCTCGATCAGTTCGTAGCTGATGATCGCCACGGATTCAGGGAAGTTCAGCTTCAGCCCGCGGGCCTGGCGGCGCCGGGCAAGGTCCGCGGCGACCACGATCATGAGCTTTTCCTGCTCACGGGGCATCAGATGCATCAGAAAATCCCTTCAACGGCTCGGCTCGGTCCTATGTTTATAGACCAGAAGGATCGGGCATAGCCAGACCTGCCGGCGCACTCCTGTCAGAGCACCTACGACTATGGTTCGTGACCACAGTAGGCCGGTCAGGTTTCCGTGAGATTTCCTGGGTCCGTGTCCCGGCTTCAGGGATGGGGGGAGACTGTGTGGCGGTGCTTAGCCTTCGCAATCAACGCAATAGGCGTGGCCGTTCTTTTCGCGGGCGATCTGGGACCGGTGCCGGACCAGGAAACAGGAGTAGCAGGTGAATTCGTCCTGCGCCTGGGGGATGACCTGGACCACCAGTTCCTCGGCGACGAATTCGCCGCCGGGGACCATGCCATCGTCGAGTGCGTCGGCCTCATCCAGCTCTCGGACAACGCTTCGTGCATCAGGGGCGTTCGCGGACTGGAGCGCTTCCAGGGAGTTGTCCTGGGATTCCTTGACGTCGGATCGGACTTCGTCGTAATCGGTTGCCACTTAGGGGGTTCTCTTTTCTAATGTTCTTGTCTGACGGCAATGCAACATACACCATCGCGCCCTTATTCCCTGCCAGTAAGACAGACTGCGTCGGAGATACGCGGGGGACCCGTCAAGTTTAGAGTGCTTTCCCGCAGGTTAAGTACAGGCGCCTTTAGTACAGACGCTGGATGCACAGACGCGGAAGTTCAGGTAGCAGCAGGTCAGGCGGCGGGCGCCGCCGTCGAATCCCTGACCACCAGTTCGGTGGCCAATTCAACGTGTGTTGATTCCAGGGTTTCCCCGTTGGCCAGCCGCAGGATGGAGCGGAGGGCCGTCCGCCCCATTTCCTGAAGGGGCTGTGCCACGGACGTCAGGCGGGGAACCGACTGTTCGGTGATGTCCGTCCCGTCGAAGCCCACCAGGCTCAGCTCTTCAGGCACACGGATGCCCTGCAGGCGGGCCTCGTCCAGGACGCCGAGCGCTATTGCATCGTTGCCGGCGAAAATTGCGGTGGGCCTGTCTGCGAGGGCGAACAGCTGGCGGGCACCGGCGACGCCAAAGTAGCGCTGGAACTGGCCGGTCACGATGTAGTCCGGATTCGCCAGGATGCTGGCGGCACGCAGGGCCGCCAGGTATCCATGGAGCCGGGCCACGCTGCATTCGGCAGCCTCAGGGCCACCCAGAAACGCAATTTTCCGGTGCCCCAGGGAGATCAGGTGCTCGGCGGCTGCCTTGCCGCCGGCCCAGTTGGTGGCGCCGACGCTGACAAACCCGGAACGGGGCGGGTTGAGCGGGTCGATGACCACCACGGGGATGTTCCGGCGCCGGAAGGATTCCAGCTGGCCGGGCGTGACTTCGGATGTCACCAGGATGAGTCCCTTACGGCCTGCATCGAAAAGCCGCTGGGACCATTGCTCGTGGTCCGTGTTCTGCAGCTTGTCCGGGGTCACGCTGCTCAGGACCACCTCCACGCCCTCTTCGGCGGCGCAGCCGACAATCCCTGACATCACTTCCAGGGAGTACGAACTGTCCAGGCCGTCAAAGACCAGGTCCACGAGTGCTGGCCCGGTGGACCTGACCCTGCGCTGCATCGGCGATTCGTAGCCCAGCTTCGCCAGGGCCTTCTGGACGCGGGCGCGGGTCGCCTCCGCAACGTCGTCGCGGCCGTTGATGACCTTGGAAACGGTGGGAGTGGACACCCCGGCAAGCGCCGCGACGTCGGCCAGGTTCAGCTTGGCCTTCGGTGTCTTTGCAGGCATTTCAGCAACTTTCTCGAAAAATTTCGGTAGCTGAAGTCTGCACCAGCGGAGGCGCGGTCGTCAAGATTCGCGTAAAAACCCTTGACGCCGGGCCGCCAACGGCGCTAACTTCTATCTCAGTCAACGAATTAGTTGCGAAACATTTCGAACACGTTCCGAGTCCCTGCGGCCTCACCGGCCGCACCCAACCAGCGCCGCAACGCCGCGGCTCTTTTCAATGGAGATCAGAATGGAACCACGCCTTTCCTCACGCAGGTCATTCCTTGCCCTTGCGGCCCTCACTCCCCTGGCAGCCTGGACGGTGACCGCCTGCGGCACCTCCGGCCCCGGCACGGCGCCCGCCGGCGGAGCCACCTTCTGGTCCCTGACCGGAGAACCCAATGAGTCCATCCGGAAAAAGAGCCTGGATGCCTTCAACACGGCCAATCCGGACTCCAAGATTGTGGCCACCGTCTTCCAGAACGATGCCTACAAAACCAAAATCAAAACCGCCATCGGTGCAGGCCAGGCTCCCACCATCATCTACGGCTGGGGCGGCGGAACGCTGAAGACCTACGCGCAGGCCGGACAGGTGGAGGACCTCACCGGCTGGTTCGACGCGAATCCGGACGTCAAGGCCAAGCTGTTCCCGTCCTCCTTTGCGGCCGCCACCGTCGACGGCAAGATCTATGCCGTCCCCACGCAGACCGTGGCCCCGATCGTCTTTTACTACAACAAGGAGCTCTTCGCGAAGGCCAATGCCCAGCCGCCCAAGACCTGGGACGATCTCATTGCCCTGACCAGGACCTTCAATGACATGGGGGTTGCCCCCTTGTCACTCGGCGGCCAGTCGCGCTGGACGTCCATGATGTGGCTGGAGTACCTGTTGGACCGCATCGGCGGACCGGAAGTCTTTCAGGCGATCTTCGACGGCAAGGCCAAGGCCTGGTCCGATCCGGCAGTACTCGAAACCTGCGCCAAGATCCAGGAGCTGGTCACGGCGAACGGCTTCATCAAGGGATTCTCCTCCATCACGGCGGACAGCAATGCGGACCAGGCGCTGCTGTTCACGGGCAAGGCGGCCATGATGCTGCACGGGGCCTGGACCTACGGCGGGATGAAGCACGACGGCGGCACGTTCGTCCAGGACGGAAAGCTCGGCTGGTTCGATTTCCCCGCCGTCAGCGGCGGCAAGGGCGATCCCCTGAACACCGTGGGCAACCCCGCCCAGTACCTGTCGATCTCCGCCAAGGCGAGCGACGCGGAAAAAGATGCGGCGAAGAAGTTCTTCAAGGACGGCCTGCTCACCACGGACGAGATCACTTCTTACATTTCCTCCGGCGCCGTGCCCATCGTGCAGGGCATCGAGGACAAGCTCGCCGCCAGCGAGGACAAAGACTTCCTGAACTACGTGTACACGCTCAGCAAGAACGCCCCCAGCCTGCAGCAGTCCTGGGACCAGGCCCTGAGCCCGACCGCCGCGGAAGCGCTGCTGAGCAACATCGACCAGCTGTTCCTCAAGTCCATCACCCCGGCGCAGTTCGCCGAGAACATGAATGCGACGCTTGGGAAATGAGCGCCGCCCCACTCACAACGCGGAAGCCTGCAGCATCGGACGGTGTAGCCCGGGAACTTACAGGCCGGGACCGTACTTCCGGTGAGGGCAGGGCCCGCCGCGGGTCCCTGGGCTGGATGGTCCTCCCCGCCCTCCTGTTCTTCGCGGTCTTCGCCGTCCTTCCGCTCCTTGGCGTCGTTGCCCTGAGCTTCACCAACTGGGACGGCATCGGCGCGATCAGCATGGCCGGCGCGGACAATTGGCTCGCCGTCCTGTCCGACCCCGTCATGTACAACGCGGTCTGGCTGACCTTCGTGATCATGGTGGTCTCCTGGCTGGTGCAGACGCCGATCAGCCTGCTGCTGGGCACTTTCACTGCCGGCAGCCAGAAGTACCGGGCAGTACTGGCCGTGCTCTACTTCCTGCCGCTGCTGCTCTCCTCGGCGGCCATCGCCATCGCCTACAAGGCACTCCTGGATCCCAACTTCGGGCTGGCGGAAGGCCTCGGACTGCCGTTCCTGGCACAGGACTGGCTCGGCCAGCCCCAGCTGGTGCTGTTCCTGGTGATCTTCGTGATCGCATGGCAGTTTGTTCCGTTCCATACCCTGATCTATCAGGGCGGTGTCCGGCAGATCCCCAAATCCCTCTACGAGGCTGCCGAGATCGACGGCGCGGGCCGGGTGAAGCAGTTTTTCTACATCACGGTGCCGCAGCTGAAATACACCATCATCACGTCCTCCACCCTCATGGTGGTGGGCTCGCTGACCTACTTCGACCTGATCTTCGTGCTCACCGCCGGCGGGCCGGGCAACTCCACCAGGATCCTCGCCCTGGACATGTACCTGACCGGGTTCCGGGCCAACCTGATGGGCCCCGCCAGCGTCATCGCCGTCATCCTGGTGGCGGTGGGACTCGGACTGGCCCTGCTGCTGCAACGGCTGGGCGGCAAGAACTCCGGCGGCAGCCAGCTGGAAGGACTCTAACCATGAGCGTCACCCTCACCAAAGCAACGCCCGCAGCCCTTGCCCCCACGGAGCCGAAACCCAACCGGGGCATCGGCCGCCGGATCCGGAAACTAAATCTCCCGGGCGGACTGGGCGGCTGGATCTGGCTTGCCGTCATCATCATCCCTATCTATTACATCGTCATCACCAGTTTCAAGAGCCAGGCGGGATACTTCAGCGAGAACCCGCTGGCACCGCCGTCGAACCCCACACTGGACAACTACCGGATGGTGCTGGAGGCCGATTTCGCGCGGTACTTCCTCAACAGCTCGCTGGTCACGGCGGGAGCCGTCCTGCCCACGGTTCTGTTTTCCTTCATGGCGGCCTTCGCGATTGTCCGCGGGCGCGGCCGGTTCCTGAAGCTGGTCAACGGCCTGTTCCTCATGGGCCTGGCCATTCCGCTGCAGGCCACCATCATTCCGGTCTACCTGCTGATCATCCGGCTCAACCTCTACGACAGCCTGCTGGCCCTGATCCTGCCGTCCATCGCGTTCGGCATCCCGCTCACGGTGCTGATCCTGGCCAACTTCATCCGGGACGTGCCGGACGAGCTCTTCGAGTCCATGCGCCTGGACGGCTGCAACGAATGGCAGACCATGTGGCGGCTCGCGCTGCCGCTGGTGAAGCCCGCCATCGTCACCGTGGCCATCTACAACGGACTGGGCGTGTGGAACGGCTTCCTGCTCCCGCTGATCCTCACCCAGAGCCCGGAACTGCGGGTGCTTCCGCTGGCGCTCTGGACCTTCCAGGGCCAATACAGCGTGAACATCCCCGCGGTGCTGGCCTCCGTGGTCCTCACTACCCTGCCCATCCTCGTCCTGTACGTCGTGGGCCGCCGCCAGCTGCTGAGCGGACTCACCGCCGGTTTCAGTAAGTAGCCCGTCAATGGAGAACACACCTATGAGTACGCCCGAACACACAGACGCCCCGCCGATCCGGGTAGGCATGGTGGGCCACGCCTTTATGGGCGCCGCCCACTCGCACGCCTGGCGGACTGCGCCGAGATTTTTCGACCTGCCTCTGGTCCCCGAGCTCAGTGTGCTCGCCGGCCGGGACAGCGTCCGGGTGGCCGCCGCCGCCCGCCGCCTGGGCTGGGCCAGCACCGAAACGGACTGGCGCGCGCTGGTGGAACGCGACGACGTCGACCTCGTGGATATCTGCACCCCCGGCGACACCCACGCCGAGATCGCCATCGCCGCCCTGCGGGCCGGCAAGCACGTGCTCTGCGAGAAGCCGCTGGCCAACAGCGTTGCGGAGGCCGAGGAGATGGCAGAGGTTGCCGCAGCGGCTGCGGCCCGCGGTGTCTTCGCGATGTGCGGGTACTCGTACCGGCGCACCCCCGCCCTCGCCCTGGCCCGGTCCATGGTGCGCGACGGCAAGCTGGGGACCATCCGCCAGGTGCGCGCACAGTACCTGCAGGACTGGCTTTCGGACGAGAACGCCCCGCTGACGTGGCGGATGGACAAGGCAAAATCGGGATCCGGGGCCCTCGGCGACATCGGCGCGCACAGCATCGACGCCGCCCAGTTCGTCACCGGCCAGAGCATCACCGGCGTCTCGGCCATCATGGAGACCTTCACCAAGGAACGTCCCGTGGGCGGCGACTTCGTGGGCCTGGGCGGGAACGGCGCGGCGGGTGCCGACGTCGAGCGCGGAGCGGTGACCGTGGACGATGCGGTGATCTTCAGTGCACGGTTCGACGGCGGCCCCATCGGCGTCTTCGAGGCAAGCCGGGCGGCGCTCGGCAGGAAGAACGCCATGCGCCTGGAAGTGAACGGCTCACGCGGGTCCATCGCCTTTGACTTCGAGGACATGAACTACCTGAACTACTACGACGGCGGCAGCCGCGCCGACCCGGAGTCCCTCGGGTTCCGCCGGATCAACGTCACGGAGGCGCACCACCCGTACACCGGCAACTGGTGGCCGGTGGGCCACGGGCTCGGCTACGAGCACGGCTTCACGCACCAGGTGGTGGACCTGGTGACGGCCATTGGAGCCGGAACCCAGCCCACGCCGTCGTTCTCCGATGCCCTCCAGGTGCAGCGGGTGCTGGCGGCAGTGGAACACAGTGCAGGCAAGGATTCCCGCTGGACTTCAGTGGACTGACGAGAAGGAACATAACAATGACTGCTACAAAAAACGCTTTGGTGGTGCGGGGCGGCTGGGACGGCCACCAGCCCGTCGAAGCCACCGATCTCTTTATTCCGTTCCTCCGCGAAGAGGGCTTCACCGTGCGGGTGGAGGAGTCAACGGCGATGTACGCGGACGCCGCGTACATGGCCGGCGTCGACCTGATCGTGCAGTGCAACACCATGACCACCATCGAGAAGGCGGAATTCGAAGGGCTCCGCTCCGCGATCGAGGCCGGCACCGGACTGGCGGGCTGGCACGGCGGCATCGCCGATTCGTACCGGAACAACTCCGACTACCTGCTTCTGGTGGGCGGGCAATTCGCCTGCCATCCGGTCAAGGACCACGGCGAGCTGCACGGGGACGCCACGGACAATTTCCGGACGTACACCGTGAACATGCTTCCCGCCGCTGCCGAACATCCGATCACAGCGGGAATCGGCGATTTTGACCTCTTCACGGAACAGTACTGGGTGCTGTCCGACGACTACATTGACGTGTTGGCCACCACCACGCTGCCCGCCCGGGAAAAGGACTCGTGGCACCGGGACGTGGTCGCACCCGCGGTGTGGACGCGGTCGTGGGGCGAAGGCCGGATCTTCGTGGCCACCCCCGGCCACAGCGTGGAGATCCTCAAGGACAACAACGTCCGCACCATCATCGAAAGGGGCATGCTGTGGGCGAGCCGCTAGGAAACACCGCAAGGGAACCCGCGTCCGCGTCACCGCTGAGGATCGGCGTGGTGGGCTGCGGCAACATCATCGCCGCGTACCTGGCCACGTTCCCGCGGCTGACCACCGTCCGGCTCGTTGCCGTCGCAGACCTCGATTCCGCCCGCGCGGAGGCCGTGGCGGCCGGGCAACCGGGTGTGCGGGCGCTGGGCGTGGACCAGCTGCTCGCGGACCCGGAGGTGGATCTGGTCCTGAACCTGACCATCCCGGCAGCCCACGCGGACATCGCGATGCGTGCCATCGCCGCCGGCAAGGCGGTCTACGGCGAAAAGCCGCTGGCCGCCACCACTGAGGAGGCACGCAAGGTGCTCGAGGCCGCAGCGGCGGCCGGCGTCGTCGTCGGCTGCGCGCCGGACACGGTCCTGGGGACGGGCATCCAGACCGCGCGCAAGGCGATCGACGACGGCCGGATCGGGGCGCCGATTTCAGCGACGGCCACCATGGTGACGCCCGGGCATGAGCTCTGGCATCCGCACCCGGACTTCTACTACGTGCCCGGCGGCGGGCCGCTGCTGGACATGGGCCCGTATTACGTTTCCGCACTGGTCACACTGCTGGGGCCGGTGGCCTCTGTGATCGGCGCGGCAAGCCACACCCGCGGCACCAGGACCATCGGCACCGGGCCGCGCGCTGGCGAGACCGTTCCGGTCAGCACGGACACGCATGTGACGGGGGTGCTGGTGCATGAATCCGGCGCACTCTCCACGCTGGTGATGAGCTTCGATGCGGTGGCCACGCAGGCCGCCAACCTGGAGATCCAGGGCGAGACCGGGTCGCTGATTGTGCCCGATCCCAACCACTTCGACGGCGAGGTCAAGCTCCGCACACTGGGCGGCGACGGCTGGGATGTACTTCCTGTCTCGGCCGGATATGTGGGTTCCGCCCGCGGTTACGGGCTGCACGACCTCGCCCGAACTCCGGCCGGAGAGGAGCCGCGGGCCGGCGGAGAGCTGGCCTTCCATGTGCTCGAGGTGATGGAATCCGTGCTGGAATCAGCTGCCCTGGGACAGGCCGTGAAGGTGGCCAGCCGGTGCGGGCGGCCCGAGGCGGTGCCGCTGATTGACCTCGGCGCCTAGCTGTCCTTGCATCAACCCAGCCCTCCTGGTTGATGTTGCCTTGTCCGATCTGCATGCCAATCTGCAACGTGGCGCCGTGAACGCATGCCGTTCCCAAACTACGTCATTCGAGAGCTGTGTCATTCGAGCCTGAAGTAGCTGTTCCGTTGTGGTTTTTGGCGTGGGTCGATGTGCGGTGGCGGGATGAACCAGGGGACCCCGGTTTTGACCTGGATGGTCCATTGTTCCTTGTGGATGAGGTGGTGGTGATGGGAGCAGAGCAGTGTTCCGTTATCGGTGCTGGTGGGTCCGCCGTACGACCAGTAACTGATGTGGTGGGCTTCGCACCAGGGGGCGGGGATGGTGCAGCCGGGGAAGGCGCAGCCTTGGTCGCGGGCGGTGATGGCTTTGCGGATGTGGGGCGGGAAGATCCGGGTGGTGCGGCCGATGTCCAGGATGCGGCCTTCGCTGCCGAGCAGGACGGGGATGATGTCCGCGTCGCAGGCGATCTTCCGGACCGTGGAAGCGTTGACCGGGCCGGTGAACACGAATGACCCGGTACGCGGGATGCCGGTGCCTGTGACGGTGGCTGTGCTTCCGGCGCGTGGGGTTCCGGTGCCTGGGGTTCCGGTATCCGGGTTGAGGCGGCCGAGCCGGTCCAGCAGGTGGCGGTAGTCGATGGTGACCATGACCTGGGGCTTCAGCCCGCCCGCCGCTGGCAGACCTCCGGTGGTGAGGGACGCTTTGCAGGCGCCGACCAGGCCGTCGAGGAGCCGCTGAGGGCGGGTCCGCAAGTCCAGGGCATCATCGGGGCGCGGCGTCCGTGCAGCCCTCCCTGGTGCGGGGGTTCGTGGCGGTGTTCATCACGGTCAGGAGGGGCTCGCATTGGTCCGGTGTCGCGAAGATTTCGATGTGCTGCAGGCCGCGGCGGGCCTGCCGGAGGAACACGCCCTGGCGGCGGCGGAGTTCTTCCTCGGACGGTTCGGACCCGTCCTGATCGATCCCCTCGATCCAGCGCCGGGCCGACCCGGGACAGCAGATCGGCATCACTCTCCACAGCCTGCCGAGTCAGTTGGTGTTCCATCCGGGCCACGGTCTCCTCGGGGGCGTGGTGCCGGACCTTCTCCAGGGCCAGGGTGATGATGGTCGCGGACCGGGACGCCACAGTCCCTGCGGCGACGGAGGCCGCGAGCACGGGCCGTTCCGCCGGCTCGATGTGCCCGCTGATCCCGGTCCGCGGAAGCACTGTCTCGGCGAGGCTGAGGCGGCGGCGGGCCTCAGCGATGCCGATCCGCAAACTGTCTCGGAGGAACTCGGCTGCGTTCCGGCACCCGTCATCAGCCGGATCCCGGGTCAGCCTCGGCACAGCGGACCTCACGACTGCAGGCCTTGGTTCGCGCCCCTCCTCCGCCACAGCGTGTCCAGGGCCGGTGATCCACCCGTCACCCCGGGCCGTCCAGCCCACAGGCCTCTGTACTGCCGCCGCCTCGTCTCCCCACCCCGTGGTCCAACCAACCGCCGCGCCCGACCCTGAGCGTGCCGCTGCTGTTGCCTCGCGCCGGGTCCGGGCCACGGACCCGGCCGCGACCACCTGCAGATACTCGACGGCCCGGGAAACCTCCTCAACATCGGCGGCGAAACCAGCTGCCTCACGGAAATCACGCAGCTCGGCGTCAGCGACCGCCGTCGAACACACACTCTTCAACAGCTCAAGGCTCCGGGCCAGCTCACCGGATCCGCCGCCGTCGGACGTTAAAGCAGCCGCCAATCCAGCTGCCTGCGCCGTCCCGGACGTGACTCTGCGGAGGCCGCGGAAGCGCGCGTCGGGAAGCACAGCAGGCAACACTGCCCATGGCAATGCGCCTCGTGCTGGATCTTCCCCCATGGCCTCCATGGCATAACTCTGCCACTGGGCACCGACAAAATAGGCCTGCTACATCGGCACTTCAAACCGTTAACCGTGGCCATCCTTGGAACAGGCGGAAGCTCCACGCCACTCCGCATTCACTAGCGTGTGTGGTCGGTGCGCCTGGCGTTGCGCACGGGCTGGCGACCGGCTGCTGCGCGGTGCCGGCGGATTTGCCAGATGACCAACACGGCCGCGGCCACGGCGGCCACCACGACGGCGGCGGCGCATCCGGCCGTGCGGGCCACCTCGTCGTACAGGTCTCCGGCGAGGAAGCCGAGCGTTACGAACAGGCTCCCCCACAGCACGCCGCCGGTGATGTTCCAGAGCGCGAAACGCCGGTACGGCATGCCGCTGAGGCCGGCCAACGCGGGCATCACGGCGCGGAAGAAGGCGGTGAACCGGCCCAGGAAGATGGCCGGTCCGCCGCGTCTTTTGAGGAAGTCCCGGGCTTTGTCCAGCTGAGGGCGTTTCCGGTCGAAGATCTTCCGCGAGATCAGCCGCGGTCCCAGGTGCTTGCCGATTTCGTAGCCCACGGTGTCGCCCAGGATCGCGGCGGAGACCACCACAGCAATCATCGCCGCGAGCGGGATGCTGCCCTTGGCCGCGATCACACCGCCCACCACGGCCGCGGTTTCGCCGGGGATGACGAAGCCGATGAAGAGGGCGTCCTCGGCAAAAACGAGGGCGAACACAACACAGGCCACCAGGAGCGGGCTGGCGTTGAGGAGTCCGTCGAAGAATGCCTGCATCAGGACCAGTGTGGCAGTTCAGGCCGGCGGCGTCAGTACCTTTGTGGCCGGCGTGAACCGGTGGAACCGGACGCCGTGGGGAGGAATCGTGGAGTGCAGAACGACGGAAGGCAAATCGGAACCAGAGTTCGCCGCCCCGGGCCGGACGTCCTCCCCGGACCACGCTTCAACTGCGGACCAGGAGTCCCACGAGGCTTTCTCCCCGAGGCCAAGATCCCCCAGGGGAAAAGCCGCCTCCAGGGGCTCCTCCCCGGTGTTGAACAGCGCGACGAAACGGTCCGCCGTCGTGGTGCTCTCGGCGGCCCAGACCACCAGCTCCCCGTCGCGGAGGAGCTCGCGGTTGTTGCGGCTCGCCTTGAGGACCTCGAGCAGGTCGGTGTTGGTGAGGAGCTCCAGGGTTTCGGGCGGCGAGGAGGGCAGGTCGCAGCCCAGCATCAGCGGCGAGCGGGCCATGCACCACAGCGTCATCATGGCGCGCTGCTCGTCAGGGGTAAGCCGGGTGAGGCGTTCGGGGCCGCGCTCCGCCCGGTGGGCGATCCTGCCCACCGGCAGCATGTCCGCGTCAGCCCAGGCTCCCGGCTGCTGGTGCGGCGCCCAGCGCGCCATACGCGCGAACTGCGCGTCGACGTCGTCCCATTTGTCCCAGAGGTCGTCCGAGACGCGCCACATCTGGGCGTTGGAACGGAGGTGCTCAAGGTGCGCGAGGGACAGCACCCGTCCGGGCGAGAGGCTGAGGACCATGTCCCGCCCGGATTTGCCGACGGCGTCCTGGTAGGCGGCGATCTCCGAAGTGAAGTACGGCCCCAGCATGTCGTCCGCCTTGACGAAGTCCACACCCCACTCCGCGAACAGTGCCAGCTGCGAATCGTAGTAGGCCTGCGCCCCGGGGTGGCCGTGGTCAAGCCCGAAGTTGTCAGTGTTCCAGTCGCAGACGGAGCCGGTGTCCGCCACCTGGTCCGCCGTGAAGGCCGTTCCGGCAACCGGCAATCGGTCGCGGACCGCCTGGCGCGGTATTCCGCGCATGATGTGCAGCCCGAACTTCAGCCCCAGGGCGTGAATCTTCGCGGCCAGCGGGCCAAAGCCCTTGCCGTCCGCAGCCGAGGGAAAGCGGTTCAAGGCCGGCAACTGGCGGCCGAAGCCGTCCAGGACAAGGGCGGCGCCGTCGTTGTAGCCGCCCGCTTTGGCAGCGGGTTCGTACCACTGGATGTCGACGACGACGGTGTCCCAGCCGTGCGGCGCCAGGTGGGCGGCCATGAACTCGGCGTTTGCGAGGACTTCGTCCTCCGTGACAGTGGTGCCGAAACAGTCCCAGCTGTTCCAGCCCATGGGAGGAGTTTGCGCTAACAACATCTGTACAACGTTATAGAAGGTTCCGCCCGAAGGGAACCCCCGGAGTTTCAGCGGACCTGGCGTGTTTCGACGACGGCCTTCAGTTCCCGGAGCCGGGCAACCTCCGCCTGCATGGTCTTGGTGACCAGGCCGTCGGGGACTTTCATGAGGCCGGGGAGCTTGAGGTCCAGGACGAAGCGGACGGCGGTGATGCCGTCCGCTTCGGTCAGGATGTACTGGCCCGATTTCAAGCCTGAACTTACCACTGCCTTGTGACAGGAACGGGTGGCCGTCCGCGAGCGCCGTGGCCCCGTCGAGGGTGTCGGCCTCCACGATTGAGTAGCCGTTCAGGTCGGAGGCTTCAGCGAGGGTTCCGTCGTCCACCACCGAGGTGCCGGCAGCGAACGGTGCGCCGGCGTCAAGCAGTGCCGGGCCCAGCTTCTCCATCCAGGCACCCCAGGCGGCCATCTGTTCCGCGGACTGCTCCGGCGCGAACTGGTCCATCGGCGTGGCCGGTCCTTTGTAGATGTAAATGAACTTGCTCATGACTTGTCCTTTCAGCGTGATGTTCGCTTTCTGCGCGGCCGGGCCGGAATGCCTCGGCCGCCCCCTGCCCGGCGCGAAGCCCACCGGACAGTCGCTGAGCCGGCCTAGAGTCCGGCAACCTGCCGGCCGGTGAAGGCAACCAGGCGTCCCATGCTTGCCGCCGATTCGTCAACCAATGTCTCGGCGGCAAAGCTTTTGCCGCGCATCTGGGGGCTGATGGTGTTCCGTGCGAGGCCCAGGACATAGTCGGACAGGGCCGGCGAGACGCTGAGCTCCTGCCCGGTGGCCGTGGCGAAGTCCCAGGCGTGGACCAGCAGTTCAAGGTTCAGGATGTTCGCAACCAGGGTTGCCGGCAGCTCGGCAAAGCCCATGTCCAAGGCTCCCTCCGTGCCGCGGGCGCGGAACGCCTCCAGCGTGGTTTGCGCGGCGTCGGCAATCCTGGCCTCCGGCGTGGCGGACGGCTGATCCGCAACCGTCACATCGAGCGCCTTGCCGATCGATGCGATCGAGCCAAAGAGATGGTCCAGGAGGGCATCAACTGTGAAGTCTTCGCACGGTGTTGCCACACCAAGGTCCGAATCCTTGAGCCGCCGGAGGACGCGCTGGGCAACCGCCAGGGACGCTGGCGCTGGAGAGTTCGTCGATGGGGTCCGGGGCCGCAGCCCACTCGTCGGGGCCGGCATCGCCGTTGGTGGCCAGCAGGACGAGCCGCTCGAGGAAATGGTTCCAGCCTTCGGCGTGGCTGGCCTCCTGCTGCTCTGTGAGCCCCTCGTGAATCAGCTGGACGGTGGTTCCGCCCTCGACAGCTACCAGGTTCACGGTCACCGTCGATGCTCCCGGCGGCAGCCCGGCGTCGCCCTCCCACCCCCAGGTCTAGACGATCCGCTTGCCGGGCTCGATTTCGGTGAAACTTCCCATCGCCGAATGCCCCGGCGTGACGGTCCAGCGGTAGTCCCCGCCCACGCGAAGATCCACCCGCGCCGCCACGGCCTTCCAGCGCCGCAGGCGCTCCGGCTCCGTGATGAGCGCGAAGGCGGCGTCCGGGTCAACCGGGATAAACACTGTCTTGTTGAATGTCATCAGATATTCCCTTGCGATGATTGCGGGCCCAGCCGGCCGGCGTCGGCCACCAGCAGGTCCAGTTCGGTTGTCCAGAAGGCCTCGAATTGTTCACGCAGCCGGACCATCCCGGCACTGTCCAGCCGGTAGTACCTGTTCCGCCCGTCCTTCCGGGCGGTCACGAGCCCCACTTCCGAGAGCAGCAGCAGATGCTGGGAAATGGCCGACCTGCTGACCGGAAAGTGGCCCGACAGCTCGGTGACCGTTTTCTCCCCTTCTGCCAGGAGCCGAAGCAGCGCCCGCCTGTTGGGCTCCGTCGCGACTTCCAGAAGATCAGGCACAGAAAATACGTTAGTCGTCACTAACGCATTAAGCAAGGGCTCCTCCAAAGGCGCACGCTTTAAGGGCGGCGGCAACCCGACCGGGGTCACCGCCGCCCTTTCGGCGGTTACGCCGCCGGTACTGCTTCCTTGACTTTCAGGGGTTCAATGTCGCCCATGACAAACAGGTAGTTGGCGGCACCCAGGAGCGACACTGCACCGATGACCGCGAGCGGGGCTACAAAGGATCCCGTCTGGTCCACCAGCACACCGATCAGGATCGGAGTGAAGATGCCTGCGAGGTTGGAGGCGAAGTTCTGCAGGCCGCCAATCGATCCCACATGCTTGGAGCTCGGCGCAACATCGGCGGGCAGCGACCAGATGCCGGTCGCGGCGACGGTGAGGCTTGAGTAGGCGACGGATAGGAGCGCCAGCGCCATCCATGCCTCCGGTGCGAGGGCGGCAAACATAATGACGGAACCGCCGATCAAGCCGCCGGCAATCGTGGCTTTGCGCACCTTGGTCACGGAGACGCCGCGCCGAACAGCACGGTCGGCCAGGTAGCCGCCCAGCCAGCCGCAAAGCACCGCACAGATACCTGGAATTGCACCGAAAAAGCCCAGCTTGAGCAAATCAAAGCCACGCTCTTTGACGAGGTAGCTCGGGAAAAACGTGATGAAGAAGTAGATGGCGCTGTTCAGGCAGAAGAAACCGAACATCATGCTGAGGATCGTGCGGTACTTGAAGAGTGAGCGCCAGGGCAGTTTCGCGGCATTTGCGTCGTCGCTGCCCTCGCCGCGGGCACCGCCTTCCTCGATGTAGGCCACCTCGGCGGCGTTCGCCCGGGGGTGATCCTGGGGGCTGCGGTATACCTTCCACCAGACGGCGGCCCAGATGAGGCCGGCGACGCCGATAATAATGAACACTGCGTGCCATGACGTCAGCGCCACGATCAGGGTCACGATGGGAAGCGCGATCACGGCCCCCACGCGGGAACCCGAATCCCAGATGCTGGTGGCAAAGGCCCGCTCCCGGACCGGGAACCAGGTGGCCACCACCTTGGCCGCGGTACTGGGAGCGGGGCTTTCGCCGACACCCAGGAGGAACCGTGCCGCGAACAGGGACCAGAAGCTTGTTGCGGCTGCGGTCACCATAGTGAAGACAGACCACCAGACGGCGGCCAGCGAGAACGACCTGCGCGGGCCGACCTTGTCCACGTACCAGCCGGCCGCCAGCTGGCAGAAGTCGTAGGCCCAGAAGAATGCAGCGAAGATGAGGCCCTGCTGCGTGGCAGAGAGTTCGAAGTCCTTGCCCATGAAGGGCAGGGCAACGCTAAGGCTGGAGCGGTCAAGGTAGTTGATGCTCAACCCGACAAAGGCGAGCCAGATAATGGCCCAGCGCTTCCGGGTCATAGTGCGGGGATTTTTGAGGGATGACGTACTGGCAACTTTACTTCCGAGCGCAGTCATGTGGTCTCCTTCGACGTAAACATGGCTTCGGGTGCCTCTGGCACCGGGGAAGACACCGAAGATATCGATGCCAAATCATATAGGAATCTGGTTAATCATATAGCTAATGTGATCGAGATCAAGCCTTCACCGAAAAAACATCCGCAGCGGCTCCGGCACGCCCGGTGGAATATGATTCCCCCAGCGACTCCAACCCGAGCCGCGCATCCAACCAGCACTAAGAGGTCAGCGCGTGCCCCCACGTCAGTCTTCCGATATCTCCCGAGGCAAAGCCGCTGTCAGTGACGTGTATTCGTCCATGCGCGCCTCCATCCTCGAAGGCGAAATAGCACCCGGCACCCGTATCAACATCGACGCAGTTTCGCGGAGCCTCGGCGTTTCACAAACCCCGGTGCGTGAGGTGCTGCAGCGCCTGGAAGGCGACAACCTCGTGGTTTACAACCCCGGCCGGGGCTATAGCACCACGCCCCTGCTGGATCTGGCCGAACTGCGCTCCCTCTTTGAATTCCGGCTGCTGGTGGAACCCTGGGCGGCACGCTCTGCCGCCGTTGACCGCCTCGCCAACCCGTCCGCCGCCCTCGAAAAGGAAATTGCGGCGTTCCGCCGCACCATGAAGTCCGATGGCGACCTGCGGCAGGATCTGGTGGCCCACGACACCCGGTTCCACGACACGATCCTGGCCGCGGCCGGCAACACCGTGGTCCGCCACGCCTTCGCGCAGACGCACTGCCACCTGCACACATTCCGCCTCTACCCGGCCGACATAGACGGCGCAATAACGGTTACGGAGCATTCGGCCGTCCGCGAGGCCATCAAAGCCTGCCAGCCCGAGCAGGCCGAAGCTGCCATGGCGGAGCATATCCGGAACTCCTTTGCCCGCTTCGCGCAGGCTTTCGAAGGCCACGCGGACCTCGCTCCACTGGTGGGCAGCGGCCCTCCCCGACGGCACATCATGGAGTGAACATAAGCCCCGGCCCGACGGCCGGGGCTTTTTTCTTCCTTCGGGACGTCGTCGGAGGGCCGCAACCCCGGCGTCGCTTGATCTGGATCACATCTCCTATATGATTATGGAAATTCATATAGGAAATCATGCAACCCTCCAGATCAATCCGAGAGAAGAGATCCATGCCTTCCATCATTTCCATCAACACCCAGGACGTCCGCTTTCCCACCTCACTGGAACTCGACGGGTCCGACGCGGTCAATGTTGACCCCGACTACTCCGCCGCCTACGCCGTCATCCGCACCGATTCGGGCGAAGAAGGCCACGGCTTTGTGTTCAGCTGCGGCCGGGGCAACGAGATCCTGACTGCGGCCATCGACTCCTATGCAGCGCTCCTGCTGGGTAGGGACATCGACGGACTGATCTACGACCTGGGCAACGCTTCCAAGCGCCTCATTCACGACTCGCAGCTCCGCTGGCTCGGCCCGGAAAAGGGCGTCACCCAGATGGCGGCCGGCGCGTTGGTCAGCGCGCTCTGGGACATCCGCGCCCGCCGCGAACGCAAGCCGCTCTGGCTGCTCCTGAGCGAGATGTCCCCCGAAGAGATCGTGGACGTCGTCGACTTCACCCATATCCGCGACGCCCTGAACCCGCAGCAGGCGCTGGACATCCTCCGCGCTGGCCAGGACGGCAAGGCCGCCCGCATTGCGGGTCTCAGGGCGGACGGCTATCCCGCCTACACCACCTCGCCCGGCTGGCTGGGTTACAGCGACGACAAACTGGTCCGGCTAAGCAAGGAAGCGGCCGCAGACGGCTTCTCAATGATCAAGCTCAAGGTGGGCGGCGACATCGCTGACGACCGCCGCCGCATGGCCCTCGCCCGGCAGGCCGTGGGCGATCTTCCCATCGCCATCGACGCCAATCAGCGCTGGGAGGTGTCCGAGGCGATCGAATGGGTCAACGCGCTTGCCGAGTTCAAGCCGTATTGGATTGAGGAACCCACCAGCACCGATGACATCCTGGGCCACGCGGAGATCCGGAAGGGAATCTCGCCGGTGCGCGTTGCCACCGGCGAAGCGGTGGCCAGCCGCATCGTGTTCAAGCAACTCCTCCAGGCAGGCGCCATCGACGTACTCCAGCTCGACTCGACCCGGGTAGGCGGCGTCAACGAAAACATCGCCAACCTGCTGCTCGCGGCCAAGTTCGGTGTCCCGGTCTGCCCGCACGCGGGCGGCGTGGGACTGTGCGAGCTTGTCCAGCACTTCTCCTTCTTCGACTACGCAGCCATCACCGGAACCCAGGACGGCCGCATGATCGAATACGTTGACCACCTCCACGAGCACTTCGCGGAACCGGTCCGGATCATCAACGGACGCTATGCCGCGCCCGAACGACCGGGCACGGGGGCGGAAATGTTGACCGCATCGCGGACCCGTTGGGATTTCCCTTCCGGCGCCGGGTGGCTTGAAGTGGGCAACCGCGCCGCCGTCACGGGCGCCAGCCTTGCACCCGCGGGAGCCGGCCGATGAACACCACCGGTGCAGAACTGAACGAATCCGTCGAGGCTGCCCACGCAGCGTTCGAGAAGGCCCGCCTGGCCAGTCCCGGAACGAGGGCAGCCTGGCTTGAAGCGGTGGCCGCCGGCCTGGAAGGCAACGCTGATGCCCTCATCCGGATCGCAGCCAGGGAAACGCACCTGGCCGAGCCCCGCCTCCGGGGGGAACTGAAGCGTACCGCCTTCCAGCTCCGCCTCTTCGCTGACGAAATTCGTCGGGGTGAGCATTTCGACGCGACGATCGACCAGGAAGATGGCGCCTGGGCCATGGGGCCTCGGCCGGATCTGCGCCGCTACAACGTCCCGCTTGGCGTCGTCGGGGTCTTCGGGGCGTCCAACTTCCCCTTCGCCTTCAGCGTGATGGGCGGCGATTCCGCGTCCGCGCTGGCGGCCGGCTGCGCCGTCGTCCACAAGGCGCACGACGGCCACCGGGAACTCGCGGTCCGCACGGCAGAAACGGTGACCGCCGCACTTGAGGCAGCCGGGGCGCCGTCGGGTCTCTTCTCCCAGGTCACCGGCCGCCAGGCGGCAGAAGCGCTGGTTGACCACCCGCTGGTGAAGGCCATTGGGTTCACGGGTTCGACGGCGGGTGGCCGGGCGCTGTTCAACCGTGCGGCTGTGCGGCCGGAACCTATCCCGTTCTTCGGCGAGCTGGGCGGCATCAACGCCGTTTTTGTCACGGGCAACGCATGGTCTGCGCGCCGCGAGGAGATCCTTAACGGCTATGCGGGCTCCCTCACCCTCGGTATGGGGCAGTTCTGTACCAAGCCGGGCGTGCTGTTCGTCCCGGCCGGGCAAACTGACGAGGTCCGGGACGGTCTCCGGCGGGCCCTCGCGGGCTTTGCCCCGGCGCAACTGCTCAGTGAACGGCTGCACGAAGGGTTCCGGCAGGCAGTTACTGACTTGCGGGACACGGCAGGCGTGCAGGTACTGGTTGAGGGCGACTTCGCCGAAGCGCCGGCCCCCACTGTTCTGCTGACGACTTCCGATGCGGTGCGCCACGACCCAGGGATCCTTCGACAGGAAATGTTCGGCCCTGCCAGCCTTGTGGTGGAGTACAGCGGCGAATCCGAACTCGCCGCCCTTGCCGGGCTGCTGGAGGGGCAGCTGACCACCACGCTGCACGCCGAATTGGAGGACGACGTGGCTGAGCTCGCCGGCAGGCTGGCGGATATTAGCGGGCGCCTGCTCTGGAACGGCTGGCCCACAGGAGTGACCGTCAGCTACGCACAGCACCACGGCGGGCCGTACCCGGCCACGACGTCGGGAACCACCTCCGTGGGGACAGCCGCCATCCGGCGGTTCCTGCGGCCGGTGGCATTCCAATCCTTCCCGGCGTCACGGCTGCCGGAACCCCTGCAGGACGCCAACCCGTGGAACATTCCGCAAAGGGTCGACGGCGCCTGGCAGCATCCGTTTGCTACCCGGAAGGACGGCAAGCTGTGACCGCGCGGACCGCTTCGCCCGCACTGGTTCTGCCGGAGGACGCGCAGAACGCCCTTCTCATCGGACGCCTCTGGGATGTGGAAACCTCAGGACCCCGGGTTGTGGCGGTGCGGGGCGCCGACGTGTTCGACCTGCAGCACGTTGCCGGTACTGTCTCGGAGCTGCTGGAACGCCCGGATCCGGCGGCTGACGTCCCCTCCGCCATGACGATGGCGCGCTGGAATACGGCTGACGTGCTGGAGGCGTCGCTGTCACAGGACACGTCCCGTCCGCACCTGCTGGCGCCCGTTGACCTCCAGGTCATCAAGGCCTGCGGAGTGACGTTCGTGGACAGCATGATTGAGCGGGTCATCGAGGAGCGCTGCGGCGGAGATGCCGGCAGGGCCGCCGAAATGCGTGACCTTGTGGGTAGGGCCCTCGGCGGCAGCATCGGCGACGTACGGCCGGGTTCCCCCGAGGCCGCAGAAGCCAAGCGGGTGCTAATCGCCGAAGGACTGTGGTCGCAGTACCTGGAAGTGGGCATTGGCCCCGACCCCGAAGTCTTCACCAAGGCACCGGCGCTCTCCTCCGTCGGCCTCGGCGCCGGCATTGGAATCCCATCGTTCTCCTCCTGGAACAACCCTGAACCGGAACTGGTGCTGATCGCCACGTCCACGGGCAGGGTTGTTGGCGCCACGCTCGGCAACGACGTCAACCTCCGCGACGTTGAAGGCCGCAGCGCCCTGCTCCTGGGCAAGGCTAAGGACAACAACGCCTCGAGCGCGCTGGGGCCGCTGATCCGGCTGTTCGACGACTCGTTCACACTCGAGACGCTGCGGCAGGAAGAGATCCTGCTCCGGGTGGAGGGCGTGGACGGTTACCAGCTGGAGGGCCGGAACACCGTGGCCCGGATCAGCCGTCCGTTCGAGGAACTGGTAGCGGCGACCTTCGGCAAGCACCATCAGTACCCTGACGGGTTCGCGCTGTTCACGGGCACGCCGTTCGCACCCACGCAGGACCGTGACGTGCCGGGGCAGGGATTCACCCACCGGATGGGGGACGCGGTCACCATACGGAGCCGCCATCTTGGCGCCCTGGTCAATACAGTGGGCGCCGCGGAGGAACTGCCGGAATGGCGCTTCGGACTCCAGCAGCTGTTCCGTTACCTTGCAGCACAGGAGCAAGCCACGGCTGCGGTCAACTAAGGCGCGGTCAGCTGAACAGGCCTTCGCCGATAAAGCCGCCGGGCCTGATGCCCGGCGGCACCGCGGCCAGCGCGGAGCCGGTGTGCTTGAGGTACTCGATGGCCAGCGTGTCCTGCTTGGCCATGGCCATCTGCATGGGCACGTAGTGCGTGCGCGGATCCTTGACGAAGGCGATGAAAAACAGGCCTGCGTCGAAGTGCCCCAGGCCGTCGGAACCGTCCGTGTAGTTGTACCCCCGGCGCAGCATCCTCACGCCGCCGTTCTGGTCGGGATGGGCGAGGCGGACATGCGAGTCGGCTCCCATCAGGGGCTCACCGTCCCTGCCCTGGATGTTGAAGTCCGGGGCGGTGAATTCCTGGCCACCGGACAGCGGAGCGCCCTCGGCCTTTGTCCGCCCGATCAGGCCTTCCTGTTCGCCCAGCGACGTCCGGTCCCAGATCTCGATGTGCATCCGGATGCGGCGCGCCACCAGGTAGCTTCCGCCCTGCATCCAGGCTTCGCCCGCCCGGGTGCCGCCCCCCGCCCAGACATGGCTGTCCAGCAGGCCGGCATCCTCGACTTTGAGGTTGTTGGTGCCGTCCTTGAAGCCGAAAAGGTTGCGGGGCGTCGTCTGAGCCCGGGAAGTGGAGGACGTGCGTCCGAAGCCCAGCTGCGACCAGCGGACGCGGACCTTCCCGAACCCCAACCGGGCGAGGTTCCGGATGGCGTGCACGGCCACCTGGGGATCGTCGGCGCATGCCTGCAGAATGATGTCTCCGCCGCTGCGTCCGGGCTGCAGGTCGTCGCCGGGGAAATGCGGCAGGTCTATCAGGGCGTCCGGACGCCGGCCCTCGAGCCCGAACCGTGCCTTCCCGTCCTTTTCAAACAGGCTGGCGCCGAAGCCGAAGGTGACGGTGAGCTTGCCGGCGCTGAGGCCCATCGCTTCACCAGTATCCTGCGGCGGGGCGTCATAGGACCCGCCGGCTGCCCCGGTTTCACCGGTTTCCCGCCCCTGGGTCATGTCCTCCGCAGCGGAAGTCCAGTCCTTGAGGAGCCGGATCAGGGCGTCGCGGTCCTCGGTGATGACATCGAAGGCGGCCATGTGCAGGCGGTCCTGTGCCGGCGTCGTAATTCCCGCCTGGCGGTCCCCGTAGAACGGGACCGTGTCGGCGGCAGTCACCTCGGCGGCAGGGTTCGACGCGAAGACGGCGTCGCGCCCCAGCAGTCCGGCGGCGAGGCCTGCCAGCGCGCCGGCGCCGCCGACACCGGCAAAGGAGAGCATGCGCCGGCGGGACACGCCGCGCCCGGCAACCTCTTTGTCAGCCGCGCCCCCGGTGGCGGCCCCGTCAGTGTCGGTTGCGGCGGCGGCAGCAGCCGGGGACGTGTCCCGCTGGACTCCGCCCTGGCCGCGGCCCTGGCCACCGCCGAAGGGGCAACCGGTCACAGCACTACTGCCGCGGTGAGGTTGGACAGCGGTTCGCCAAGGGAATCCACCAGTGCGGCGAGGCGCTGGATCTGTTCCGGGGTCAGTTCGTTGTAGTAGGCAAAGCCGTCGCCCCTGGCGTGGGTCTTCAGTTCAGCCTGCAGCTCCGAGAACTTCGTATCGAGGGTCTTGGCGAGCTCCGGGTCCTTCTGCTCCAGCACGGGCCTGAGGTTTTCGAACGCGATCCGGGCGCCGTCCACATTGGCCTGGAAATCCCACAGGTCGGTGTGCGACCAGGCCTCCTCTTCGCCGGTGACCTTGCCGGTGGCCACCTCGTCCAGCAGTTCCTTGGCGCCGTTGCCCAGCTTGTCGGCAGTGAGCTCCACCGTCCGCGTGCGCTTGGCCAGCTCCTCGGTGTCGGCCACCAGGTGGGCTGACAGCTTTTCACGCTCTGCGGCGCTCAGTGCCTGGAACCCGGCCGGCGGGTACAGATCCTTCTCGGCACGGTGCCAGCCGGTCCACTCCTCGCCCTCGGCCAGGTCCGCTTCGCGGGCGTCCAGCTTGGGGTCGAGGTCGCCGAAGGACTCGGCTACCGGCTCGATCCGCTCCCAGTGCATGCGGGTTGCGGCGTAGAGCTCTTTCGCGGTGGCAGCGTCGCCGGCGGCGTAGGCCTCGGCAAACTTCTTGGTGCCGGCCACCAGCTGTTCGGTCTGGTCCTTGACATACGCTGCGTACTGCGCCGTCCCCTGGCCGATGAGCGCCTGCAGGTCCTTGTCCACTGCCGGCTGGGTGCCCGAGTCGGCCACGTCAAAGCTGGCGCGGATGCCCTCACCCACCATTCCGGGCTTGCAGGCGGTGTTGTACTTGCCGGCAGGGACCGTGACCACCAGGTTCCGGGTCAGCCCCGGGCCGATGTTTTCCACTTCGCCCAGGATCCGCAGGCCGTCCTCCGCCAGCAGGTAGAACTCGGTGACCTGATCGCCGTCGTTCTTGACGGTGAAGGTGAGGTTGCCGCTTCCCGCGGTGGCCGTGGACACCTTGCAGGCATCGCTGGTGCTGGTGACCTGGATGGGTCCGGCCGCCCCCGCGGTCGGTGAAGGTGCGGCGTTGTCCGTGCACGCGGCCATAGTCAGGGGGAGGGCGACGACGGCGGCCGCTGCGGCCAGGCGGCGTGCAGCTCCAGGCCGGCGGCCCTGCCTAAGGGCTGATGCCGAGCGGTCACAATCGGGCAGGCTGGGGCTTGGCATGAGGGTGTTCCTTTGGTGGTGCGGGAGTGGTGGGTCAGGAGGCCGCGACGGCAGTCCGGGCGGATGTTTCGGCCTGCGGGGAGACGCGGGTGCGGCGGTTGGCGCGAAGGTAGAAGAACAGCACGGCAGGGACGTACAGCAGCCAGGCCGCCGCTTCCAGCCAGGTGGTGGCAGGCGAGAAGTTCAGGGTGCCTTTGAGTACCGTTCCGTACCAGGACGACGGCGGGACTGCCGCCGTCACGTCGAAGGCCAGGCTGTGGAGGCCGGGAAGGATTCCGGCCTCCTGGAAATCGTGGACAGCGTAGGCGAGAACACCCCCTGCGATGACGACGAGGGCGGCACCGCTCCAGGTGAAGAACACCCCGAGGTTAATCTTCAGGACTCCGCGGTGCAGCAGGAAACCGAGCAGGACGGCAGTCGCCAGGCCCAGGAGGGCACCGAGCAGCGGAGTTGCCGACTGCCCGGCGGCTTGGGTGGCCGCCCAGAGGAACAGGGCAGTCTCGAGGCCTTCGCGACCCACGGCGAGCGCGGCCACGGCGGCCAGGCCCCAGCCGGCGCCGCCCGCAGCCCTGTCCACGTGCGAGCGGAGTTCGGCACCGAGGGTGCGGGCGGTGCGGGCCATCCAGAACACCATCCAGGTCACCAGCGCCACGGCCACGCCGGAAAGGCTGCCACCGATGGCTTCCTGCGCTTCGAACGTGAGTCCGCGCGGGCCGAAGGTGAGCAAAGCCCCGAATCCCGCCGACACGGCAACTGCGAATCCGACGCCCGCCCAGAGCCGGGGCAGGAGGTGCCGCCGTCCGGCCTTGATGAGATAGGCCATCAGGAGTACGACGACGAGAGTCGCCTCAAGGCCTTCGCGCAGGCCGATCAAATAGTTTGCTGTCATGAACGTGGAGCCTCAAATATCCGCAGCCAAGGTTAGGCTGGCCTTATAAGAGGATTACCCACGAGTCCAAATTAAGCAACTCAAACGTGCGCTAATTCGCCGAACATTACGCCCGCTCCGGTCCCACAACGCCGCGGGCCGCGCCCGGACCGTACGGGGCCGAGTCCCGCACCTTAAGTTCGAAACCCGCCTCGATGTGGAGTCCCCCGGGGGCGGACTCCGCACCTTCGATCCGGTCGATGAGCAGCTTGATGGACCGCTCGGCGATCTCCTCCATCCCGGGAGACACCGTGGTGAGGGAGGGGGAGGCGAAGCGTGCCTCGTCGATGTCGTCAAAGCCCGCCACTGCGACGTCATCCGGCAACCTGATGCCGCGGACCAGGAGCTCGTGCAAGGCACCGAGCGCCATCGCGTCATTCAGGCCAAAGACGGCGTCGAACCGGACTCCGCTGTCCAGCAGGCTGCCGACGGCGGAGGCCCCGCCGTCACGGCGCCAGTCGCACTGCACCACCAGGTCCGGGTCAAACTCCGCCCCGGCAGCCTCCAACGCTTTCCGGTAGCCGTTCAGGCGCAGGCCGGGGCTGTCCGTCGTGGCGCCCGCCGTCGCGCCCAGGACGGCAATCCGGCGCCGGCCCCCGGCCAGGAGATGGGCGGTGATGGCTTCCGCGGCCTCGGCGTTCTTCATGGTCACCAGATCGAAGCGCGAATCCGTGATGTGCTCCCCAAGCATCACGATCGGCTTGGTGCCCTGGTGCGCGGCAATGGTGTCGACATCGAGGGTCAGCGGGGTGAACAGCAGCCCGTCCGTGAGCTGGCGGAACGGACCCTGGAGCGCGCTCAGCTCGTGTCCCGCGACGCCGCCGGACTGCTCCACCAGGACGCGGTAGCCCCGGCTGGCCGCAACGGTCATCAGCCTGGACGCAAGCTCGCCGTAGTAGGGAATGGACAGGTCGGACAGCACCAGTCCCAGCATCCGGGTTTTGCCGGAACGCAGGCTCCGGGCCGTCAGGTTGGCCTCGTACCCCAGCTCGGCGATGGCGTCCAGCACCTTCTGCTTGGTGGCTGGCCGAATGAACTCGTAGTCGTTGAGCACATTGGATACTGTCTTCAACGAGACGCCGGCGGCGCGCGCAACGTCGTTCATGGTCACAGCCACAGGTGATTCCCTTCCCCGTCAACACTTTCAGCTACATCGTTGCAGACGCGCTCCGGTTTTGCCCTTTCCGCAACATTTACAACGTTATAGAATGGATTCGGCCGCGGCATCCGAACCGGCCCTCCGCCAGCACTTCACAAAGGAAACCGCCATGCCGTCCGCTGCCTCTCCCCTCTTCCGCTGCCCGGTGTTCGACGGCGCCGCCGACCCCACGGTCATCCACCGCCGCGGCACGGGCGAGTGGTGGATGTTCTACACGGCCCGCCGCGCCACGCTCGCCACCGATGGCGTGGACTGGATCACCGGCACCAGGATCGGAATCGCGGTGTCCTCGGACGCAGGAGCCAGCTGGCAGTACCGCGGCGTGGTGGAGGGCCTCGATCCGGAGGACTCCCCCGGCCTGAACACCCATTGGGCCCCGGAGGTGGTGTGGCATGACGGCAGGTACCACATGTTCCTCACCTGGGGCGCCGGCGCTCCGCGCACCTGGGCCGAGCAGACCCGGCGGCGGCTGGTGCATTTCACCAGCCCCGACCTGGAGCAGTGGGAGTTCCGCGGGCGGGTGGATGTCGGTTCCGAGAACGTCATTGACGCAGCCTTCGCCGTGGTGGCGGACGGCCGTCCGCGCCTCTGGTTCAAGGATGAGGTGGACGGCTCCACCACCTGGTCGGCGGTCTGGGAGGGTCCGGCCCTCCGGGAAGAAGCGGACGGCGGCAGCGGCAGCATCGCCGTCGGACGCCCCGGGCGCCGGGAAACGGTCGGCCGCTGGCGCGCCGAGGGGCAGGTGATCGGGCTGCCTTCCCATGAGGGTCCCAACGTGTTCCGACTGGGCGGCTGGTACTGGATGGTGGTGGACGAGTGGCGCGGCCAGGCCGTGCACCGCTCGGCGGACGGCCTCGCCTGGACCCGGCAGGAAGCCAACAACGGCCTCATCCTGGATGCGCCGGGCGCCGGGGCGGACGACGCCACGTACGGCAGGCACGCCGACGTGGTCACCCAGGGCGACCACGCCTACATCTTTTACTTCACGCACCCGGAGTGGCAGGACACCGAAATGGCCAACGGCCTGGCGGACCCGGCCCGGGCGGTCCGTGAACAACGCACCAGCATCCATGCGGCGCGGCTGCACGTGGAAGGGGACGCCCTGGTCTGCCTGCGCGACCTGGACGCCCCCGTCCACCTGGATCCGGCGCTCCTTGCGAGCTAGTTCCGGCGCCGGGTTCCCTCTCGCCTAGTGTCCGACTCCGTCGACGGAGAGGCGGATCATGCTCCAGGACACCGCGGGAAGCTCGGCGGTGAGCCGGCCGCCGTCGACCTGGACACTGACGTTCTCGCCGGGCAGCACCGAGGTGGAGTCATCCGCCGTCGCCTGCCAGTAGGGATCCTTGTTCGTGTAGGTTACCGCTTCAACAACCTTGGCGTTCCCCAGACCGGCGACGGCGGCGTCCAGCGTGAGGGCGTCCGTTGCCGAACGGTTCACGGCAAACACCACCGCCTCGCCGGCGTCCGCATCGAAAGTGGCGACGGCGGACAGGGCGGCAAAGTTCGCGGTCTTGCCGCCGCTGAGCAGCGGGGATTCGACGGCGAGCTGCAGCACCGTGCCCTTGGCGTGCTGTGACGTCAGGGCGAACGGGTGGAAGGTGGTCTGCTTCCAGGCGCGGCCGCCGGGTTCGGTCATGATCGGGGCGATGACGTTGACCAGCTGCGCCAGGCTGGCGGAGTGCACGCGGTCGGTGTTGCGGAGCAGCGTGATGAGGAGGTCGCCCACCACCACGGCGTCCGCCACGGTGTAGCGGTCCTCGAGCAGCACCGGGGCCACGGGCCAGTCTTTCCCGGTGGGTGCCTTGGATTCGTCGCGGCTCATGTGCCAGACGTTCCATTCGTCGAAGGAGATGTTCACCTGCTTGGCGGACTTCTTGACCGACTTCACGTGGTCGATGTGGGCCACGATGTCCTTGATGAAGGCCTCCATCCGGTGGCCGGAGGACAGGTGTTCCTGCAGGTCGCCGAAGTCCTCGAAGTACTGGTGTGCGGAGATCAGGTCCACCAGGTCGTAGGTTTCCGTCAGCACAACCCGCTCCCACTCGCCGAAGCTGTCCATCGTGGGGGCGGAGCTTCCGCAGGCCACCAGCTCCAGGTCCGGCTCCACCATCCGCATGGCGCGGGCGGTGTCCGCCGCCAGCCGGCCGTACTCCGTGGCGTTCTTGTGGCCGATCTGCCAGAACCCATCCATCTCGTTGCCCAGGCACCACATCTTGATGCCGTAGCCGTTTTCGGCCCCGTTGGCCCGGCGCTGATCGGAGAACGCCGTCCCGCCGTCGATGTTGCAGTATTCCAGCAGATCGAGGGCTTCCTGGGTCCCGCGGGTGCCAAGGTTCACGGCCATCATCGGCTCGACGCCTGCTTTGGCGGACCATTTGGCAAACTCGTCCACCCCCACATGGTTGGGGTCGGTGGAGTGCCAGGCCAGGTCGAGGCGCGCCGGACGCTCTTCCACCGGCCCAACGCCATCCTCCCAGCGGTAACCGGAGACAAAGTTCCCGCCCGGGTACCGGACCGTGGACACGCCCAGTTCGCGGGTGAGTTCCAGGACGTCGGTCCGGAAGCCGTCAGCGTCAGCCTTCGGATGGCCCGGCTCGAAGATGCCGGTGTAGACGCAACGGCCAAGATGTTCCACGAAGGCGCCAAAGGTGCGGCGGCGGACCGGCCCCACGGTGAAGGCGGGATCCAGGGTGATCTTGGCGGTGGCGTGTTCGGAAGTGCCCACGTAAACATCCTCGTTTCTAGGTTTCTACAACGTTATAGAAACCCATTCTTAGGGCTGGAACCGCCCGCCGTCAAGAGAAGGCCACGGACACGCCGGGCCCGGGAGCCGGGCCCCGGCGCCGATGGCACCCGGACACGCTACGCAGGCATCACCAAATGATTCTTCGACACCCTCCACGAGCCCACCTTCTATGAGTCAGCGCGACCTATTGACTTCAACTTGGATGAGGTTCAGTGTGGGGGCCTACACACCACGTCGTTGGTGATATTCGTTCATGGTGGGGGCCACAGAACGTATTCTCTAGGGTCGCTCCTACGCAGAGATCCAGTAATTAATGGCAGGCCGGAAGCCGGTATCCGGCGACTCCTTCAACACGCCCAGCGCGATCGCGCAGCTCTCCCAGACCAGAGCGGGCGCCAGCATGCCCGGAATCGTCGAAGCACCAGCAAAAGGGCTGATTACGGCCTAATCAACGCCCCGTCCCAACACAACGTCGTATTGATCACTATGAGTCTCCGGCGGGAACACCCGCGGGGGCAGTCAACCTGGGGGAAGACCATGATGTTTAGTAATATGCTTCGGACCAATGCTGCAGAAGAAGGTCCCGGAACGGCCCGTTGGGCAGCAGTTGTCTGCGCCGCAGGGCTGACATGCACCTGCTGTTTGCGGGCCTTCTGTCAACGCCTACTCCGGCTCATGCCTCGGGTGCGATGGTGGGACTGGGCGCTGCGGGGAGTTTCTCGGTGCTGGGCGCTTCGACGGTGACCAATACCGGCCCGACGAACCTTGGCGGGAACCTCGGAGTCAGCCCGGGAACAGCGATCACGGGGTTCCCGCCGGGAACCCTGGAAGGCACCACCCACTCCGCCGATGCGCAGGCCGGCGCCGCCCATACGGACCTGCAGGCCGCCTACAATGATGCCGCCGGCCGCACCCCGACCGAGGCAGCCGCGGGGGACCTGGTGGGCCGCACACTCAACGCCGGGGTCTATAGCTCCGCCAGTTCGCTCGCGCTGAGCGGGACCCTGACACTCGATGGCAAGGGCGATCCCGAGGCGGTCTTCATCTTCCAGATGGGCTCCACCCTCACCACAGCCTCGGCCAGCAACGTCAAGCTGATCAACGGCGCCCAGGCCTCCCACGTCTTCTGGCAGGTCGGCAGTTCCGCGACCCTGGGCACCGGATCCTCCATCGCCGGGACCATCATGGCGCTGGCATCGATCACAGTGACAACCGGAGTCACCATCGAAGGCCGCGCCCTGGCACTAAACGGGGCAGTCACCCTGGACAGCAACACCATCACCACAACCCCGGCCACCGCACCGCTGCCCCTTCTACTTGCGGCCCAATTCTGATTCGGCGGGCAGTTGTGGCTCACGGGACTATTTCAGCCCGGTGGTGGCGTTGCCGTTGATGAGGTATTTCTGGCCGGCGATGAAGAAGCCGATGATGGCCGCCATGGCGGTAGGCATCCTGGTGGAGCAGATCGGGCATGCGCCGAAAAGCCCCCAGTCCGTGGAGCTCGCCACCGAACTGATCGTGCGGAGTTCAACGGCAGCTCCGCCGGACGCCGGCACGCGCTAACCGCCCGCCCGGCCCGGGAGGGCTGGCAGGCGGCAAGGGTGGAACCACGGGCTTATGGGCCGCGGCGGCCCCCACCGGGGCCGCCGGAGTGGGCTGCTACAGCCCGCCGGCCAGCTTGTAGTAGGCGGCGTTCCAGTTCAGTTCCTTCTTGAACTGTTTGATGGTGGTGCCTTCGTCGATGGTCAGCAGTTCGGTCTTCGCAATCTCGGCGAAGTCCTCGAAGACGTCCATGCCGACGGCGGTGGAAAGCACCGTGTGGTGCGCGGCTCCGGCCGTCAGCCATGCGGCGGCGGACGTGGCGAAGTCGGGCTTGGGCGACCACAGCGCGCGGGCCACCGGCAGGTTGGGCAGGGGTTCGTCCAGGTCCACCACGTCGACGGCGTTTGCCACGAGGCGGAAGCGGTCACGCATGTCGGACAGGGCCACCACGACTCCCGGGCCGGCGTCGGTGTCGAACACCATTCGGACGGGGTCTTCCTTGCCGCCGATGCCCAGCGGGTGGATCTCGACGCGCGGCTTCGTGGCGGTCAGCGACGGGCAGACCTCGAGCATGTGCGCACCCAGGATCTTCTCCTGGCCGGGGGTGAGGTGGTAGGTGTAGTCCTCCATCAGGGAGGCACCGCCGGGGAGGCCGGAGCCCATGACCTTGGCGGCGCGGACCAGGATGGCGGTCTTCCAGTCGCCCTCGGCGCCGAAGCCGTAGCCGTCGGCCATCAGCCGCTGCACGGCCATGCCGGGCAGCTGGCGCAGTTCGCCCAGGTCCTCGAAGGAGGTGGTGAACGCGGCGGAGCCGTTGGCTTCGAGGAAGCTGCGCAGGCCCAGTTCGATCCGCGCGCTGTAGCGCAGCGATTCGTGCCGCTCTCCCCCGGCCTTCAGTTCCGGCACCACCTCGTACAGGCGCTCGTACTCCGCCACCAGGGCGTCGACGTCGGACTCGTCCACGCCGTGTACGGCGTCGGCGAGCTCGTTGACTGACCAGGTGTTGACGGAGACGCCGAAGCGCAGCTCGGCTTCGGTCTTGTCGCCTTCGGTGACGGCCACGTTGCGCATGTTGTCGCCGAACCGGGTCAGTTTCAGGGTGCGGACGGCGGCCCAGCCGGCCGAGGCGCGCTGCCACACGCCCACCTGGCGGGAGACCTCCGGGTTGGACACGTGGCCCACCACGGTCTTGCGGGGAATGCCCAGGCGGGACTGGATGTAGCCGAACTCGCGGTCGCCGTGGGCTGCCTGGTTGAGGTTCATGAAGTCGAAGTCGATGTCCGCCCAGGGCAGCTCAACGTTGGCCTGGGTGTGCAGGTGCAGGAGCGGCTTGCGCAGCAGATCCAGGCCCTGGATCCACATCTTGGCCGGGCTGAACGTGTGCATCCAGGCCGTCACGCCGATCACCGAATCGTCGGAGTTGGCTTCCAGCGCGGTCCGGCGGATGGCCTCCGAGTCGGTGAGGACGGGCTTCCAGACCACCTTGACCGGGACATCGGATGACGCGTTCAGCGCGGCGGCAATCTCCTGCGACTGCGCTGCGACCTGCTTGAGGACGTCCTCGCCGTACAGGTGCTGGCTGCCGGTGAGGAACCAGACCTCGTACTGCTCAAGGGACGTGTTGTTGGCGTTGCTCATGGGTTCTCCTGAAAAAGCGGGTGGGCTGCGGCGCTACTGGCCGTAGACGTTCTGGTAGCGGGCGTAGAGGGAATCGATGCTGCCCTGGTCGATGGGCAGCGGTTCGCCCAGCTGGCGGGAAATATGGACTGTGCGTGCCACTTCCTCGCACATCACGGCGGCCTTCACGGCGGAGCGTGCGTCCTTGCCGATGGTGAACGGTCCATGGTTCTGCATCAGGACCGCCGGTGAGGTGGAGTTCCGGAGGGTTTCGACGATTCCCTGGCCGATCGAGTCGTCGCCAATCAGCGCGAACGGGCCCACCGGGATGCTCCCGCCGAACTCGTCGCTCATCATGGTCAGCACGCACGGGATCGCTTCACCGCGGGCGGCCCACGCCGTGGCGTAGGTGGAGTGTGTGTGCACCACGCCGCCCACTTCCGGCATATGCCGGTAGACGTATGCATGCGCGGCGGTGTCCGACGACGGCGAGAACGGCGGGTTTCCCCACTCGCCCTCCGCGGGAGTGCCGTAGAGATCCGTGACAACCATGCTCTCGGGCGTGAGGTCCGCGTAGGAGACTCCGGAGGGCTTGATGACCATCAGGTCATGGCCGGGAACACGCGCGGAGACGTTGCCGGCCGTCCACACCACCAGTTCGTAGCGGGTGAGCTCGGCGTGCAGTTCGCAGACCTCGCGACGGACCTGCGCGATGGTTTCCAGCAGGTTGCTCATGCGGACACTCCCTCTGCAGCGGAGTCGGCGGAGATGGCGTTCTGCTGCGGAGCGCCGGCGGCGGCGGCAAATGACGGCCTGGCCGCACGCTGGATCGCCTTGAGGCGGTGCATCACGCTGTTGGTGCCACGGCCGAAATAGTCGTGCAGCTTGCGGTACTCCTGGAAGAGCTTTTCGTAGGCGGCGACATTTTCCGGAATGGGAATATAGATGCTGCCGGGCTCCGATCCCATGGCAGCGGCAGCGGCGCGGATATCCGCGTAATGACCTGCGGCCACGGCGGCGTGGATGGCCGAGCCCAGCGCGGGCCCCTGGGTCGAGCCGATGGTGGAGAGCGGCAGGCCGGTGATGTCCGCGTAGATCTGCATGAGCAGCTTGTTCTTCAGCAGGCCGCCGGCCACGATGAATTCCCTGACCGGCACTCCCGAGTCGCGGAAGGCGTCCACGATGGTGCGCGTGCCGAAGGCCGTGGCTTCCAGCAAAGCCCGGTAGGTGTCTTCCGGCTTGGTGGCCAGGGTCTGGCCCACCACGACGCCGGAAAGTTCGTGGTCCACCAGCACTGAACGGTTGCCGGAGTGCCAGTCCAAGGCAATAAGCCCGTGTTCGCCGATGGCCTGCCGGGAGGCAAGTTCCGTGAGGTACTCGTGGATGCCCAGGCCTGCCGCTTCCGCCGCCTGGTGGTACTCGGGCGGGACGCCGTTGTTGGTGAACCAGCCGAAGATGTCCCCCACCCCGCTTTGCCCGGCTTCGTAGCCCCACAGACCGTCGACGATTCCGCCGTCCACCACGCCGCACATGCCCGGCACTTCACGCAGCTCGGCACCGTTCATGACGTGGCAGGTGGAGGTTCCCATGATGGCCACCAGCTGCCCGGGTTCAACGGCCTTCGCTGCGGGCGCCGTGACGTGGGCGTCCACGTTGCCCACCGCGACGGCGATGCCTTCCGGGAGCCCGGTCCAGGCTGCGGCCTCGGCCGTCAGGTAGCCGGCTGCATCGCCGAGCCGGCCGATGGTGTGCGCCAGCTTGGCGCTGACAAAATCCTTGAAGTCCGGGTTCAGGGCGGACAGGAATTCCTCGGACGGGTAGCGGCCGTCCTGGTAGATGCCCTTGTACCCGGCGGTGCAGGCGTTGCGGACGTAGTTGCCGCACAGCTGCCAGACGATCCAGTCAGCCGCCTCCACCCAGTGGTCCATGGCGGCGTAGGCTTCCGGGTCTTCCTCCAGCAGCTGCAGGCCCTTTGCGAACTCCCATTCGGAGGAGATCAGCCCGCCGTAGCGCGGCAGCCAGTTTTCGCCGAGTTCCGCGGCCAGGGCGTTGATGCGGTCCGCCTGCGGCTGGGCGGCATGGTGGCGCCACAGCTTCACATAGGCGTGCGGGCGGTTGGCGAATCCGGGAAGCTCGTTCAGCGGTGTGCCGTCGCCCTTGACGGGGACCATGGTGCAGGCCGTGAAGTCGGTGGCGATGCCCACCACCGCGGCGGGTTCGATCCCGGCGTCGGCGATGGCCGCGGGCACTGCCCGGCGGAGCACCTCGCGGTAGTCGTTGGGCACCTGCAGGGCCCATTCGCCGGGCAGGCGGGCGGCCGCTCCGTCCGCTGCGTCCGCCAGATCGGCCGGGAGCGCATCGGTGACCACGGCATGGGGGTACTCAAATACGCCGCTGCCCAGTTCCTTGCCATCCCGGACGCGGACCACCACGGCCCGCCCGGACAGCGTGCCGTAGTCGACGCCGATCACATAGCTGTCTGAACCGTCTGCTGTGACGTCCATCAATTCCTCCAATAGTCTCCGCTGCTCTGCGGCTGTCCTTAATTGTTAGCGCTAACAAACAACCTGTCAAGACATGGTCACTACGGCAAATGGTGTCAACGGCAGGAATCGCCAGGTCAGGCGGGCCGGAGGAGGGCGTGCTCAGGCGGGCGGGGCGGTGCTCGCGCGCACTACGATCCGGGGGTCAACCACCGTGGTTCCGGCCACGGCGCCGTCTTCGAGCAGCGCCAGCATCATGTCCATGCAGCGGCGTCCGAGCTCCTCAAAATCCTGGCGGACAGTGGTAAGGGGCGGCATGAAGTAGCCCGCCTCCGGCTGGTCGTCAAAGCCCACCACGGAGACGTCCTGCGGCACCCGCACGCCCGCTTCGCCGAAGGCCCTCAGGACGCCCAGGGCCATCTGGTCGTTGCCTACGAACACAGCCGTGGCAGCGCGTTCAACGGCAAGCTGCTGGCCGATCCCGTAGCCGCTGCCGGCACTCCAGTCGCCCTCGACGAGGAGGTCGTCGTCCAGTCCCGCCTGGGCGAGGGCCTCGCGCCAGCCTTCCGCCCGCTCAGCGGCATCGATCCAGTCCTGGGGTCCGGAGATATGACCGATCCGCTTGTGGCCCTGCTCAATCAGATGGGCAACGGCAAGCCTGGCTCCCAGTTTCTGGTCCACCATGGCGCCGCTGAACCTGCCTTCTCCGCTGGAGCCGACCACCACCACCGGAACGTCCAGGTTGAGAACTTCCAGGGCCTGCAGGGTTCCCGCATGCGGCACCAGGGCCACGATCCCGTCCACGCCCTGGTCCATGAAATGGCGGGCAGCGTCGGTGATCGAATCCGCGCTGACTTCCCGGAGGGCGGCGATGCTCACGAAGTAGCCGGCGTTGCGTGCCGCCTGCTCCACGCCGAGCAGCGTGTTGGCTGGCCCGTATTGGGACAGCTCGCTGGCCAGGACGCCAATGGTGTGCGAACGCCGGGTCACCAGGCTGCGCGCGGCGGTGTTCCGCCGGTATCCCAGCTCGGCGACGGCAGCCTCGACCCGCTCCCTGGTCGCCTTGCTCACATTGGGGTGGTTATTGATTACCCGGGACACTGTCTGGTGGGAGACGCCGGCGCGTTCCGCCACGTCTTCAAGTCGCGGAAGGCGCCGCTCGCTGCTGTAGGCCATGAAGCTATTGTGCTCGAGCCTGCAGCGCATCCACGAACACGCTCGGGATGTCCTGCGGATTCCTCGCCACATAGCTTGTGCCACCGGTGGCCTCGGAGATCTTCCGCAGGGTCTCTGCGTCCGCGTCTTCGGTAATGCCTATGCTGACAATCACCACGGGCTTTGCCGGGTCCTGTTCGCGCTGCAGAGCCTCCAGCAGCTCCTCGAGGCTCAGGGAATCAGGGTCTTCGTTGGCTCCGTCGGTGAACAGGATCACGCTGTTGACAGCCCGGGCATCGTAATTCGCCTTGACCGTCCGGTAGGCGGCCAGGGTCGAGTCATAGAGCCCCGTGGCGCCGCCTGTCCGCTTGTCCAGGCCGGAGATGTCCGCCACCAGGCGGTCCCGCTGCGTCACGCCGCCCACCAGCTGGTCCATTTTCCGGATGGGGTCGAGCTCCACGTAGTCCTGGCTGCCGCCGCCGAGGCCGATGGAAAACGCCCACATCCCCAGCGCAGCGGTGTTGGGAAACAGTTTGCTGCCCGCGATCGCCGCCTGTTGCGTGAGCTGCATGCGGGTCTGTCCACCCGCCTGGAAGTTCATGGAACCGGAAACGTCCATAACCACCAGCGACCTGAAGGGAATGGCCTGGAGGGACCAGCCTTTCAGCGTCCTCTGCACGGTTTCCGCGGAAGCGGGCTTGAGGGCGGCAACACTGCCCACGCCCTTCTGGTCCGCTGTGCGGCTGCCGTCCGCGGGCCGAAGGCCGTTGTCGGCGAGCGCCCTCTTTCCGTCCTCGGTTGCCATGGCGGAAGCCAGCGCCTGGGCGGCGTCAGCTGCGGCACCGCCGCGGGCCCGGCCGGCAGCGGTGAGGGCCACCGGATAATCCAGCGACACGGACCCGGTGTGCGGCATCGACGCTGAAAGCCGGGCCCCCGGAGCCGTCTGCGCGAAGGCCAGCCAGGCCTGCTCGGTGACGATGGCGAATCCCCCGCCGGAAGCCACGGCCTCGAGCTGGCTGGCATCGGTCAGCTTCTCTCCCGTGCGCTGGCTCTCGCTCTGGGCGAGCTGGGCGGTGGCGGCCTGAAGCGTTTTGGCTTCCGCACGGCCGGCCTCCACTTCGGAGAGGGCCCCCAGCAGCGCCACTTCCCCGCTGCCGGTCACCAGCGGATCGCTGAACCTGACGCCGGGAGCCTGCAGCGCGCTGAGCCAGGTGGCGAATCCGGGGACTTCCCCCTGGCGGCCGACAATAACGCCGGGCGTCGAGGCGAGGGACGGCACGGTGATCTCAGGCGCTGCGGCAGTCACGACGCGCTGCACCCGGACCGCCGAATCGGCCACCCACAAGTCCGGGGCATCCTTTCCCGCGGTCACCGCGGCAGCGAGCTCGGGCTGCGTCTGCGTTTCGATGGTGTACTTCACACAGGCGCCGGCGGGCACCTTAGCGGCCGCGCTTTGCAGGGCCGGGGCCATGGTGGCGTCGGCACCGACGCGGACTTCAGCGGGGACGTCACAGCGCGCGGCCGCCAGGGGTGACTGGCTGCCCGTGATCCAGATGACGGCAGCGGCGGCGACGGCGATGGCCACCGTCACGCCGACGATCATCAGTATCCGGGGCCAGAAGAACGGTGACTTGCGGGGGTATCGGCCGTGGCGCTGCGGGCCTGCTGCTCGGCGACCTGACATGGGCGCGGTACCTAACTGCTGGGGATTCTGGTGGGCGGTTGGTGTTTGCCGGCCACTACCCCACGCGTGCGGGAAGCCCCAAGATTGGCTGCAAAAACCCACTCAGTATACGTAAGTGAGTGTCCGGCATCACATCGGACCGCATTTCCCGCCCGGAGCATGGCAGCCTCAGGCTTTGGCGAGCCTGTCCAGCCATTCCCCGAGGAGAAGCGACTCCCCTGCCGTCAGCAGCCCGTCCGCCCCGGCGCCGGCCTCCCCCAAGGTGGCCTTCAGCGCGACAGCATGCCGTGCGGCGGCCGAACCGGAAACGTCGCCTGCTGCGGACCCTGGCACAGCGTCGGCAGTAATCGCGACCTGGCACTTCCCGGGTTTTTCCGGCAAGTGCCAGGTCGCGGCGGTCCGCCGGCAGCGCGATCAGGCTGAGAGTGATGCCGCAGCCGGCCGCGTGGATCATTCCCACCGCAGTGTCCACATCCACGGCGAGCCTTCCGGCCTGGGCGACGCGTTCCACCAGGCCCCGCAGGATGGCGAGGGCATCAGCTGCGGCCTGCGGGGCGGGCCCCGAGCCCGGTTGCCCGTACATCAGTGCGTACACAGCGGGATGGCCCAGCCCAAAACCGATATGCACATCCCAGCCACGCCGCAGGCCATCGACGGGGTCGGACTCCGGTGCCGCCGCGGTCTTCTCCGCAAGATATTCACTGAATCCGAAGCTGGCCACAGCCCCCAGCAATCCCTGCATGTCGCCAAAAATCCGGTAGATGGCGGGCGGCTGGACCCCGGCGGCGGCACTGACCGACCTGCTGGACAAGGCCTCCCGCCCCTGCACGGCCGCGACGTCACCGTAAATGCGGTGGCCCCGGGACCGACGGCCACAGCCCTGTTCCTCGACGGCAAGGACCAGGAAACCATCGACCGGCTCGCGCAGATGAACCCCCTGGAACGGCTGGGGACCCCGGACGATATCGCCGGGCTGATCGCATTCCTCGCGGGTCCGGGCCGCTGGATCAACGGTCAGACCATCTATGCCAACGGCGGCCTCGCTTAGTCGAGGCGAAATGAGTTCAAAATTATTGGTTGAAGATTCAACTAAAAGGTCCTAGAATGGAGTTATGACGCAGACACTTGACCGCCCGCCGGTACTCTTCCTCAGCCACGGCGCCCCTCCCCTGGCTGACGACGCCCGTTGGACCAGCGAGCTCAGCGCCTGGTCCGGCACATACGGCAGGCCCAAGGACATCCTGATGGTGTCCGCGCACTGGGAGAACGCGCCGGTGACGCTCAGCGCCACGTCGCGGAACCCCGGGCTGGTCTACGACTTCTGGGGCTTCCCGCAGAAGTACTACGACGTCACGTACAACGCACCCCAGGCGGTGGAACTCGCCGCCGAAGTGGAGAAACTCGTTTCCACCCACGGCCACCACGTGGAACGCGACGAGGAGCGCGGCCTGGACCACGGCGCCTACGTTCCGCTCGTGGAGATGTACCCGGAGGCCGATATTCCGGTGCTCCAGATGTCCATGCCCACCCTGGATCCGCAGGGCCTGTTCAACCTGGGCAAAACGCTGGCGCCGCTGCGGGACCGTGGCACGCTGATTGTGGGTTCCGGCTTCACCACGCACAACCTGCGCTGGTTCAACCCTGCCGGCGGACCGGACACTGCCCCGCCCTCCGCTTCGAGCGAATTTGACCACTGGGCTCAGGAAACAATGGAGGCCGGCGACGTCGATTCCATCCTCGACTTCCTGCACAAGGCGCCGGCGGCGCGTGAGGCGCATCCGCGCAGCGAGCACTGGGCGCCGCTTTACGTGGCATTGGGTGCCGCGTACCAATCCGGTGACCTGAATGCGAAGACGGCCATCGACGGCTTCTGGTTCGGCCTGTCCAAGCGCTCGTGGACGCTCACCGGCAGATAGCCCAGCCGCGAAGTGCGCGGGGAAGGGGCACGGAAACTAGTTCCGGGCAACAAAAAACCTCCGGCCTCCTGTTACCAGGAAGCCGGAGGTTTTCCACTCTTCGCTAAAAGAGTGGGCCCTGTGGGGATCGAACCCACGACCCACGGATACAATCAGGCAGCGTCGGCCCTGACATGTCCAGGACTCAATAGCCCGAAAATCCCGGAAATACGCGCCGTAAAGGCCCGTGCGCCGTCACCCAATTACTTGCCAAATCTTGCCCATTCTGGAACGCATGTCCCCAAAATGTACCCAACCGCGCTGGCTACTGCGGCCGTTCGATGGGGTGGCCCTGCGTAACCGAGAAGCCTCCCTCTTCGGTTCCACCTACGCCTGAGTCTCCTCTAAGGACTTCCAGTGAATTTCTGGCAACTTTTCATTCCTCCGCCTGGAGAGAAAGTACATGCGCTCAATAGGTTCCACGAACGCAGTCAGGTTTTCCTTCATGTCATCCGCGGTCCGGTGAACCCAAGCGCCTTTTTGTTGAGGCAGCGGCACCAAAGCGCTTCCTGCCAGGGAGATGTAGTGCAACTCGTGGGCTCCAGTATCGGCATCGGTCAGGCTCCGAATAGTGAATTGATGCTGTTCTGACTGTTCTCTTCGCTCCCGCGCCTCGAACGAATTTATCCAATCCCGAACACTCCTGCGCACCACGTATTCGCCATTCAGCGTGTGCCCCACGCCAAGCGGTATTACCTGTTCCGCCTCAGTCAACTGTTGAATGGATTCGTGGCTGGCAGAATCCACAGTGTGGTACTTGATGGGTTCGCTGCAGCGTAGCTTCGCGCTTCCGGGCCCATCGTTCTTCATCTGGAATTTCATCAGGTGCGTTAGTTCTCGGCTGTCGTCCCCAGGTTCCACGAAGACAACCGGAGTTCCGTTTTGGTCTAGTGCTTCGGCAGGATAAACGGACGCCGATTGCAGGAGTAGGCGGGGCATCTCGGCGTCAATCCTGGCCTTCACGCCTTCTGCCGCCATGTACATAGATTGCATGTGCTGACGTTGCGCGTAGTCCAACTGCTTTTGCGAATGCTCCAGGGCTTGGTAGGCCGCGTCGGCGCTTCGCTCGGCCTGCTCCGCTGCCTTCCGTGTGGCCCGTGTCTGCTTGAAAATGAAAACTATGGTGACAGCTGTGACAATGGCCGCAACCCCCGTAGCAATCGAGCTTATTGCCGTCCAGTCCCAATCTCCGGGTTCGAGTCGAGTTTCGGAGACGGCGCGGAACACAAAGTTCTGAGTTGAGACCATAGGGCAAGTATTTCAGCACTGGACACCAGCTTGGAGCCACCTCACACCCCTAAGACGTGGAAGCGTCCCCCGGCTCATGCAACTCCGGATGTGCGAGTAGCCCGAGTCGGAGGCTCAGCTGGTCGCCCGGGCGGTACTGGTCGAATTTTATGACAGCGCGGGACCAGTCCTCGAAATAGAGTAGATGAGCGGCTTGGGCCACCGCTCGCAATTCATCCTGAACCGCCGCGTGGGCAGCCACGTTCGAAGGCTGCCGCAGCACGCCGGCTTTCCAATCCACGTAAAAGCCAGCCTGCTTCAAGTCGTTGAGCTCGTCTGCGATTGCCGAGAATTCAGTGCCGTCGCCGTCGTCGTCGCGTGCCGGCCATTCACCTGTGAAGTCCTTCTTCAGCCAGGATCTGTACCGCTCCGACGTCTTGAGTTTCGGTGGATGCTTCCGAGCCAACTTCTCGAAGTCCACCGGGACTCTCACGAAGTCCGCCACACCGTCCCATGCCTCGTGGGCGGCCCGATAGACCCAGACGGCCTTTCCGAGCTCTTCGGAGGCCAAGACCACCAGTGAGAGCGCACGGCCGGCAGAGCCGCGGTCCAGTAACGACGCGGCATCTTCCAGCAAGCCGGCGACATTTTCCATGAGTGCCCGCCACCAGGCCAGCGAGTCCCCGGCCGACAACCGCGATGGAACGTCCCCCACGTGAATCCCCCTCAAGTTCTCTGTCCATAGTCTATAGACGGCGGCACACCCCCTTGCGCCCACGCGCGCGACCCCGGCCACCCCTGGGGGGAGACAGATCACTGCCGCCAACTTGCGTTATCCAGCCGTCGCCGCAAGATTCCGACGCCCCTTACCCCAGGGAGAGCGCGCCGGCCCGTTATAGTCAAGGCCATGGGGATGTGGGAGCGATTCAAATCGGCGTTCGTCAGCGAAAAGACTGTTGAGCAGGTAGACCGGGCGGCGCAGCCGACACCGATTCAGCCAGCGCGACCAGCGCCGCAGTGGCAACCGGAAGTCCACAAGGAATCCACCAGCTACAAGCAATCGGCGGCGACCGCCAAGTTCTACGAAGCGGAGCGAGAACGTGCCAAGGCCGCCGGGCAGACCGTGAAAGGGTACCGCGCCGGGTACATCTCGGCCGCCGACGCCAAGGCCCAGTTGGTCGCCGGACCGGACGGGTTGCCGCCTCTCAAACTGGTCACTTCCGACAACGGCCTCGACCTCGCCCTTCCTGACGGGAAGCTGATCGACTACAACACGCTGGCCCTGCGCCATTTCCAGATTTTCGCGTTCCGTGTCGTTGGCATGGGCTATTACGAGGACCCCGAGAGGCCTTTCAAGTTCCGGAACGGCCAGCGCGTCGCCGTGAAGCGTGAGGCAGACAATGAACACGATGCCAACGCGGTCGCGATTACTACCAGCCGGGCCGCAACCAAGATTGGATACGTCAACAAACAACGCGCAAAATGGGTCGCGGACCTGTTGGACAAAGGCGGAGAACTGGACGGCATCGTCATTCAGACCAAATCGTCCTCGCCGCGTGTCTTGCTGACAACGCCCGAGATGCTCGCACACCTTCGCCGCTCCTAACTCCTTGTTGTGGCGACGGCCGGAACCGTTATGGAAGGGGCCCCGGCCGTCACCACCGCACTATGCGGCCAGGTCCACCACGGCGAACGACGCCGGCCGCTTGACCGCCAGCCCGAACCGGCCCTCCACGCGCATGGTTACGAGGTTCTTGGTGAAGTTCTCCCCGGACCGGTCAAGGGAAAGCGTGGCATCTTCCCGAACCACGATTTCGGCCTGGTTCCAGTCCGCCAGCAGCGCAGTACCCGCGGCCACGGCGTTGGACGGAATCCGCGGAACGGACCAAATGTTCGTGGCACTCTCCGCCGACGGGTCACCGAGCAGGAACGCACCCGTTGCGCCGTCCGCGCGGAGCAGGTCCAGCGCCTCAAGGTCCGCCGGATTCAACACCAGCGCGTTAGGAGTGACCCCGGTAGCCTGCAACTGAGTAAGGCCCTTACGGATCGACGTCAGCCGGTCCGTCACAAACGCCTGCGAGATAATCCCGGACGTGGCAAGTATGCCGGTCAGGTTCTCGTCCTCCCCGTCGCCGTTCACCACCTGATCCTGCAACGCGTCCAGGATGCCGGCCTCCATCTCGGAGCGCAGGAATTCCTCAAGCGCCGCGTGATCCGCGAAGTAGCGCTCGGGGACAGCTTCAGAAAGATGCGCGATCACTCGCACTCTGTCGTCAATCTCGGCAATGCTGAACACCGAAGTTGGCTTGAGGGCCCCGTCCGCGACCGGTGCCGCGTTGTTCGTCCGGACCGTCTGCCGCAGGAACGAGAACGAGTTGCCCACGCCGAACCCGCCGCCCATCGGCTTGACCGGGATCAGTTCCAGCAGGGAACGCGGCGTCGTGGACAGCGCGACCACGTCAGTTTCCAGCGGCGACGGCACCCCGATAGTGCCGGTAACGAGCGCTTTCTGCCCGCCGGCCTCAGAAATGAGGGCCCCGGCAACACGCGCGGCCGCCGCCTTGGACCACCGGGAGCCGGCTCCTTTCCGGCGGCCGTCGAAACCGCCGACCGCGGCAGGTTCGCCCACTTCCGCCGCCAGCGTCTTGGCGTGCTCCAGGACCGACTCGTCAGCTTTCGCGGACTTGAGGGAATCGAGCGCGCCGCGTGCCGCCGTCATGTGCGCGTCGTAGGCTGTCTTTTCGTTGGCTGTCAGGTCACGGCCCGCGGCCGCCGCTTTCTCGGCAATGCCCCGCGCGGCCTGCGCTTCCGCCGCCGCTTTGGCCCGCCACATTTCACTACGGCTGGAATTGAATGTCATTGTCCCGGCCCTTTCTGGTTGTCTGGTTTGCCCGCCGTGGCCACCCGGTACGCCTCAAGGTCCGCGTCCGCGAACTTCCGGAGGATCCGGTCGTACCGGTCTTTCAGCCGCCGTTCGTCCCGTGTCATATCCCGGTCTTCTTTCCAGGTCCGCCGGATGAGGGCCGAGAGCGCTTCGCGCGCTTTCGCTTCTTCCGGAGCTTGGTAAGGGTCGCCGTGCTCGTGACGGTAGACGGCCGCCAGGTAGCGTTCGGACGCTCCGGCGGTTGACGGTCCGGGTCCGCGGGAGGTTACTCGACCGCCGGCCGTATCGTCATGTTTCGTTGGGTCCGGCGGATCACCAGCCGGGACGCCGGCCGGGATAGCCGCGGCCTGGTCTTCTGAGGTTAACATCGGTTCCCGGTCTTCCATCACTTCCCGGCCCCCGGATTCTGCACAAACGCGTGAGTGTACTTGTTGAGGATGCCCTCCTCGTGGCCGGGAGCAAGCCCCAGCAGCAGGGCACCGGCCAGGCCGCACGCGGCGCGCGCGAGCTGCAACGGGTCCTCCGTTTCCGTCAGCATGATTTTTGCCGCCGCGTCCCCCTCATTCCGGATAATTAGCCGGACAATGGCGATGGCCTCAAGGTTGGCTGTCTGTTCCGCGTTGGTTGTCATCGTTTGGTCCTTTCGTTGTTCCTCAGTTGCCGCCCACTTCCCGGCCTCATAGCCGGCCCGCCCGTTTCGTCAGGGCCGGAGTGCCCGGACTCCCCGCCCCGTCCTGCCCGACACCACGCGGCCGCGGCTTGCGCGGGGCCGCCCCCGATTCCACGGCGTCACACGCCTCGTGGATTGGTCAGCCAACACGCGGGCTCGCTCCACCGTGAGCCACTGCAGCAACTTGCCCGGAAACCAGGCCGGCCCGACCTTGAGCGCCACACCGTCCTCGACGGTCCCCGTCCTCGCGTCAGTCCAGACGAAGGCCATTGCATGGATGAACCCGCGCTCCGACGCCGGCCGCTTGGAACACAGCCGCCGCGTCTCGTCAGTCCTCATGCCGTGCCCCCGCCCCGAAGGCCCGCCAGGCCCGGTCCCAGGACGTGACACAGTTGGGTCAGAACCCGCAGTTGACCCGGTTGTGCCACTACCCGCCGGCATCCCCGCCCGGACCGCTCCGCCGCGCCTCATCGTGTCGCCGTCCAAGTTGCCCGGCCGTCCGGGAGCCGTCCGGCGCGGAGATGAGTCTTGCACCGCCGGCAAGGCACTGCGCGGCCGGCCGCGTCCGGCAACCAGCCGTCCCGGCAGTTGTGCGCCGCCGGTTCCGGTTCGGCCGGCAGCCAGGGCAACCCAAGATCCTGCCGGCGGTCCGCGTCATCGTTGCTCATGAGGCCACCGCCCCGACGTGGGCAAGGCAAACCTGCCCATACGTGCGCCGCAAATAGTCAGTGACCACCCCGCCGCAACCGGCAACGGAGCAGCCGCCCGGATCAGCCGCCGGCAGATCAGCAGCAACGGGCCCAGGCAGCGCCGCGGCCTCCGGCCCGGCAGAGCAAGCCGAGCAACCAGCGGAGCAGCCCAAACAATGTCCGGCCACAGTGCCGCTGGTCCAGTCGTCCAACTCCTGCCCGCACCCGTGACAGAAAACAGATTCCATAGACGACGGCCCACGAATATTAGACGACTCCGGCAAAGCCCCAGCTTCTTCTTCTTGTAAAGGCTGTCCTTGTCCTTGTCCTTGTCCTATGTCGTCACGTGATTCCGTCACGTGACCGTCACGTGACTCCTTCACGTGATGACCAGGAGAGGAAGCGGCCCTTTTGTCCCGGTCGCGTTTAGCCTTCTGCCGGTCCGCGTCTTGACGCTTCCGAGCGTCGAGCCCGTCCAGCTGCTCCTTGCTCGTTTGAGTGGCCCCGAAGTCCAGAATGAGCCAGCCGGCCCCAGCCGGAGCCCAGAGCTCGACCTCAACCAGCCGGCCCGCGTGATCGGGCACAAAATCCGGAATAATCGCCAAATCTTTAGCCGGCACATCGCCGTCCGTGCGGTTGAGTACCGCCCACATAAGAGCCTGAGAATAGCTCCGGTACTCGCCGTCGGACAGCCGGCGGAATCGCCGGTCGCTGAGCCAGCGGTCCGGGAAACGCGCGTCGGTCATGGCGTCACCGACGGCGCAGCGCGACAAGCCCGCCACCCTGCCCCTTCCAAGCGGCGGCCCTGCAACAGTTCCCGCGGTTCAAGGCCTGCCAGGACTTCCGCCGGGACTTCGCATTTCACGGGGCACCGACCATATGTTCGTTTTCATAAGCCTCAACGTCCATGAGGCGATACCGGACAGCGCCACCAATCTTCACGTACGCGGGCCCTTTGCCTTCATAGCGCCACTGCCCAAGAGTCCGCGCCGGCACCTGCCACCGCTCCGCCAGATCAGCCGGCGTCAACATCCCCCAGCCCTTCTTTCGATCTGCATCAGCTATTTCCTCCGTTGTGTTGAGAAGTGCAACACCACGATGTAACTACGCAGAACCGTCTAGAAACAACAGGTTGTTGAAAGAAACAACACCAGCGCGTAGCCTGACACCATGACCAAACGAAAGACCACCGAAACCCAGGACCCCCGCCTTCCGTGGGAGGCCACCTTCGCCAAATCCCTGGCCCGCGCCCGGCAGGCCGCCTCCATGTCACAAAACGAACTAGCCCGCCGCGCCACAGAATCAGGTCTGCCGCTTTTCCAGCAGCAAATCCAGCGGATCGAAAACCTAACCCGTCCGGTCAGCCTCAACGAGGCTGTGGTACTTGCCCGCGTACTGCACGGGGACCCGTGGGACATGGCAGCCCAAATGGTTGACGACGCCACCGCGTGGGAGCTCCTGAACGCGGCCCACCAAGCGGCCGAGGAGGCCGCACTTCGCACAATTCGCGCCCTCCGCGACGAGTACTTCCGCTTCAACGCAGCGGTGCACGAAGCGGCCAACCGGTTCGATCAGTTCGACAAATACAGGCAAGAACGGGGACCCGAAAAGTTCAACCAAGAGGACTTGGAAGCCTTCCGATCACGCCACAGCCGCCTGGCGGCAACCGATAGCGTTCTCGCCGACGCACTAGAACAACTCACGAACCCTTTTGATGATGAGCCCCGGCTTGTGAGCCTCCCCGCAGACGCCCAGGACGCATGACATGGCACGCGCATGGATTCAGGACGAGTGGCTCGACGCCAACCGGCAGCCCACCGCCAGAAACGGCACAGGCAGCAGGTGGAGAGTGTACTGGTGGGAGGAAACGCAGACAGGACGCCGCCGCCGCTCTAAGAGGTTTCAGCGGAAACCCGACGCGCAGCAGTACGCCGCCAAACTCGACAACGACCTCAGGGCCGGCACCTACAGGCCACCGGAGCACGCCGAAACCCTCCTCGCTGACGTCGCCGCGGAATGGCTCAGCACGCGACTGGACATCAAACCGGCCACATACCTCCACTACGAAAGGAGCCTCCGCGCCTACGTTCTCCCACAATGGGGATCCCGGAGAATTGGCACCATCACGAAACCGGACGTCGCCGCGTGGATCAGCGCCCTTGCGGCCGGAACCGCGCTGGCATCCGGCAAGGTCCGCGGCAGTAAGCCGGCCAGGTTCGAGCCGGCACCAATGCGGGGACCACTCAAACCCTCAAGCATCGGCCACATTCACACCGTCTTATCCGCCGTCCTCGCGTGGGCCGTCGAAACGGACCGGATCAGCCGAAACCCCGCCGCCGGTGCCCGGCTCCCCCGCGTCGCCGCGCCGGAACAGGTCTATCTCAGCCACGGCCAGGTGGAGGACCTCGCAGTAGCCGCCCAGGACCTAACCGGCCGCAGCATGGACGGCACTCTCGTCCGGTTCCTTGCCTACACAGGCCTTCGGATCAACGAGGCCCTAGCGCTGAAAGTCTCAGCCCTCGACCTCATGAGGGCCCGCGCGGCCGTCAACGCCACGTGGACACTCGACAGGGCCGGCAAAAAGGTACTGGGAACGCCCAAGTCACACGAGAAGCGCGCCGTGCCGCTAGGATTCCTCGTCACCGAGCTACAGGAGCTCACCGCCGGCCAGGCGCAGGACGCCTACGTCTTCCAGACGCCCACCGGAGAGGCCCTCAACGACCACAACTGGCGGAACCGCGTGTTCAACCTCGCGGCCCGAGACGCCGACCTCGACGGCCTAGGAGTAACCCCCCACAAGCTCCGCCACACAGCAGCAAGCGCCGCGATAGGGTCCGGGGCCGACGTCAAAGTCGTTCAGCTCATGTTGGGACACAAGGACGCCACGGAAACCCTCAACACCTACGGACATTTGTGGCCGGACCGGCTGGATGAAGTCTCCGCATCCCTCGAAGCGGCCAGGAGGACGGCCCTTGCCGCCCGCAGCCATGTCTCCATAATGTCTCCACGGTCCGCCTGACAGCAGAGCCGGGACCGTCTGGAACGGCGCGCAAAAAACCCCCGATCCCCTGCAATTGCAAGGAATCGGGGGTATCCACTCTTCGCTAAAAGAGTGGGCCCTGTGGGGATCGAACCCACGACCCACGGATTAAAAGTCCGATGCTCTACCAACTGAGCTAAAGGCCCCAGCTGACGGCCGTGATTACGGGCGGCGAACGCACGCAGTCGGGCTGTCAGCCCAGTCCATTTCTGGACGTTAAATACTGTACCCCACACCGGGGGCCAGCTTTTACACGACGGCGCGTGGCGCCGTCGTGCATTCATGATGGTGCCGCGGCTGCCTGCATTACTCCTTAAGCCGGCCGCCGGCAAGCTCGATAACAGAACAGCACAGGAGTAGCGTGGGGGCATGAGCGAGCAAGCAGGGTCCAAGGCCTACGGCGGCGCAAACCGGCATCACAAGCCGAAACCTTTTGCGCCCATCGACTTTGAGCCGTTCGCGGGCGGCGCAGACCCTGCACGGGTGTCCGAGGCAGCGCACTTGGCCGCCCAGGCGCTGGTCCGCCACGGCCGCGACAGCGACGATCCCAAGGTCACCAAGCGCCTGGTCAAGCTTGCGGACGAACAGGGCCTGGAAGCCATCGCTGAAATGTGGGCCGAAAGCCCCGCACGCTCCCTGCCCGGCGCCCTCTGGCGCCTGTACGCCCTGCGTGCGGCCACCATCCAGGACCCCGAACGCATCTCCGTCTACTTCAAGGCAGGCAAGGACACGGCGCAGGTATCCAATGTGGTTGCCGGCGCTGCCGAACCGCCGGGGGCGGACGAAATGAAGACGATGGCGGACGCCATCCTCTCCGGCGCGTTCGACGGCGAGTTCGACGTCGCGCTGGAACGTTCGGCTGCTTTTTGCCGGGTGGTGGCCCTGGGCCAGGCCACTTTGGCTGACGGCGCCGACCACAGCAACGAGAACCACGCGAGCAAACTGACGCGCAACTCCCACCTCCTGGTGAAAACCGCCGAGGACCTGGAGCACGCGGCTAACGCATGGCGGCTGGGCGAACTGGACTGACAAGGCCCCGCGGCAGTGGCAGCTTCGCAAGTCCACCACTGTTACGCACGGAGGGGGCCGGCTGTCAATGTTGACTTGGTCCAGCCAAAGTAGAAAACTGAAACTGGTGCCGAACCGCGAAACCCCCGGGCTTCAACATCTAGCCGCCTAGAGCGGCCTACCGCCGAGAGGCGTATCCGGTTCGGCACCACTTTTATGCCCGGATGCATCTGCCGGTAAAGTAGGGCCCATGTGCGGGTCAACGTCAAGTCACATGGCCCAAAGGCCACATTCCATGCCTTCGCCTTCCCAAGCCGGAACCCGAAGGTGAAGCTCCGACTCTTCCCGCAGGAGCCCGCAGGGCTGCACCTGCTCTCGCAGATGGCACGCCAGATTGTCCTCGCCACCGGGACATTGGCTGAAATCCTCGGCGTCCCGGCCACGGAGCACAACCGCCTCGTTGAAGACATGCACGATCACGAGGCCAAGTCCGCTGAGCTGCAGTTCGCGCTGCTGACGCACATGCGCACAAGCTTTGTGAATCCCCTGCCGCGCGAGGACATGTACGCGCTGTCCCGGTACCTCAACGAAGCCATGGAGAAGCTCGACGCCGCCGCGGAGCTGGTGGCCCTGTACAAGCTCGAACGATTCCCCAAGCGTGCCGCGGACCAGCTGGAGATCATCGCCCGGCAGGCGGAACTCACGGTGGACGCCATGCGCAGGCTGAACAACCTGGACGATCTTGAGGACTACTGGATCGAGATCGCGCGGCTCGCCAAGCGCGCGGAACGCACGCACCGGGTGTGGGTGGCGGACATGCTCAAGGACATGAAGGGCGCCCAGTATGCCCGGAACCGGGACATTGCCAACCAGCTGGTGGAGGTCACCAAGGATATGCGGCGCATTGCCACCCAGGTAGGCAGCATCATCGTCAAGGAATCCTGACGTGACCCTGTTCTTCTTCGCCGTAGTTGTGGTGGTGACTGCGGCGTTCACCTTCCTGAACGGCTTCAGGGACGCCTCAACATCCGTCGCCCTGGCCGTGCGGACCCGGGCGCTCACACCCACCGTGGCTGTCCTGCTGGCGGCCCTTTTCAACTTCGTGGGCGCATCGCTCAGCGCGGCCCTAGCGCTGCAGGTCAGCAGAAGCTGGATCTCGCTGCCGGACGGCGAAAACGGCCTGACCATCCTGGTTGCAGGCCTGCTCAGCGCCGTCCTGTGGGGCATCTACACGTGGTGGCGGGGCATTCCGTCCTCGTCCACGCACGCCCTGGTGGGCGGCCTGGCCGGCGCCGGGCTGGCCAGTGTGCTGGTGGGCGGAAACTACGTCGGCGGCGTCAACAACTCCCTGCTGTTCCAGGTGGCGCTGCCGCTGCTGCTGTCCCCCGTGATCGCGTTCGTGGGCGCTTACCTGCTGGTGTGGCCTGCCACTTGGGCTGCACGGTACACGCCGCCCAACGTGGTGAACAGCCGCTCGCGCCGGACCCAGGCCATCGCCGCCGGAGCGGTGGCCTTCGGCCACGGCCTGCAGGACGGCCAGCGGACCAGCGCGGTGCTGCTCCTGGCTCTTTTCGCCTCGGGACTGTCCGACGGCGCCGCCATGCCGGCGTGGGTGGCCCTGCTGACGGCCACGATGCTGACCGCCGGAACCCTGGCCGGGGGCTGGCGGATTTCCTACACCATCGGCTACAAACTCACCCGGATCGATCCCCTGCGCGGCTTCGTGGCGCAGATGTACAGCTCTGTGATCCTGCTGCTGGGCGCGATCGGGCTGCACTGGCCCGTGTCCACCACGCACACGGTCACGGCGGCCGTGCTGGGCGCCGGCAGCAACCAGGGCTTCCCGGTGACCAACCGCAGGCTGGTGATCAGGATCCTGGCCTTCTGGCTCTTCACGCCGGTGGTCACGGCGGCAGCGGCCTTCGTGCTGGAACTGTCGCTCTCGCCCCTTACGGACCTTTAACGCAGCATCGGTTGCTCCGCAGGTGCCGTTTTGAGGTGTCAAAACGGCAGTTACGGAGCAACCGATTGAGGAAAAGCCCCTTATCCGAAGCGGCCGGAGACGTAGTCTTCCGTGGCCTTCTGGGTGGGGTTACTGAAGATGGTGTGCGTCTCGCCCACCTCGATCAGCTTGCCCGGCTTGCCGGTGCCGGCGATGTTGAAGAACGCGGTGCGGTCCGAGACGCGCGCTGCCTGCTGCATGTTGTGGGTGACGATGACCACCGTGTATTGGTCCTTGAGGTCGTTGATGAGGTCCTCAATTGCCAAGGTGGAGATGGGGTCCAGTGCCGAGCAGGGCTCGTCCATCAGGATGACCTGCGGCTCCACGGCGATGGCGCGCGCAATGCACAGGCGCTGCTGCTGGCCGCCGGAGAGTCCGGAGCCCGGCTTGGCAAGGCGGTCCTTCACTTCGTTCCACAGGTTGGCGCCTTGCAGGGAGCGTTCCACGAGGGCATCGGCCTCGCCCTTGGACATCTTCTGGTTGTTCAGCTTCACGCCGGCCAGCACGTTATCCCGGATGGACATGGTGGGGAACGGGTTGGGGCGCTGGAACACCATGCCGATCTGCGAGCGCACGGTCACGGGATCCACGCCGGCGCCGTAGAGGTTGTCCCCGTCCAGCAGCACTTCGCCTTCCACCCGGGCGCCCGGAATCACTTCGTGCATACGGTTCAGCGTGCGCAGGAAGGTGGACTTTCCGCAACCGGACGGGCCGATGAACGCCGTGACGGACTTGGCCTCGATGTTGATGTTGACGTCCTCAACGGCCAGGAACTTGCCGTAGTAGACGTTCAAATCCTTGACGTCGATTCGCTTAGACATGGTATTCCTTCACTTACTGGATACGTATTGAATATTACCGGCGGACTAGCGGCCGGTCTTGGGTGCGAACATCCTGGCAATCAGCCGTGCGCCGAGGTTCAGCAGCATGACCAGGATGATCAGCACCAGCGCGGCACCCCAGGCCCGCTGCGAGGACGGATCCGGGTTGGACGGCGAGGTGGGGTTCAGGATTTGGGTGTAGATGAACGTGGGCAGCGAGGCCATCCAGCCACTGAAGACATTGCTGTTGATGTTGGTGGCGAAGCCTGCGGTCACCAGGATCGGAGCAGTTTCGCCGATCACGCGGGCAATCGCCAGGGTGACGCCGGACGCGATGCCGGAGATCGCCGTCGGGATGACCACTTTGAGGATGGTCCGCCATTTGCGGACGCCGAGGGCGTACGCTGCCTCGCGAAGTTCATTGGGGACGATCTTGAGCATTTCCTCGCTGGAGCGCACCACCACCGGGATCATCAGGACGGAAAGCGCGACGGCGGCCACGGCCCCCGTTTTGGTACCCGGCCCCACCACCGCGAAGAAGAACGCGGCGGCGAACAGGCCGGCGACGATCGACGGAATGCCCGTCATGACGTCCACAAAGAACGTGATGGCCCGGGCCAGCGGGCGGTCCTCGCCGTACTCCACCAGGTAGACCGCGGTCAGCAGACCTACCGGAACGGAGATGGCCGTGGCCAGCAGGGTGATCTGGATGGTGCCCAGGAGGGCATGGTAGATGCCGCCAATAACGGGCGCACCCTCTTCAACACTCTTGTTGTCGAAGGCGCCGGTGACGCCGTTCATGGAGGTGGTGAGGAAGCCAGGGTCCAGGAGCCCGGGGAGCCCGTTGACCAGGACGGTCCAGATCACCGAGATCAGCGGCAGCAGGGCCACAAGGAAGGACCCGACCACCAGGCACGTGGCCAGTTTGTCCTTGGCCTTGCGGCCCCCCTCTGCAGCGGCGCTCCAGCCCACGAGGCCGACCGTAAACAGGATGGCGGAGACGATGCCCCAGCCGAAGGCGTTGAAGCCGATAAGGGCCAGGATGGCGGCGCCGATGATCAGTGCCAGGCCCAGGACGACGTACGGGGCGTATTTGGGCAGCTGGCCCTTGGTGAGCGCGGAACGCTTGCGGACCGGCGTGAGGGTGGAGGTCATTAGTTGGCTCCCGAGAATTCTTTGTGCCGGCTGATGATCCAGCGGGCAATCATGTTGACGCCCAGGGTGATGACGAACAGGACCAGGCCTGCCGCGATCAGCGTGCTCACCTTCAGGCCGCTGGCCTCCGGGAAGTTCAGGGCGATTTCAGCGGCGATGGTCTGGTTGCCGGACTGGATCAGGCTGGCGGTGAGGGCCCCGGAGGACAGCACCAGCGCCACGGCCATGGTTTCGCCGAGGGCGCGGCCCAGGCCAAGCATCACGGCGCTCACGATGCCCGGGCGGCCGAACGGGAGGACCGCCATCTTGATCATTTCCCAGCGGGTGGCGCCCAGCGCCAGGGCGGCTTCCTCGTGCAGCTTGGGGGTCTGCAGGAAGATTTCGCGGCTCAGGGACGTGATGATCGGAAGGACCATCACGGACAGCACGATCCCGGCGGTGAGGATGGTCTTGCCCGTGGCGGACGCGGGTCCCTGGAAAATGGGCAACCAGCCCATGTTCGCGGCCAGCCATTCGTAGGCCGGGGAGATTTCCTTGGCCAGGAACGCGGCACCCCAGGCGCCGTAGACCACCGACGGAATGGCGGCCAGGAGGTCGATCACGTAGCCCAGGCCGGAAGCGAGGCCGCGCGGCGCGAAGTGCGAGATGAAGAGCGCGACGCCGATGGCCACGGGCGTGGCGATGACCAGGGCAATAACGGCCGCGATCAGCGTGCCCACGACGATCGGCCAGATGTAGGCGAAGAAGCCTTCGCCGCCCTGGATCTTGTCCGGGGAGGCCACCAGGGCCGGGATCGCCTGAATTACCAGGAACAGGGCAACACCAAAAAGCACGGCAAGGATCAGGCACCCAGCGGCCAGGGCGGCCCCGGAAAAGACTTTGTCTCCGGCGGGCCCTGTGCCCCGGGACTGTGTCAGGGAGGTGGTGGTCACAAACGATCCTTTGGGTTCGAATAGAACCGACTGCCGTGTCCGGACCGATCCGGTAGCAGCAGCGGTGAAACTGGTTTTACTTCGGACAAACACCTAGGTTCCCTGCCCCGGACGGCGGTCTGTGACCGTCCCGTCCGGGACAGGGAACCTGGCTCAGGCTCGTGTTTCCACTATGCCTTGCTGTTCGGCGAATCCCCTAGGACTTGACCTTGATGGCCTCGATGGCCTTGGCGGCCTTGTCCTGGAGGGTCTTGGAGAGCGGAGCCGACTTCGCAGCGTCCGCTGCAGCCTGCTGGCCGGCGTCCGACACAACGTAGGTCTCGAAAGCCTTCACCAGGTCAACGGTTTCCTGGGTGGCGTAGGTGGAGCAGACAACGTGGAAGGACACCAGGACAACCGGGTAGGCACCTTCGACGGTGGTCTTGCGGTCCAGCTTGATTGACAGGTCGCTGGCGGAACGGCCTTCAACCGGCTTGCCGGCGTCGACAGCCTTGGCTGCGGCATCGGCTGAGATCTTGGTGAAGGTTTCGCCCACCTTGATCTGGGCGATGCCAAGCTTGCCGCTGACGGCCGAGTCATCGGCGTACGTGACGGCGCCCGGGGTGTCGGTGACGGTCTTGACCACACCGGAGGTGCCCTTGGCGTTCTCGCCCTTCAGGGATGCGGGCCAAACGCCGGCAGCCTTGTCAGTCCAAGCCTCCGGAGCTGCGGCGGCCAGGTAATCGGTGAAGTTGCTGGTCGTGCCGGAGTCATCGGAACGGTTCACCGGGGTGACCTTGAGGTCCGGCAGCGTGACCTCGGGGTTCATTGCCGCGATCACGGGGTCGTTCCAGTTGGCGATTTCACCGCGGAAGATCTTCGCCACGGTGGCGGCGTCAAGCTTCAGTTCCTTGACATCCGGAATGTTGAAGGCGATGGCGATCGGGGAGATGTAGACGGGGATGTTGATGGCGCCTTCGGGGCCGCACTTATCCTTGGAGCTGGCGAGCTCCTCGTCCTTCAGGTAGGCGTCCGAGCCGGCGAACTGGGCCGAGCCGTCGAGGATGGCCTTGCGGCCTGCCCCGGAACCGTCGGGGGAATACTGGACGTTGGCACCCTGGTTGGCGGACGCGAAGTTGGTCTTCCACACATCCATGGCTGCGCCCTGGGCGGACGAGCCAATGCCGGTCAGCGTGCCGGTGACATTGGCCCCCGTGGCAGACGGAGCGCCGGACTGGGCTGCGCCCGTGGCGTTGTCGGAACCACAGGCGGTGAGCGCGAGAGCGCCGGCTGCGATGACAGCGATAGCCGCGTGGCGGCCGAAGCGGAGTGCCTTCACTAGATGTACCCCTTCCAGGGATTTTCTGATGCGTACCGGACCGGAGACGTCCGAACATAAGAAGTTGCGTACTTTTTGTACCTCTACTGAAGTTATGGGCCCTAGGTAACGGGATGTGTGGACCAAGATGAACGGACGGTTAACGACGGCGGGACATCGGCTTACATGTGCAGCGTCACCATTGCGCACATCACATCTCCGGCCGTACTACAACGCCAGTGAATACACTGGAACGCATGGCCCCCGCGACAGGAATTTCCGCAAGCAGAAGATTCCTGCGAACCAGGATCCGCACCGGTGTGGTCCGGAGCAGGAACTCCCTGATGCCCGCCATCCAGATGACGGTCTGCGCTGTGGGCGCGTACGCGTTCGCCGAACACGTCCTGGGCCATTCCGGACCGCTCTTCGCGGCCACGTCCTCACTCATCGCCCTTGGTTTTTCCCGGGATCCGCGGCTGCGCAGGGTCCTGGAAGTCGGCCTGGGCTGCACCATAGGCATTGCGGTGGGTGACCTGCTGCTGCACTGGCTGGGCGCCGGGATCTGGCAGGCCGCCGTCGTGCTTCTGTTCTCCATCCTGCTGGCGCGCTTCCTGGACAGCGGCAACATCTTCACCACGCAACTGGCGCTGCAGTCGCTGCTCGTGGTGCTCCTCCCGGCCCCGGCCGGCGGCCCGTTTACCCGGAGCCTTGATGCCGTGGTGGGTGGAGTCTTCGCGCTGCTGGTCACCATCCTGGTTCCGAAGGATCCCCGCCGGGAGCCCCGGAAGGATGTGCAGAAGCTGCTGCACGAGCTTGCCGAGGTGCTGCGTGAATGTGCGTCGGCGCTGACGAACAGCGACTCCACCGAGGCCTGGCTTGCCTTGGTCCGCGGCCGGAACTGCCAGCCGCTGGTGGACGCGATGCGCCAGTCCCTGCGTGCCTCCGGCGAGGTGGCCACGCTGGCCCCGGCCTACCGGCGCCACCGCGACGAGCTCGACCGGCTGGAGCAGTCGCTGGATTACATCGACCTGGCGCTCCGCAACAGCCGGGTGTTCGCGCGCCGCCTGACCAGCGCCATCAACCACGCCGCCCTTTCTGACGAGGCCACGGAGAACATCGCGGAGGTCCTGCAGGAAACCGCTGCCGCCATCGACGAACTGTCCCTGGGCTTGGCCGAAATGCACGAGGGCGCCCGGCGCGCGCACCTCCGGACGTCGCGGCTGGAGCTGGCCGAGATCGCCGGGCGGCTGCATCCCCGGCTGCTGGACGTGCAGCGCCTTGAAGGCGAAACGGTGGTCATGCTGTTCCGCCCGCTGATGGTGGACCTGCTAGAGGCGACCGGAATGGATTCGAAGGAAGCCCGGGACATCCTCCCGCCGCTGTAGCTGCTGCTGAAAAGTGGCTGCTGCTAGTGGCTGTCGCCACCATGTCGCTGCCCCCGGATAGTGTGGAGCAATGGCAACCAAGACTTCCCGGGCGTCCAAAGCCCCGGCCTATAAATGCGCCGAATGCGGCTGGACAACCGTCAAGTGGGTGGGCCGCTGCGGTGAGTGCCAGGCCTGGGGCACCGTTGAGGAAACCGGCGCCGCCGTTGCGCGTACGACGGCGGCCACCACCGTCCTGGAGCCGGCCCGCCGGATTGCCGAGGTGGACGCCACCACGGCAGCGTTTTTGCCCACCGGGGTGGACGAGCTTGACCGCGTTTTGGGCGGCGGCCTGGTGCCGGGCGCCGTCATCCTGCTGGCCGGTGAACCCGGCGTGGGCAAGTCCACCCTCCTCCTGGATGTGGCGGCCAAGTTCGCCCGCACTGCGCAGGACGTCCTGTACATCACGGGCGAGGAGTCCGCGGCGCAGGTGAAGCTCCGCGCCGAGCGGATCGATGCCGTCGCGGAATCCCTCTACCTGTCGGCCGAAACGGACCTGGGCCAGGCCCTCGGCCAGGTGGAGAAAATCGAGCCGAGGCTGCTCATCGTTGACTCCGTCCAGACCCTCAGCAGCGCGGATGTGGACGGTAGCGCGGGCGGCGTGTCGCAGGTCCGTGAGGTCGCCGCCTCCATCATCTCCGCGGCCAAACGGCGCAACATGACCACGCTGCTGGTGGGCCACGTGACCAAGGACGGTTCCATTGCCGGTCCGCGCCTGCTGGAGCACCTGGTGGACGTGGTGTGCCAGTTCGAAGGCGAGCGGCACTCCCGGCTTCGGCTGCTGCGTGCGGTCAAGAACCGCTACGGGCCCACCGATGACGTGGGCTGCTTCGATCTGAACGAGGACGGCATCGTCGGGCTGACGGACCCCAGCGGGCTTTTTGTGAGCCGCACCAAGGAGCCGGTGTCCGGCACGTGCATCACCGTGACGATGGAAGGACGCCGGCCGCTGCTGGCCGAGGTGCAGTCGCTCCTCGCCGAAAGCCCCAATTCACAGCCCCGCCGAGCCACCAGCGGCTTGGACAGTTCACGCGTGTCCATGCTGCTGGCCGTGCTGCAGCAGCGCGCCGGCTGCCTGCTGCACAAGGACGATTCCTACGTGGCAACGGTGGGCGGCGTAAAACTCAGCGAACCCGCCACCGACCTGGCCGTCGCGCTGGCAGTGGCCTCGGCCAAGGCACGGAAACCCCTGCCCATCCGGCTGATCGCGTTCGGCGAGGTGGGCCTGGCCGGGGAAGTCCGCGCCGTCCCCGGCATCAACCAGCGCATCCAGGAAGCCCACCGGCTGGGCTTCACGCACGCGGTGGTCCCGGCCAGCCACAACGGCCCGGGCCCCATCCCGGCCGGGTTCTCCGTCCGGGAAGTGGAACACCTGACGGAGGCGCTGAGCCTGCTTATTGGCTAGGGGTGGTTTTGCTGCGTTGGTCAGGGCTGTGTTTGCTCAGATTTGCGCGGCGCTCCGACTGAGTTTCGCCTGATCAGCCGTGCAGTAAAGGCGGGTGCCGCGGCGGCGGGCTTGCGGCCCTCGATCTGCCGGATCAACGCTTCGGCTGCCGCCACGCCCATCTCGTAGACAGGCTGGGCGATGACCGTTAGCGGTGGACTGGTGAGCCTCGTCCAGGCAAAGTCGTCGTACATGAGGAACGAAACGTCTTCGGGGATGGACAGGTTCAGTTCCTGAATGGCTTCGACGACACTGAGCGCAATGAGGCCGTCCGAGGCGACTACTGCGGTGGCCGGGTCGGGCAGAAGGAGAACCTCGCGTGTGATGTTCCGGATGGATTCGGCGTCCCCTGCGTTGAGTCGCACCAGGTCCTCCGGAAGTGTCAGGCCGGATCCCAGGAAAGCACGCCTCATGCCGTTGACACGCTCAGCTATTTGCGATGAATCCAGCGGGACCCCTTCGCTGTAGGGGACCGCAGATTTAAGCGTGGAGATGAACGCGATCCTCCGGTGCCCGGCTTCGATGAGGTAGCGCGTGGATTCGTACGCTACCCCGGTCATTTCGACGGTGACGGTGTCTATCTGGAGGCCGTCTGCCGCACGGTCGAGAAGGACCAGGGGGCGGCCGGAATCCTGAACCCGCTGAAGGTGCTGCGTTTCGGTTGACGACGCGGGTGCCACGATGAGTCCGTCCACCCGCTTGTCCAAGAGCACTTGGACGGCGTCGACTTCGGCCGCCCTTTCCTCATCGGTGTTGATAAGGATGACGTTGAAACCGCTCTTCTTTGCGGTGTCCGTGATGCCCCTCGTGGCCAGGCCGAAGTGCGGGTTTTCGATGTCGCCCACCACCACGCCGATGGTGTTCGATTTTCCCGTATTCATGCTGCGGGCCAGCTCATTCGGGCGATAGGAAAGCTCCTCCGCGGCGGCCAGGACGCGCTCCCGCACGTCTTCGCTCACGGCCCCGTAGTTTCCCAGCGCGCGCGCCGCCTGGGCTTTCGACACGTTGGCGGCCTTTGCCACGTCAGCGACGGTGATGTCACGTCGCCTCGAACCATTGCTGCTCATTTACGCCTTCCGGAGGGGCCTTGACGGCCGGTGTGGCTTGGGTTACATTTTTAGCAACCCCTTGTGAGTCCGGTCTCAATCGTAAGCGGTGAGACCGGACTCAGCAAGGGGATTTCGACAAAAGGGCCAAAGGCCGCCTGCTTCCCAAGATTGGAAAATGCTGTGACTAAACGACTGAACTTCCGCCCCGGGGTGATCGTTGCAGCTGCCGTTGCAACCGTCCTGGCGCTCTCCGGCTGCGGCGGATCGACCCCCGCTTCGTCCGCCACGTCAGCCGAGAACCCCTACGGACTGATCCAGGCCGGCACGGTCCGGGTTGCCAGCCTGGGTGATTCGAAGCCGTACACCTTCGCAGATGCGCAGGGTAACTTCACCGGCTTCGACGTTGAGCTTTTCAAGGACGTGGCCCACCGCGCCGGCGTAGACAACGTGGTCTTCACCGGCCAGGACTTCTCCGGCCTGCTCGCCGCGGTTGCCAACGGCCAGTTCGACGTCGGCGTGGCCGCCATCGGCATCACGGACAAGCGCAAGGAAACCGTGGACTTCTCCGAGGGCTACCTTGCCGGCTACCTGACTGTGATCACCACCAAGACCTCGGGCATCACGGACGCCAACGGCCTGTCCGGCAAGCGGCTCGGCGTGGTGCAGGGAACGCTTCAGGAAGCCTACGCGGTAAAGAATTTCACCTCGGCCGGCCTGGTACGTTTCCCGGACAACAACACCGCAATTGCCGCGGTCAACAGCGGCTCCGTCGACGCCCACTTCCTGGACTACGAGGCCGCCAAGGCATACCAGGAACAGTACGGCCTCGTCAGCGCGGCGGACATCCCGTCCTTCGACGCACCGGCCGGGTTCGCGGTCGCGAAGGGGAAGACCGCCTTCAAGGAGGCCCTGAACAAGGGCCTGGCGGAAGCGATGGAAGACGGCACCTGGAAGAAGCTTTACCAGAAGTGGTTCCCCGGATCTCCGATGCCCGAGCAGTACCTGCCTAAGGCAGAACAGACGGCTACTCCCGCCCCGAGCAAGTAGTCCGACACAAGCCGATCGCCGGGCACCCCTGTCTGGCAAAGAGTCCGGCTGTCAATGACCGGGCTGGCCGCCCTCCGCGGCCAGCCCGGGACACACAAGCTACCTACGTCTGAGAGCAACCATGGACTGGCTCAACACCATCATCCGAACATTTTTCGACTTCGGCGCAATGGCCGAAGTCCTGCCCCAACTTCTCGGGGTGGGCCTTCTCAACACCCTGATCATCTCCGTCGCGGCGACCATCATCGGGGTCGCACTGGGCATGGTCGTCGCGGTCATGGGCATCTCGCCGTCCAAGTGGCTGCGCGTGCCGGCCCGGATATACACCGATCTCTTCCGCGGCCTGCCCGCCATCCTGACCATCCTGCTGATCGGGCAGGGCTTCGCCCGGCTCAGCCAGTCAATCTTCGGGCCCTCGCCGTACCCCTTGGGGATCATCGCGCTGAGCCTGATCGCCAGCGCCTACATCGGCGAAATCTTCCGCGCGGGCATTCAAAGCGTAGACAGAGGGCAGGGAGAGGCCTGCCGCGCCCTGGGCATGAGCTATGCCAAGTCGATGGCCCTGGTAGTGGTGCCGCAGGGTATCCGCAGGGTCCTTCCGGCCCTCGTGAACCAGTTCATCGCCATCGTCAAGGATTCCTCCCTTGTCTACTTCCTGGGCCTTCTGGTCACTGAGCGGGAACTCTTCCGCGTGGGACAGGACGCGGCCGTACTGTCCGGAAACCTCTCGCCGCTGGTCATGGCAGGCATCTTCTACCTGGTGATCACAGTGCCCCTGACCCACCTGGTCAATTACTTCGACAACAGGTTCCGGACCGGCCGCCGCCGCCCCTCAGCCCCCAGCAGCGGACTGAACGAAGTCAAAGAACTCGACGCGGCCTCGCCGCTGATCACCGGGAGCAACACATGAGCCTCGCAAGCAACACCGCCAACACCGCGGCCGCCGCGGAAGGCCACACCTTCCACGGCTCCAGCCTGGAACTGAAGAACCTGACCATGGCCTACGGGGACATCGAAGTACTCCGCAACGTCAGCCTCACCGTCGCCCCCGGAACCACTACCTGCATCATCGGGCCCTCAGGCTCCGGAAAATCCACGCTGCTCCGCGGCGTCAACCGCCTGCATGAACCCAAGAGCGGGGACGTGCTCCTCGCCGGAGAAAGCGCCCTGCAGGTCAAACCGGACCTCCTGCGGGCCCGCATCGGCATGGTCTTCCAGCACTTCAACCTCTTCCCGGACCACACCGCCCTCGAGAATGTGGCCCTGGCGCTGTGGAGCGTCAAGGGCCTGTCCAAAGCCGAAGCAAAGGAACGCGCCGGCCGCCGCCTCGCCGAGGTGGGTCTCGCCGAGCGCGCTGACCACCGGCCCCGGGACCTCTCCGGCGGCCAGCAGCAGCGCGTCGCCATCGCACGCGCCCTTGCCATGGAACCCGAAGTGATGCTTTTCGACGAAGCAACCAGCGCCTTGGACCCTGAACTCGTCAAAGGCGTGCTGAACCTCATGGCGGGGCTCGGCAGGCGCGGCATGACCATGCTCGTGGTGACGCACGAAATGGGCTTCGCCCGCAAAGTTGCCGATCAGGTGGTCTTCATGGACGAAGGTGAAGTCGTGGAGTCCGGAACACCGACTGACCTGTTCGACAACCCGCGCAGCGAGCGTCTCCAGCGGTTCCTTTCGGAGGTGCTGTAATGCCTGATGCTTCAACGGCACCCATCCGCACCGCCGTCGTCGGGTTCGGGATCTCGGGCGGGGTGTTCCATGCACCGCTGATCGCGGCTGATCCCGCCTTTTCCCTCGACGTGATCGTGACGGCGGATCCGGCGCGTGCCGCTGAGGCGGCCCGACGCTACCCGGAGGCCCGGATCGTTCCCACACCGGAGGCACTGTTCGCCCTGGCCGCCGACCTCGACCTCGTGGTCCTCGGCACTCCCCCGCTCACCCACTTCGACCTGGCTGCAACGGCAATGGCCCATGGCCTCCATGTGGTGGTGGACAAGCCGTTCGTCACCACATCGGCCCACGGTGTTGCACTCACCTCCCGTGCGTCCGACGCCGGTGTGCAGCTGACGGTGTTCCAGAACCGCCGGTGGGACGCCGACTTCCTGACACTCCAAAAGCTAGTGCGGGAGGGCGCCCTGGGTGAAATCCGCACCTTCGAGTCGCGCTTTGAATGGTGGCGGCCGGAAGGGTTCGGGAACTGGCGCGATACTGCCACCCTCACGGACGGGGGCGGCATACTCCACGACCTCGGCGCCCATCTGATAGATCAGGCCATCCAGCTGTTCGGTCCCGTTCAGGACAGCTACGGGGAAACAGCAAACCACAGTCCGCACCCGGAGGGCGCCGACACCGAAGCGTTCGTGTCCCTGTTCCACGAATCCGGGGTCCGGTCCAGGCTGTGGATGAACGGCATGGCAGCCCGGGTCGGCCCACGCTTTCACGTCCTGGGCGCCAAGGCCGGCTACACCAAATGGGGCCTCGACAGCCAGGAGCGGGCCCTCGCAGCCGGAGTGACGCCGTCGGATCCTGCCTACGGCGTTGAGCCCCAGGCTTCCTGGGGGGTCCTGGGAATCGACGGAGACGCTGCGCCCGTACCTGCCGAGCGGGGTAGCTACCCCACGTTCTACGGCGAGCTCGCCGCGGCCCTCCGTGGCCGGGGGCCATTGCCGGTTCAACCCACGGAGTCCCTCGAAGTCCTCAAAATCATCGAAAAAATCCACGCCTTCGCGTAGCCGCGCGGCCATCCGCGCGAACCATCCACCGATCATCGAAGAAAGGGAAGACGTATGTCCTCCACCGCCTCACCCAAACGCGTCGCCGTCATCGGCGGCGGCATCCTCGGAGTCTCCACTGCGGTCCACTTGCTCCGCGACGGCGCATCCGTGGTCCTGCTGACCGAACGCGGCCTTGCGAGTGAAGCCACCGGCCGATCGCTCTCCTGGCTGAATTCCGCCGGAGAACGGTCCACCCCCTACCACCAGCTCCGGCTCGCCGGCGTGGACCGCTACCGCACCCTGTTCGCGGCAGAGCCTGACAGGGAGTGGCTCCAGTTCGGCGGCGGCCTCATGTGGAATGCGGCCGGACAGCAGGCTGTGACCGAAGCCCGTCACGCCTACGAGAAATCCGTCGGCTACGACTCCAAGCTGCTCGCGCCCGAGCAGATCGCCGCCGTCACTCCCGGTATCGATTCCAGTGCCGTGCCGGAGAACGCCATCTTCAACCCGGGCGAAGGCTGGGTCAGCCTCCCGGACCTGGTGGACTTCCTGATGGAGGAATTCCACGCCCGCGGCGGCCAGCTTGTCCTCAACGCCGGCAAAGCCTCCGTAACGGTCGAGGATGGCCGGGCTACCGGCGTCGAGACGGCAGCAGGCCAGACCTACGCGGCTGACGCCGTGCTGGTGGCCTGCGGCGCCGCCACGCCCGCCGTCGTTGCGCCCCTCGGCGTCCACATTCCCAACGGTTCCCCAGTCTCCATGCTCGTGCTGACCAAACCGGTGGACCACGACGTCAAGGCCGTGATGAACACCCCGCGGGCCGCGGTCCGCCCCAACCCCGGCAACACCTTCGCCCTGGACCACGACTGGTATGAGGATCACATCACCGGGCACGCCGATGGCTCGTTCAGCATCCCCGATGACGTGGTCCAGGAACTGGCCGACGAGGCTTCCAAGCTGATCGCCGGCAACCCCGACCTCAAGCCGGCCTCCTGGAAGATTGGCTACAAGCCTATTCCCGGCGACGGTGAACCCGTCTTCGGTGAGCTGGGCCAGGTTCCCGGCTGCTTCGTGGCATTCACCCACTCCGGAGCCACCCTCGGGCTCATCGCCGGAGAACTTCTCTCGGGCGAAATCATGACGGGGTACAAGCACCCCATGCTGGCCACCTTCCGCCCCGGGCGCTTCGCCTAAGGGGACGCTCAACCGGGCATGACAAAGGGCGCCTGCCAATGCGGCAGGCGCCCCTTTGTCGTTTGAGCTGTTAGGCCTTCTTGGGCGGCAAGGCCAGCTTGAAGACCTTGGCCCACGTGGAACCGACCTGCTTCCAGATCGGGCCTGTGGTGTACGGCAGGCCGTAACGGCTGCAGATCTCCCGCACTTTCGGCGCTACCTCGGCATAGCGGTTGGACGGAATGTCCGGGAAGAGGTGGTGCTCGATCTGGTGCGAAAGGTTTCCGGTCATGAAGTGCATGAACTTGGAACCGGAGATGTTGGCCGAACCGATCATCTGCCGCACGTACCAGTCACCGCGGGTCTCCCCTTCCACCATTTCCTCGGTGAAGGTGTCAGTCCCGTCGGGGAAGTGACCGCAGAAGATCACCGCGTGCGCCCAGACGTTGCGGACCGCATTCGCTGTCAGCGTGCCGTAGAGCGCCTGCTTGCCGGAGCCGGTCAGCATTGCCACGGCCGGGGTTGCGGCGTAGTCCTTGGTGAACTGCTTGAGGGCCTTGACCCCGAGGGCCTTGAGGTCCTTGACCAGGGCTTCCTTGGACTTGTTGCCGTCCTTGAAGTCCTGCAGCTCAAGGTCGTAGATCGCGATGCCCCACTCGAAGACCGGGGCCAGGATGGCGTTGTAGAGCGGGTTGCCGAGGTTGAACGGCTTCCACTCCTGGGAGGGGTCCATGCGCAGGAGGTTGTATCCGACGTCGTTGTCCTTGCCCACCACGTTGGTCCAGCGGTGGTGCAGGTCGTTGTGGGTGTGCTGCCACGCGCGGGCCGGGGTGACGAAGTCCCATTCCCAGGTGGTGGAGTGGATGTCCGGGTCCCGCATCCAGTCCCACTGGCCGTGCAGCACGTTATGCCCGATCTCCATGTTTTCCAGGATCTTGGCCAGGCTGAGCAGCGTGGTGCCCGCAACCCAGGCGCCCTTGTTCCGGCTCACCAGCAGCGTCGCGCGGCCGGAGATCTCCAGAGCCCGCTGGATCTTGATAACACGGCGGATGTAGGCGGCGTCTGAGGCGCCGCGCTTGGCCAGGATGTCGTCCTTGATCGCATCAAGTTCGCGGCCCAGCTCGGCCACCTGCTCGTCGGAGAGGTGCGCTGCGGCGGGCGGACGGACCAGGGGGCTGCCGGAAGTGGCCAGCGCACCTCGCCGCGTCTTCGCGGGCACGACGGCGTCTTCCGTGGACTCGGCTTCGTGGTTAATAACTATTGCCATGCGGTGGTGCTCCTCAAATGTCGAGGTTAACGGGTCCGGCGGCTGCCGATACACACGTCTGGATTAGTTGGCCCGGCTCGCCGTGGACTTCGCCGGTGCGGAGGTCGCGGACATGCCCTGCCCGCAGGGGGGTGAGGCAGCTGTGGCAGATGCCCATCCGACAGCCGCTGGGCATCAGCACGCCGGCGTCTTCGCCGATGTCCAGAAGCGGGGTGCTTCCGTCCGCTTCCACCTCGCGGTCCGACGCCTCAAAGGTGACCAGACCGCCGTCGTGCCCGGCGCCGGCGGCCAGGCTGGTGGTGAAGCGTTCGATGATCAGGTTGATCGGGTCAGCCGCAAACGGCCCCTCAGGGTGGTGGGACTCTCCGGCGGCGGAACCCTCGGCGGCCGCGGCAACGGCGGCTTCCGCGGACCACAGCGCTTCGGCGTCGTCCAGGTAGCCTTCCGGTCCGCAGGCGTAGGCTGCGCGGTGGCGCCAGTCCGGGCACAGTTCGTCGAGCGCCGCCGGTGAGGAGAAGTCCACCCGTCCGCGTTCGCCGGTGAACCAGTGCGTGACCTTGAAGTTGGGGAACTGGTCGGCAAGCTCGGACAGTTCCTCGCGGAAGATGCTGTCTTGGGGGGTCCGGGCGGAATGGATCAGCACGACGTCGGCGTCCGGGCGGTGCGGCACCAACGTGCGAACCATGGACATAACGGGAGTGATACCGCTGCCGGCGGTGAGCATCAGCAGCGGGCGGGGGTGCTCGGGAAGGACAAAGTCGCCCTGCGGCGGTGCCAGGAACAGCACGTCGCCGGGGCGGGTTTCGCGGACCAGGACACCGGAAACGGCGCCGACGTCGGTCACCGTGATGGCGGGATCCTGGCCGGCGGGGGCGCTCAGCGAATAGGACCGCCAGTGCCGGACGCCGTCGAGTTCGACGCCGATGCGGGCCCACTGGCCGGCCTGGTGGGCCTTCCAGCCGCGCCCTGGGCGGAAGAAGATGGTGGCGGAATCGGCCGTCTCGGCGACCACCCTGGTGACCACGCCGCGCAGTTGGCGGGCGGAGAACACGGGGTTGAACAGCGACAGAATGTCTTCTGGAGCTAGCGGGGTGGTCAGTACAGATGCGGCGCGCGCCAGCTTACGGAGCCGGATCATGTTATTAACCTTATGTTAGACCGAGGCATATTTCTTCTCCCAAGGCATACGATCGAACGTTCTAAACTGTTCCCCCGAAACAACTTATGGAAGTCTCTCATGAACCCTCCGGCCTCGAAGAGTCCAACCGCCCCCACGTACGATCCGCCGTGGCTCGCCTTGCCGCGGGAAGTCAGTGACTTGCTCCGCCCCATGATGCCCGGCATTGTGGAGGCGATCATCGATGCCGTGCCGCAGCTGGTTCCTGCCTACGCCAGGCCCATCGAAGGGCGCTTCGGCCGCGGGCTGCGGCGGGGGGTGGCCGCTGCGCTGGAGCGTTTCCTCCAACTGCCCGGCACCACGCTGCCTGCATTGTCTGAGGAGAGCAGGGAGCTCGTGGCCGGCTTGGGCAGCGGCGAATTCCGCCAGGGGCGCAGCATGGATGCGCTGCTGAGCGCCTATCGCATGGGTGCACGGGTGACGTTCCGGGAAATGTCGCGGATCTCCATGGACAAGGACCTGGGCCAGGGCGTGGTAGTGGATCTGGGCGAATCGATCCTGGCCTACATCGACGAGCTCTCCGCTGTGAGCGCAGAAGCTTACGCTTTTGAACAGTCCGAGCGCGCGGGGGCGGTTGACCGGCGGCGGACCGAACTCCTGGAGCTGCTGCTGATGGGCCAGGCGGACGAGGCCGCCCTGCGGCAGGCGGCGTCCATGGCCGACTGGTCCCTCCCGGCAAGGATGGTTGTGGTGACACTCCCGCTGGACCGGGCCGCGGGGCTCCGGCTGCAGCTGGGGCCGGGAACGCTGGTGGTTGAACGCGAAACCGATGCCGTGGCCCTCGTGCCGGCACGGGAGTCCGAGGCCGGCCGGGCGGCCCTGGAGAAAGCATTGAAGGGCAGGTCCGCCGCAGTGGGCCCGGCCGGCAGCTGGGAAAAGGTGCCCGATTCCCTGCGGCTCGCGGTAGTGGCGGCGTCCGTCCTGCCGCCGCGGGAAGACCCCCGAGACCCGCCTATTTGGGCCGATGACCACCTGGCGCAGATTATCCTCGGCTCCGAACCGTCGGCCATCGCGGAGCTGGCGGAACAGAGGCTTGCACCTTTGGAAGGGCTGCGTCCGGCGCAGCGCGAAAGGCTGGCGGAGACCCTCCTCTCGTGGCTGCGGCACTGGGGCCAGCGGGCCCCGGTGGCCGCCGAGCTCGGCATCCATCCGCAGACCGTGGGATACCGGGCGGCGCAGCTGCGCGAGCTCTTCGGCGATGCGCTGGAAGACCCCCGGGCCCGGTTCGAACTCGAACTCGCACTGCACGCCGGGCGGCGCTAGGAGACCGGTCATCTGCCCGCTGCCATCACGCTCCGGCTTTGCAGCCGCAGCTCAAGGTCGTTCATCACGATGGCGGCCAGATCTTCCAGCGCGCGGGTGTCTTCCGCGGTGAACTCCCGCGACTCCCGGTCCAGGATGCAGAATGTCCCCAGGTTGTAGCCGTCGGGCGTGCGCAGCGGCACACCGGCGTAGAACTGCAGTCCGAACTCACCCGCAACCAGCGGGTTCGCCAGGGTACGCGGGTCCGTGACAGCGTCCCGGACCACCCAGGCGTCATCCTGCAGGATGGCGGATGCACACAGCCCGGGGTCCCGTCCGATCTCGCCTACCTCGGTCCCGTGATGGGCTTTGAACCAGATCCGGTCATGGTCCACCACGCTGACGATGGCCACGGGCACGGAAAACATGCGGGCGGCCAGGCCCACGATCCGGTCGAACGTACCATCCGGGGGCGTGTCCAGGATCCGGTAGCGCTCGACGGCGCGCATCCGCGCCTCTTCGTTCGCGGCAGAAACGTCCGACGGCGGCGCTTCCGCGGGAGCCCTGATGCTCCGGCGGCGCCCGGCCGCGCTGATGACCTCCTGCCGGAGGGCAAGGGAAACTTCCCTGGCACCGGGCCGGGCCGCCGGATCACGGGACAGCATGGAAGAGAGCAGGTCCGCCCATTTGGGGGCCATACCCTCGGGAATGTGCGGATCCCGCAGGAGCCGCGCCATAGCCGAGGCGATCGGCGCACCTGGGTACGCGGGCTTCCCGGTCAGTCCCTCAAGCAGGACCAGGCCTAGGGAGTACACATCACTCGGCGGCCCAACTGGCTCGCTGGCGGCCTGTTCGGGGCTGAGGTACTGCGGGGTGCCGGAGCTTTCCGCGGGACCGCTCCGCTGGCCGTCGCCGAGGATCATGGCCACGCCGAAGTCGCTGAGCTTGGCGCGTGGCCGGCGGTCATCGTTGTTGTAGTCCACCAGGAGGATATTGGCGGGCTTGACGTCTCGGTGGACGATGCCGTGGTGGTGGATGTAGGCGAGTCCATCCGCAAGGTCGTGGCCGATCAGGGCCAGATGCGCCTCGGAAAGGGGGCCCTGGGCCCCGCGTTCGCGCAGGTCCGGGCCGCGGACCAGTTCCATGACCAGATACGTGCGCCGGCGCTGGGGATCACTGAGGTCCGCGCCCGCGTCCAGCAGGGTGACCAGCGCGTGATGGCTCATTCCGGCCAGGATGCGCACTTCCTCCCCCTGGCGGCGCGTGTGGTGCAGGTTCCCGGGGTCGTCGCGGAATAGCTTCACCGCGACCTCGCGCTGCAGGAGTTCATCGAAGGCCCGGTAGACGCCGGACTGGCTCCCCCGGCCAATGAGGGCCTCAATCCGGTACCGGCCGCTAAGGAGGTAACCGGGTTCCATGCTCGCAGCCACGATCGCCCTCTCAGCAGTCAACTTAATAAGCATGCTTATGATATCCCGCCGGTCACTGTGACGGCTACAAGGTGCCAGTGACGAAAATCAAGTGACCGGGGGCGAGTGGCGAAGGGCCGCTACTTCGCGGGGTTGTGCGTTCCGATCGGCACCAAGGTCAGGTCCGGGTGGTTCTTCTCGATCCGGCGCAGCGCCCAGACGTCGTTGAAGAGGGCCAGGTATTCGCCGTCGGAGCGGAGCAGCACCTCAGCGCCCTGTACATTGGCCAGCGCAGGCATGGCATCCGCCGTCGAAATTCGTGCAATGGAATAGGGGAGCCGCTCCAGGCGCATGGGCGCGCTGAAGTCATGCGCCATGCGGTCCTCCACCACTTCGAACTGCATGGGGCCGACGGCGGCGAGCACCGGCGCCTGGTCTCCGCGGATGTCGGAGCGGAGCACCTGGATGACGCCCTCGTGCTCGAGCTGCTCGATGCCGCGGCGGAACTGCTTGAAGCGGCTGGGGTCCTTGGCGCGGGCCACCTGGAAGTGTTCCGGCGCGAACAGCGGGATCGCGGGGAATTCCACCGGATCCTCCAGGAACAGGCTGTCGCCCACGCGGAGCGAAGAGGCATTGACCAGGCCGACGACGTCGCCCGGGAACGCTTCGTCAATGACCTCGCGCTCACGGCCGAACACCTGCTGGGCGTACTTGGTGGCGAACGACTTGCCGGTGCGGGTCTGAGTAACCACCATGCCGCGCTCGAACATGCCGGAGCAGACCCGGATGAAGGCAACGTGGTCACGGTGGGCCTTGTTCATGCCGGCCTGGACCTTGAAGACGAAGCCGGCGAACGGGGCGTCCACCGGGCGGGGCTCACCCTCGACATCGGGCCGGGGAGCAGCGGGCGGGGCGAAGTCCACCAGGGCGTCCAGGATTTCCTTGACGCCGAAGTTGAGGGCGGCGGAACTGAAGAGGATGGGGGTTGCTTTGCCTGCGTGGAAGGCGTCGACGTCGAACTCAAGGTTGGATTCGATCACGAGTCCGGCTTCGTCCACGGCGTTGGACCAGTCGTCGCCCTGGTTGGCGGCGGCTTCCTCCGGGGTGAAGTACTCGGTGAGGGCGATGTTGGCGCCGGCGTTATTGCGCTGGAACCGGGCAAAGCGGTCGTTGCGGAGGTCCCACACGCCGCGGAAGTCGCCCGAAATGCCCACGGCCCAGGTCAGCGGCATGGGCTGGAGGCCGGTGCGCTCGGTGATCTCGTCCATGAGCGCCAGGGCATCCAGGCCCGGCCGGTCCCACTTGTTGATCACGGTGATGATGGGCAGATTGCGCTGCTTGCAGACCTCGAAGAGCTTCATGGTCTGCGTTTCCAGGCCCTTCGCGGCGTCCACGAGCATCACGGCGCAGTCGACGGCGGCGAGGACGCGGTAGGTGTCCTCGGAGAAGTCCGCGTGGCCCGGTGTGTCCAGCAGGTTGATCACGGTGTCCCGGTACGCGAACTGCAGCGCGGCGGAGCTGATGGAGATGCCGCGGTCCTTCTCCATCTGCATCCAGTCCGAGACCGTTTCCTTGCGGTTGGCCTTGCCGCTGGAGGCGCCGGCGGTGCCGATCACCTTCGCGTGCAGGGCCAGGGCCTCAGTGAGCGTGGACTTGCCGGCGTCAGGGTGGGAAATGACCGCGAAAGTCCGACGCCGGGCCGCCTGTTTGTGAATCTCATGGACCCGGGCGGGGCTAAGGACATCTTGGGACACGGTGCTACTTTCGCTGCGGTTTGGGCTGCCCGGGCGCTGACGGCGCCGTTCCGGGCACTGCGCACCGGGACATTGAAGCCCTGGTGCCGGGAAACAGGCTGGCGGACAGCCAGATTCCCAGTTTATCGCAAGGCCGCAACCTCGCGGCCGCCCGCCTAACGCCCGCGAATGACCCGACTCAAGGCCGCGCCCCGGGTACCCGCTGCCATCACCGCCCGGCAATCCGTGCCGTGATGACGTGCGAGAGGGCAGCGGCGGCGATTCCAGAGCCGACGGCTATCACCCCCCGCAGCACTGCCCCCATGTCCGTAGCGGCTGCCAGGACGATGCTGACGGCAAGACTAGGAGAACGATGTTGGATACAACCTTGGGAAGTTTGCTTTTCTGTTCCGCAGACACTCTATTCACCTTACGTACGTTGAACGAACCAATAATCTGATGGGCGGGGTAAGCCGCGCACCGCCGCCGGATGCAGCCGTCACCCCGCTAATGTGCGTGGACGACAGCCATGCCGGACTCCAGTGCCCTGATGACAACCTGGGTCCTGTCCCTGGCGCCCCATTTGGTCATCACACTGCTCAGGTGCGCTTTCACGGTTGCCTCCGACACGAAGAGCGCCCGGGACATCTCTGCGTTGGACATGCCCTGCGTCAGCATTTTGACCACGGATTCCTCACGGGGAGACAACGCGGCACCTCCGGTTTCACAAAACACCGAGTAGATAGTCGGAATGCTGCGCACGAAGTTGATGACGTCACGCGAGGCCAGGGGCGACAACACATACTGGCCGCTGTGCACTTTTCGGATTGCCCTCGTGAAGTCCTGCGGATTATCGCTCTTGAACAAGAGCCCGCTGGCACCTGCGCGGACCGCAGCCACGGCCGCTCCACGGGAGGACGACCTGGCGACAGCCAGCAACATGGCAGCTGGGTCAAAGTCCAGGATTGCAGCTATTGCCTGCGAACCGTCCGTGCACAGCAGCCGGATGTCCATCATCTTGGCTTCGTGCTCACGTTCCTGCGCTATGCCGGATTCGAAGCCCGGACGCACCTCCAGCGGGAGTTGTGCTGCAGAGGAATCTCGCGGAAATGCTTTTGGGGCGGATCCGACTATCGCTCCTGACTGCTGATTCGACGGCCCAGCTCGGTTCCAATCTCGTGTTGCCGTCATTGCCGCTGAGGGTGGTGGCACATATTTCTTCCGCAGCATTCGGCGACCGCACCCCCTCAGCTGCGGAAGCCGGCTCCCGGTTTCCAGTCGTCCTGTCAAGCATTCTTTGGATAGCGGCAACCTTTGGCATGCCGGCGATAGTGATGCTGGCAGTGGCCGGGACAGCTGATTATCCGGCATATGTAGTGCTCGCGTGCGGTGCACTCATGCTGGCGGCGGTTTACGGGTTGGGCCGCACTCTCATGTCCCGTCTCGCGGTGCATGACCGGCCCGAACTGGTCACTGTCGCAGCCACCCATATCTCGGAGCGTCGGACCAGTATCAGCATGCCTGCAATCCACCTGGTTACCACGTTAAGCATCCCGGGCATTGCCAGGATGGTCAGGGTCTATTTCTATGCGGGCATGTCGCGCCGGCTGACCTGCGTATTTTTCACCACTGAAGATGTGCTCAAGATACAGCGGCGACTGGTGGAGTTGTCTCCGTCAGTCGCCCTCACGAACCGTGAAAGGACCAGACGACGTGATTGAAGCCTCCAACCTGTGTAAGGAATATGGCGGCAAGAGGGTGGTATCGGATGTTTCCCTCGTCGCCAACGCCGGAGAAGTTACCGGCTTTGTCGGTCCCAACGGGGCGGGAAAATCAACTGTGTTGCGAATCATCGCAGGCATAACGGCGCCGTCTTCCGGCTCTGTGAGGGTGGGCGGGGCGACCCATCAGTTGGCAACCCATCCAGCTGCAAACCTGGGAGTATTCCTGTCGGCCGAGTGGATTCCCGGCTCCATGACAGCGGCATCGTTCCTGTCCTATGTATGTGAAACGCAGGGACTTCGGCGGCAGCGGGTGCCTGAGCTGCTGGACCTCGTCGGCCTGTCCGATGTTGCACACCGTAAAGTCAAGAACTTTTCCCTGGGTACGAGGCAGCGGTTGGGGATCGCCGCAGCGTTCGCGGGGAACCCCCGGAACGTAGTGCTGGATGAACCAATCAACGGCCTGGATCCGGACGCCATCCAGTGGATCAGGCGGCTCCTCCGGCAAGCGGCTGACGACGGGAAGGCTGTGCTTCTTTCATCCCATCACATGGGTGAACCGGCAAAAGTTGCGGACCACATAGTCCTGATTGATCACGGGGTCGTGGCGCGGCAGGGTCCGCTTGCGTCCTTTGTGGCACCAACCGAATCCAACGTCTACATCGAGTCCGGCACGCTGGCTGACGTTGCCGCTCTGCTGAGAAGCGCGGGCTACGCAGTGGAGCCCCACAGGAATGGCTTGCTGGTTCAGAACGCGGAACCGGCTGAGACAGGGCGTGCCGTGTACGGGGCAGGTTACGGGCTTACGCATCTGAGCCTTGTGACGCGCTCCCTTGAGGAAACCTATTTCGACACCGTCTCGCCCAGGGACATCTTCTCCGAAGGGAACACCCGATGATCTCAGCAATCCGTCCAACCCGGACACTGCCCCAGTCTTTCCGCGTTGTTCTCATGGCAGAACTTCGGCGGGGGTTCCGAGCTGGCGGGTTCCGGCCGGGGGTTGCGGTTGCACTGTGCTGCAGCATAGTCGCGGGTGTGGGCTCGGGGCTCCTGATCCGATACCTCGAAGAGGGCGCGACCACCGGCGTTTCGGCTGACAGCGCCCTCCCAGTGACGCTCCCGGTGGAAACGTCTGCCGGCGTAGTTGGCATCCTGCTGGCCATACTCGTTGCCAGCTACGTGGCAAGGGACGCCCCCTCCGGCCTTGTATCCACCGCCCTCACGTTGGTGCCCCGAAGGTCGCGTCTGCTGGCCGCGCGGGGAGCAGCGGTGGCGTTGATGGGGCTATGCGCCGCACTGCTGAGCACAGTGTTGACTGCGGTAGCTGGCATCGCCGGCAACCAGTCAACCGGCGTTCTGGCTTCCGCTTCAGTGGGTATTGCGGCCTCGGCTCTCGCGGTGGGACTCCTCATGTCCATTTCGTTCTTCGTAGCCGCCCTCGCAAACCGCCCTGTTCCTACAGTGCTCATAGTGCTTGGACTGCTAGTGGTGGCACCGCTGGCCCTTTCGGCTGCCCAGCTGAGCCTTCCCCCGAGCGTGGGCCACGTGGTTGGGACCGCAGTCGATTGTTCACCGGCCCCACTGTTCTTTCGCGCCATTGGCGTCACGGCTACTGCTCAACTGGGATTCCAACCTATGATCACCGCTCAACTTGGCCTCCTGGCCTGGGCAATGGTGCTGGGCACGCTGTCACTGGCTGTCTTCAAGCGCCGCGACGGCTAGACCTCCTAAATACCCCTCCCGACACCAGCCGCTGAGGGGCTTTGCCTGCCGTCGCGCGGCGCCCCCTAGCGGGGCACTTTAGGGCTTGTCCGTGCGGTTAATGCCCATCTTTGCCTCTAGGATGGAGCCAGCGGGAAATTGAGTACTTTTGATCCTGCCGGCGGAATCGTAAAACCGGCATACCTGCGGGCTGCAGCCTGCACCTTTGAAGGGAAAACCTATGGCTCGGAGCCCTGAAGATTCGCTTAAGGCGACTCTGGGCAGAGTGGCACCAGGCACCGCTCTGCGCGATGGCCTGGAACGCATCCTCCGCGGGCGCACCGGCGCATTGATCGTTCTGGGCTCGGACCGCACCATCGAGTCCATCTGCTCCGGCGGATTCGATATCGGGATCGACTTCTCCCCCACACGGCTCCGCGAACTCGCCAAGATGGACGGCGCCATCATTTGCGACAAGGACGCCGGCAACATCCTCCGGGCCGCCGTGCAGCTGGTTCCGGACTCGAGCATCGAAACCCAGGAATCCGGCACCAGGCACCGCACCGCCGAACGCGTCGCCATCCAGACCGGCGTCCCGGTGATCTCGGTCAGCCAGTCCATGCAGATCATCGCCCTCTACGTGAACGGCCTGCGGCACGTCCTGGAGGGCTCCGAAAAGGTCCTGGCCCGGGCCAACCAGGCGCTGGCCACCCTCGAACGCTACCGTTCCCGCCTGGACCAGGTCACCAGCTCGCTCTCCGCCCTGGAGATCGAAGCCATGGTCACGGTCCGCGACGTCGCCGTCACGCTGCAGCGCCAGGAAATGGTGCGCCGGATCTCCGAGGAAATCTCCCAGTACGTCCTTGAACTCGGCGAGGACGGGCGCCTTCTTTCGCTGCAGCTGGACGAGCTCACGGTGGGCCGCGGTCCCGGCAGTGATGTGATCATCCGCGATTACGCCGGCCCCAACGCGTCCCCGGAAGATATCGACGGCGCCGTCAGCGCCCTGCTCAACCTGGGCCCCACCGAGCTGATCGACCTCAGCAGGATCGCCGGCATCATCGGCTTCGCAGGTGGCGTGGACACGCTCGACGCCGTGGTGCAGCCGCGCGGGTACCGCCTCCTGTCCGGCCTGAAGGCAGTGCCCAAGGCAGTGGCGGACAGGCTCGTTGACCACTTCGGCGGCCTCCAGTACCTGATGGCGGCCACCATCGATGACCTCATGACCGTGGACGGCATCGGCGACCAGCGAGCACGCACAGTCCGGGAGGGCCTGAGCCGGATGGCCGAGGCGAGTCTCCTGGACCGGTTCCTCTAAAGCACCCGTCGATTGCTCCGTAAGTGCCGGTCCGAGCACCCATTAGGGCTGTTGCGGAGCAATCGATTCAGAAGAGAGGCTCAGTTGAGCTGGAAGACGGCCTTCGAGCTGGACTTGGTGCCCAGCCGGGCGACGAACATGTAGTAGGCCCCGCCGGCACCGGGTTTGGCGGACACCGCCCCACAGCCGGGCACGGTCCGGTTGCGCTGCCACGGGAAATTCGCGGTTTCGCTCTGGCCCGGCTCGAGCGTCTTCACGAGGTCGCCGCTCTCGGCCTGGCAGTCAACGGAGGAGAAAATCCGGTCGGAACCGCTGGTCACCGTGTACTCCATTTGGGACGTGCCAAGGTTAACCTCGCACGCCACTTTGCCCCCGTTGGTGACCTTCAGGGTGAGCAACGGATTCTCGCCGGCGGCGTAGGCTCCCTTGTCGGTCGATGCGGAGACGGTCACCAGGCCCTGGTCGCAGGTGGGTGTCGCCGGAATGCTGGGGGTTACCGACGGCGTGGCCTGGGCGGCCTGCCCGTCCGGTCCGTTCCGGTCCGTGGAGGAGGCCTGTTCGGAGGCGCGCATGGCGCCGGACACGGCAGCAAAACCGCCCAGTGCCACTGAGACGATGAGAAGCAGCACCAGGCCAACGAACAGCCTGCGACGGCGGTACACGGCTTTCAGCGGCGGCCGCCCCGCCTGCCGGCCGGCGGTGCCCTTCGGTTTCGAACCGCTCTTTCCTGAAGTGCCTTGCCTGACCATCCTTCTAGGCTAGAGAACCCCGGGCACATTGACGCACCACCACGCCGGGAAGGCGGACCCAGGCCAGTATCCACTACAGTATTTGCATCGAAGCCTTAGCCCTGCCCACTGCTATGCCCCCGGCGAGTCGCCCCGCGCCGCCGCCGCTGGCCACCCTGCACGAAGTAATTGACGACTGGTTCGCGACCACTGCCAGGGAGCTGCCATGGCGGGAACCCCAGTGCACTGCCTGGGGTGTCCTGGTCAGCGAGATTATGCTGCAGCAGACACCTGTGGTCCGGGTCCTGCCCGTCTGGGAAGACTGGCTCCGCCGCTGGCCCACGCCTGCACATTTGGCCGCCGAAGCCTCCGGCGAGGCTGTCCGGCACTGGGGCAGGCTCGGCTACCCGCGCCGGGCACTGCGCCTCCACGCCGCCGCCGTCGCCATTGTGGAACGGCACGGCGGCGAGGTCCCCGGAAACCATGCCGAACTGCTGGAACTTCCCGGCGTGGGCAGCTACACGGCGGCAGCGGTCGCGGCGTTCGCCTTCGGCCGCCGCGAGACAGTGGTGGACACCAACATCCGCCGCGTCCATGCGCGGCTCTTTTCGGGCACGGCGTTGCCGTCGCAGTCGCTGACCGCCGCGGAAATGCGGCTCGCCGCTGAACTGCTGCCGGCCGACGTCGGACTCTCCGTCCGCTGGAACGCGGCAGTCATGGAGCTTGGCGCGCTGGTGTGCACGGCGAGGGCGCCGAAGTGCGCTGATTGCCCGGTCCGCGGGGCGTGCGCGTGGCTGGCGGCGGGCGAGCCGCCGCCGTCGTACACCCCGAAGGGGCAGTCCTGGCACGGCACTGACCGGCAGGTCCGGGGCGCCGTGATGGCCGTCCTCCGTCTGGCGGACTCCCCGGTGGCGCCGGAAATGTTCCACCAGCCCCCTGCGGACCTTGGCTTCGAAGCGCACGGCATCGGCATTCCGCTTGCAGCCCTGCACCGCCTGAATTCCGCGCCCGAGCAGCTCGAGCGCGCCCTGGCCGGGCTGGTCAGCGACGGCCTGGCGGAGCTGCACCTGGGCGGCCTCCGGCTCCCCGCCTAAGGCCCGTTACCCATTCGTTCCGGGACTGAAACCACCCTGTGCTGGCGCCGCCACACCTGGCGGATCTACTCTGAAGCATGCGCAGCTTCGGCATACTTCTGGCAGTGGTCACGACGTCGCTGCTCCCGTCTGCGTGCCTGCCCGAGGCAGTGCCGTGCCCGGCTATCGCGCAGGCTCCGGTGGTGTCCCTGACGGTGGCGGCCAGCTATGCACCCGCTGTCAAAGCCATCCACCTTAAAGCCTGCCAGGACGGCACGTGCCAGGAAGCAGACCTGGAGCTGAGGCCAGGCAGCACCGCAGTCGACATGGGCTGCGAACCCTCGGCCGGCCCTGACGGCACATGCTCCGCGACGTCCTCGCCTGACGGCACCCTTACGGGCATGCTGATGATGGATGTCCTGACCGAATCGCGCATTGACGCGACCGCCACGGGCACCTCCACGGCGCGGGCACCGTTGCCCGTGCGGAAACTGAGCTTCACGCCAAAGGCGGACTACCCGTACGGCGAGCAGTGCGGAAAGTTCATCACAGCCAGCCTGGTGTTGGACGCCGACAGCCTCAGGCAGGCCGGCTGAGCCCGTCAGGGCTCCCCGAACCCTGCTTCCACCAGGCCTCCGACATACTTGACCGCCCTGGCTGCGTCCGGCCCCCAGGCCTCGACGTGGAGGACCGATCCCTGGCCCGCCCCCAGCGTCATCAGGCCGGTCATGGAGGCCCCGTCCACGCCATTGACTGTCACGTCCGCGTCCAGGCCGGCAAGTCCCCCGGCGACCTTCGCGGCGGGCCGGGCGTGCATGCCGGCCTGGTTGACCAGCTCAAAGTCACCCGTGGCTTCCGGCGGCCCAAGCGTCGGCTCCTCGGCAGGAGCCTCCGGCGCCTGGGGTGCCGGAGCACGGCGGACCGCCTCCGCCGCCTGCTTTACGCCCGCTGCATCCGCCCCCGCCTGCGCCGCTACTGCCGCCGCCACGAGCCCCTCCACCAGCGGCGCATCAGCCAACAGGACCGAGTCGGGATCCGGGAGGAATTCCACAGCAGCCTCGGCCGTCATCACGGCAGAGCCGAGGTCCGTGAGCACCACGGTGCCGTCTTCGCCGGCGGCCTGTTCCAGCGCGGCCATGACCTTTTCCAGGCTGGTGCCGATCCGGCCGTCGTCGGTGCCGCCGGCAGGGAGGATCACGACGTCGGGCGCCATCTGGGCGGCCAGCTCCACCGCGCCGTCGGCGATCTTTTCGCTATGGGACACCACCACCAGTCGGACGGTCATTCGGCCGCCTCGGCCGCGGCGCGCAGGATGAGGGCGGTGGAGACCGCCCCGGGGTCGCGATGGCCGGCGCTGCGCTCCCCCAAGTAGCTGGCGCGCCCCTTGCGGGCGATGAGCGGATCGGTGGCAACGGCACCGGCCTCCGCAGCCTCAGCCGCCGCGAGGAGGACCTTGAGGACATCGCCGTCCCCTGCAGCGGCGGCCGCGGCGGCCGCCTCGACGGCGGGGGTCCACGCGTCAACCATGGTTTTGTCGCCGGGCTCGGCCTTGCCGCGGGCCACCACGCCGTCCCGGGCAGCCTGGATGGCAGCAGCCAGGGCCGCCGGATCGATGTCCGGCGCGTCGCCCAGGGACGTGGAGGCGCGCAGGAAGGCCGTGCCGTAGAGGGGGCCGGCCGCTCCGCCCACCTTGGACATCAATGCCATGGCCGTGAGCTTCAGGGCCGCTCCCGGCGTGGCCGGCGGCGACTCAGCGAGCTTGTCCATCACGGCTTTGAAGCCGCGGTCCATGTTTTCGCCATGATCGGAATCCCCGATGGCGCGGTCAAGGTCAATCAGCTCCACCCGGTGGTCCGCCATGGCCTCCGCAGACAGGGTAAGCCAGCGTACGGCCCAGTCAACGTCAAGCCCCACGGTCAGATGCCCCATCGCAGCGCGGCGGTGTGGACCGGGGCGTCCCAGAGGCCGGTGAGTTCGTCGTCGAGGCGCAAAACGGTGACGGAGCATCCCTGCATCTCGAGTGACGTGATGTAGTTGCCCACCAGGGAACGTTCCACCGTGACGCCCTTGTCCGCGAGCACCTGCGCTGCACGGCGGTACACGATGTACAGCTCGCTCTGCGGCGTCCCGCCCATGCCGTTGACGAACAACAGCACTTTGTCACCGGAGGCGATGCCGAGGTCGCTCAGGATGGGCTCAAGGAGGCGGTCGGTAATGGCGTCGGCATTTTCCATCGGGATCCGGTGCCGCCCGGGCTCACCGTGGATCCCGATGCCGATCTCGATTTCGTTCTCTTCCAGGTCAAAGCTGGGCACGCCCGCATGCGGGACCGTGCAGGCCGACAAGGCCACGCCCATGCTGCGGACGTTCTGGTTCACGCGGTCTCCGATGGCAGCGACAGCGTCCAGGTCATCACCACGCTCCGCCGCGGCACCGGCGATCTTCTCCACGAGGACAGTGCCGCCCACACCCCTCCGGCCGGCCGTGTAGAGGGAGTCTTCCACGGCGACGTCGTCGTTGACCAGGACGGTCCGGACCTGGACGCCTTCGGCCTCCGCCATTTCCGCGGCCGTTTCGAAGTTGAGGACGTCCCCTGTGTAGTTCTTCACGATGTGCACGACGCCGGCGCCGGAGTTCACGGCGAGCGTCGCCGGAATGATCTGGTCAGGCGTGGGCGAGGTGAAGACGGCACCGGGCACCGCGGCGTCGAGCATTCCCAGTCCCACGAAGCCGCCGTGAAGCGGCTCGTGTCCGCTGCCGCCGCCGCTGACCAGGCCGACTTTCCCGGCCACCGGGGCGTCCTTGCGGGTGATGAATTTCGGCTCGGAACTGACGGTCACGAGGTCCGCATGGGCAAGGCCGAAGCCTTCCACGGACTCGTCCACTACAGCGCGGGGATCATTGATCAGCTTCTTCATTGGAGTACTCCCTGGAGTGTCCTGGCGGCTTTGTCTTGACCCTACTACCGCCGCCCCGGCAACGGTAGCGCCCTGTCGAATCCGCCGGTAACCGTCCGGCTAGCGAGGGCAAAGAAAAAGGGACAGCCCCCAATTGACTGTCCCTTTCCCTTCCCAGCTTGTATCTCCCCGCCGGCCTCAGCGTTTCCCCCAAGAGTCCGGGAGGAAATCCGGCCACGCCGCGGCGCCTATGTGGAACGCCGACGCCTCGCGAGGCCGGCTCAGTGGATCACTTCGGCTCATCACCGAAGGCAGATCCATTTGAAACGCCGAAAAATCCGGAAAAATTGCGTGCTCGCGCATTTCTGTCCTTTGATGTGGTTCGGGATTCGGGTGCCATAAGCAAGCTCTAGTAATTTTATACATCGATTCGATATATGGGAAGAGGTAGAAGTCAGACATTATCCGGACGCGCCGGAAGGCGTCTAGAGGAACTTGATCATGCGGGTATTTCCCAGGGTGTTCGGCTTGACCCGGGCGAGGTCCAGGAACTCCGCCACGCCTTCGTCATGGGAACGCAGCAGCTCGGAATAGACCACAGGGTCCACTGCGGTCTGGTCGGCCATAACGTCGAAGCCGTGCTTCTTGAAAAAGTCCACCTCGAAGGTCAGGCAGAACACGCGCGAGACGCCCAGCGCCCGGGCCTCCTCGAGGAGGCTTTCCACCAGTACGTGGCCCACGCCCTTGCCGCGCCACGCGTCCGAGGCAGCCAGGGTCCGCACCTCGGCCAGGTCCTCCCACATCACATGCAGGGCGCCGCAGCCGATCACCTCGCCGTCGGCCGCCTCAGCGATCCTGAATTCCTGCAGGCTTTCGTAGTAGGCCACCGTCTCCTTGGCCATCAGGATCCTCTTGTCCGCCAGCGGAGCCACAAGCCCCTTGATGGCAGCTACGTCGCTGGTGCGGGCAGGGCGGATGCGGAAGGTCTCAGTCACAGCCCCAATCTTACGGCCGCCCTGCCGCCTAGAGCCCCAGGTCAGCGGGCAGTGGCACGTCCTGGTCCAGCACGTTCTTCGCCAGGAAGTGCTCCACGACGCCGTACCAGACCTTGGCGTGCTGCGGCTGCAGGATCCAGTGATTCTCGTCCGGGTAATAGAGGAAGCGGTGTGGAGTCTGGCCATTGCCATCGGCTGCCAGTTGGGATTTGGACAGCAGTTCGTACCAGAGCCGCAGGCCTTCGCCGATGGGCACGCGGTAGTCCTTGTCGCCGTGGATCACCAGCATGGGCGTGCTGATTTTCTCGACGTGCAGGTGGGGCGAGTTCGCCAGGGCCATCTCAGCCGTCATTTCCTTCAGCCAGTACTGTGACGCGTCGGTGGTGGGGCCGAACTGGTCAAGGGCCCACAGGCTGGCGTGCGTGACGATCGCGTCAAAGCGGTCCGTCTGGCCGGCCACCCAGTTGGCCATGTAGCCGCCGAAGGAGCCGCCCATGGCAGCAGTCCGGGACGGATCGATGTCCGGGCGTTCCATCACGGCATCCGTGATCTCCATGAGGTCCGTGTACGGCGCGCTGCCCCAGCCGCCCCAGCCGCGCTGGATGTAGGACTGGCCGTAACCGGTGGACAGCGCCGGATCCGGCAGGAGCACGGCGTAGCCCTTGGCCGCCAGCAGCCACGGGTTCCAGCGCCACGTCCAGGCGTTCCACGAGCCGAGGGGCCCGCCGTGGATCCACAACAGCAGTGGCGCCGGATGCTGCGCGGAGGCTCCATCCGGCAGGGCCAGGTATGCGGGAACCCGGGAGCCGTCGGCAGCGGCGGTCCCGATGCGCTCCAGTGATCCCTGGATTCGGGGGCGTTCGGCCGGAGCAGGAAGCCTGGTCACTTCTCCGCTCGCCAGGTCGACCCGGACCGCTTCGGGCGGAAATTCGTAGGAGCTCCGCAGCGCGTAGGCGCTCAGCCCGTCCGGTGAAACCACGACGTCGGTGTAGGCCGCCGCGTCGCGCGTCACCCGGGTGACGTCCCCGCTGCCGGCCCCAAACCCAATCCCCGCGGGACTGATCCGGAAAACCGGGGAGGCGCCGTCGTCGTCGGCGGTCACCAGGAGGGCGGAACCGTCCGGCAACCACGCCGCTTTGATGGCCCAGCGGTCCCAGCCGTGGGCCAGCGGCCGGAGCCCGGATTCCGGCACCATCTGGGAACTGACGTCGAGCAGGTGCAGCTTGACCTGCGGAGCCTGCTGGGGAGTGGAGTCGGATTCGCTCAACACCACAAGCGTGCGGTTGTCAGGGCTCACCGGGCCCGCGAAGTAGCTCATGCCTTCATGGTCCAGCAGGACCTTGTGCGTTGCTGTGGCGACGTCGATTGCCACCAGGACGGACCGCGAGTCCGCCTTGGCGAGGGGCTTGTTGAAGCTTGTGTAGATGGTCTTGCCGTCGGGGCTGACCACGGAATCGGAGTCGCGCAAAAGACCTGCCGCGTCCGGCGTCAGGTTGCGGAGCTTGAGCGGGGCGGCGGCGTCAACCGTTGCCGGCTTGCCGGGTTCCTTCTCCTCCCCCGGCTCCACAGCGAAAATTCGCGGCTGATCCGGGCCCAGGTTCGCATCCCAGTAACGCACGGGGTAGCCACTGTGGAGGATGGCGGATACCTTGTGGTCCTTCCGGCTCTTGCGCCGCTCGTCGTCCGCTTCCTCATCGGGTGAACCGGCCAGGATGGACGCCGTGACGAAGGTGGCGCCGGTATCCCTGGCCGACATCACGTGGCTGATCCCGCCGGCACGCGAAAGGACCACACGGGCTTCGCCGCCGTCGGCGGGCAACTGCCAGAGCGCGTTGACGGGGTCGCCCTCCGGGCTTTCGGGATCAGGGCGGGCCGACGTGAAGTAGAGGTCCCCGTTGGAGGAAAATGCCGCACCGGCCTCGCCCTTGGCACTGCGCGTGATCCGGCGTGCATGCTTCTCCCCCGCAGGGTCCAGCTCCCACAGGGCCGTCACGTATTCGGTCCCCTTGGCGTTGAGCGTGGAGACGGTGGTCACCAGGCGCTTTCCGTCAGGGCTCAGCGCAAGGCCGCTCACCCGCGGGATGGCGAGGTAGTGCTCCACGTCGTGGAAAGGGGTCGTAGGTTGTTCGCTCAGGATCGCTGAGTCTTCAATTGCCATGAAGAGATTCAACACCGGCTGTGCGCTGGATCACAGTAAGTTCACTACGGGTGAAAGGGCGCTTTCACACTATGGCAAGTGTCGCTGGTGCCGGGCTGGAGGCGGGAGGCAACGCAACGGCCCCGCCTTCCCTTGCGGGATGGCGGGGCCGTTGACGTGGTGCTTAGACGCTCGGGGCGATCTCCGGGATGCGCGGCTTGGCGTTGCCGGCGAAGGTGAACTTGGCGTCGTCGCCTTCGCCGTCCACATCCACCACCACGATGTCGCCCGCGTGGATCTCTCCGAAGAGGATCTTCTCGGACAGCTGGTCCTCGATCTCGCGCTGGATGGTGCGGCGCAGCGGCCGTGCACCCATTGCGGGATCGTAACCACGCGTCGCCAGGAGCACCTTGGCCGCGGTGGTGAGCTCGATGCCCATGTCCTTGTCCTTGAGGCGCTTCTCCAGGCGGGCCACGAACATGTCCACGATCTCGATGATCTCGTCCTGGGTCAGCTGCGGGAACACCACAACGTCATCAACACGGTTCAGGAACTCGGGGCGGAAGTGCTGCTTGAGCTCCTCTGTGACCCGGGCGCGCATCCGGTTGTAGCCGGTCTGCGTGTCCGTGCCGGACTGGAAGCCCGTGGCAACGCTCTTGGAGATGTCCCGTGTTCCAAGGTTGGTGGTCATGATGATCACGGTGTTCTTGAAGTCCACCACCCGGCCCTGGGAGTCGGTCAGGCGGCCGTCTTCCAGGATCTGCAGCAGCGAGTTGAAGAGGTCCGCGTGGGCCTTCTCCACTTCGTCGAACAGGACCACGGAGAACGGACGGCGGCGGACCTTTTCAGTCAGCTGGCCGCCTTCCTCGTAACCGACGTAGCCCGGAGGGGCACCGAAGAGGCGCGAAACCGTGTGCTTCTCGGAGTACTCGGACATGTCCAGCGTGATGAGGGCGTCCTCTTCACCGAACAGGAATTCCGCGAGGGCCTTGGCGAGCTCGGTCTTGCCGACGCCGGTGGGGCCGGCGAAGATGAACGAGCCACCCGGACGCTTGGGGTCCTTCAGGCCTGCACGGGTGCGGCGGATGGCCTGGGACAGGGACCTGATGGCCTCGTTCTGGCCGACGACGCGCTTGTGCAGTTCGTCTTCCATCTTCAGCAGGCGCGAGGACTCTTCCTCGGTCAGCTTGAAGACCGGAATGCCGGTGGAGTTCGCCAGCACCTCGGCGATGAGATCCTCATCCACCTCGGAGATGTCGTCCATGCCGCCGGTCTTCCAGTGGCGTTCCTTCTCTGCCCGCTCGGCAATGAGCTTCTGCTCCTTGTCGCGCAGCGAGGCGGCGCCTTCGAAGTCCTGCGCATCAATCGCGGACTCCTTCTCCATCTTGAGTTCGGCGATGCGCTCGTCCATGGCCTTCAGCTCCGGCGGAGCGGTCATGCGGCGGATGCGCAGGCGTGCGCCGGCTTCGTCGATGAGGTCGATGGCCTTGTCCGGCAGGAAGCGGTCCGAGATGTAGCGTTCGGACAGGTTGGCTGCCGAGGCGAGGGCGCCGTCGGTGATGGTGACGCGGTGGTGCGCCTCGTAGCGGTCACGCAGGCCCTTGAGGATCTCGATCGCGTGCGCAACCGAAGGCTCCTTCACCTGGATAGGCTGGAAGCGGCGCTCCAGCGCGGCATCCTTCTCGATGTGCTTGCGGTATTCGTCCAGCGTGGTGGCACCGATGGTCTGGAGCTCACCGCGGGCCAGCATGGGCTTCAGGATGGAAGCTGCATCGATGGCGCCTTCGGCTGCACCGGCACCGACGAGGGTGTGGATTTCGTCGATGAACAGGATGATGTCGCCGCGGGTGCGGATTTCCTTGAGGACCTTCTTCAGGCGCTCTTCGAAGTCACCGCGGTAGCGGGAGCCTGCCACCAGGGAACCAAGGTCCAGCGTGTAGAGCTGCTTGTCCTTGATGGTTTCCGGGACGTCCCCGCGGACGATCGCCTGGGCGAGGCCTTCGACGACGGCGGTCTTGCCGACGCCGGGTTCGCCGATGAGGACGGGGTTGTTCTTGGTGCGCCGGGAAAGGACCTGCATAACGCGTTCCATTTCCTGTTCGCGCCCGATGACCGGGTCCAGCTTGTTCTCGCGCGCAGCCTGGGTGAGGTTGCGGCCGAACTGGTCCAGGACCACGGAGCCGGCAGGGGTTCCCTCCGGCTGGCCGGGTCCGACGCCTGCGCCGGTGGTCTCCTTGCCCTGGTAGCCAGAGAGGAGCTGGATCACCTGCTGGCGGACGCGGTTGAGGTCAGCTCCGAGCTTCACCAGCACCTGGGCAGCCACGCCTTCACCCTCACGGATGAGTCCCAGCAGGATGTGCTCCGTGCCGATGTAATTGTGGCCCAGCTGCAGCGCTTCGCGAAGCGACAGCTCCAGCACCTTCTTGGCGCGGGGAGTAAAGGGGATGTGGCCGGACGGCGCCTGCTGGCCCTGCCCGATGATCTCCTGTACCTGCTCGCGTACGCCGTCGAGCGAAATGCTCAAGGACTCCAGAGCTTTGGCGGCAACGCCCTCACCCTCATGGATCAGACCCAAGAGGATGTGTTCGGTACCGATGTAATTGTGGTTCAGCATGCGTGCCTCTTCTTGGGCAAGCACAACTACGCGACGGGCACGGTCCGTAAATCGCTCAAACATTTCGCCACACTCCTAGCTACGACGTACTTTGATGCTACGTGGCAGACCCGGACTTGTGGAGCGTGTTCGCCACAGGGGAAACCCGGGATCCGATTCCCGGGTTGACACCACCGGCTGATGACGCCTTCCGGAACTGCCGCCGCGTGCCCGATGACCGGCAATACGGCCCCAATACCGCAGTCCGGCGAAGGCGCAACGGCGCACCGGAAACCCGACAAACAATGGCTTTGTTGTCCACGCGGAATCCGTTCACTGGAGGGACCCCATTTGCGCTGCACTCGTCCGGAACCTGCTCCGGGCCGCAATAACCCTGGAATAACCAGGGCGCTTTACCACGACGGCCTCCGGCGGCCTGCCGGGTATTCAAATGGCAATGCCCCCGCCGTTTGGCAGGGGCATTGCTTTTCCACGCAAACCTGCGGCAGTGCTAGGAATTTGCCTTCTGGTAGGCTTCCTGAATTTCAGCCTGGATACGGCCGCGGCTGTTAACCGCATAGCCATTCTCCCTGGCCCACTGACGAATCTGTGCAGAGTCCTGGTTCCGACCGCTTGAGACCTTTGTGCGGGTGGCGCGGCCGGTGGACGTCTTGCGGGCGCTTGAAACAAACCGCTCCACGGAGGAGCGTAGTTCTGCAGCATTGGCAGCAGACAGATCAATTTCGTAACTGACGCCGTCAAGGCCAAATCGGACAGTTTCGTCCGCGGTTCCCCCATCCAGATCATCGACAAGGATGATTTTTACTTTCTGTGCCATAAAAATTCTCTCTTTTGGAAAGGACGGGTATGCAGAAAAGCAGGATGTATCAGATAAAGTATCTCTCGCTTTATGGCAACGCGTCAAAGCGGCAAAAGGTTCCTGTGAATGGTGGGCAGGAATAAGCCGGGAGTATTAGTTTGTGCTGTTGCCGATGCCGTCGCCGGGATTGGTTCCCGTATTCGGGGCACCATTCGTCTCCGGCTTTGATTCAGCGTCGCGGGCTTTTGCCTCAGCCTGGGCCTGTGCTTCAGCCTGGCGCTCCGATTTGTCCGCGTTGAAGATCGACTTCATGGCAAACCAGAACAGCAACCCGACCACAAGGGAGGGCAGAAGGACGGCAACGTACTCCACGGTCAGTGCCCTTCAGGCTTCAGGAGCGGGAAGAGGATGGTTTCGCGGATGCCGGCGCCAGTGAACAGCATCACCAGGCGGTCAATGCCCAGCCCGATGCCGCCCATGGGCGGCGCGCCGTACTCGAGCGCGCGGAGGAAGTCCTCGTCCAGCTGCATGGCCTCCACGTCACCGGCAGCAGCGTGCCTTGACTGCTCGGTGAGGCGTTCACGCTGGATCACGGGGTCGATGAGCTCGGAGAAGGCCGTGCCGCGTTCCATGCCACCGATGATCAGGTCCCAGGCCTCGATCAGGCGGTCGTCGTCACGGTGCTGGCGCGCAAGGGGCTGCGCGGACGGCGGGTAGTTGTAGACGAACGTGGGGTTCAGCAGCGTTGGTTCCACGATTTCACCGAACAGTTCAACTGCCACCTTCTCGGCATCCCATTTGGGATCGACCTTGACGTCGTGCTTGGCCGCCACGGCCCGCAGTTCCTCCACGGTGGTGTCCGGCGTGATTTCCTGGCCCACAGCGTCGGACAGTCCGGGGTATACAGCCAGCCAGGCCCATTCGCCGTCGAGGTTGATCTCCCCGGCTTCGGTCTGGATGGTGCGCCCCACACCAGCGGCGTCGGCGGCGTCAAGGATGATCTCCTTGATGCGGTCCGCCATGACGAACTGGTCTGCCCAGGCCTCGTAGCATTCCAGCGTGGTGAATTCCGGGCTGTGCGTGGAGTCCACGCCCTCGTTGCGGAACACCCGTCCCATGTCGTAGACACGGTCGATGCCGCCCACCACTGCGCGCTTGAGGTACAGCTCGGTAGCGATGCGCAGGGTCATCTTCTGGTCGAAGGCGTTCATGTGGGTTTCGAACGGCCGGGCCAGGGCACCGCCGTGGACCAGCTGGAGCATCGGGGTTTCCACCTCGACGTAGTTGCGGCGGTGCAGGCTTTCCCGGATTGAGCGGGTGATCGCGGCGCGGGTGTAAACCATCTCGCGGGCCTCGTCACGGACCATCAGGTCAACGTAACGCTGGCGGACGCGGGTTTCCTCGTTCAGGCCGGCGTGCAGCACAGGCAGCGGGCGGAGCGCCTTCGACGCCATGGACCAGGAATCGGCCATTACGGACAGCTCACCGCGGCGGGAGGAAATGACCTCACCCTTGATGAAGACGTGGTCGCCCAGGTCCACCAGGGCCTTCCATTCGGCCAGGGATTCCTCACCCACGTTGGCCAGGCTCAGCATGGCCTGGAGGCGGGTGCCCTTGCCGTCCGTGCCGCCTTCCTGGAGGGTGGCGAAGCAGAGCTTGCCGGTGTTGCGGATGAACACGATGCGGCCGCTGACGCCAACAGTGTCGCCGGTGGTCTCGTCGGCCTCGAGGTGGGCGTACTTTTCGCGGATCTCGCTCAGGGAATGCGTGCGCTCAACACCCACCGGGTACGCCTCGCCGCGTTCAATCAGCTTGGCGCGCTTCTCCATGCGGATGCGCATCTGCTCGCTGGCGTCCGCCGGTTCGGCAGCATTGGTCGGGGTGGGGGTGTTTTGGGAAGTCACAATCCCTAAGTTTACCGGGAGTTCCGCGGCATGTTTTTTCCTGCCGGCCATGATTCCCCTCACCGGGGGTTTTTTGCGCGCTAATGCCCCGACGGCAGTTCCTGAGGGACGCTGTCCGAACAAACCGTCCTGAAGTAAATGGGCGGAGGCTGCTGCGGTGAGGGGAATAGACTCGGGGCTGTGGAGACTCGGACGATCAGGACGGACGACGGCGACGGTCACCTTGAGGTGCACTCGTTCCGGCCCGTGGCGTCCCCCGCCTTGCCGGCAACCGGCGGCCCGGACGGCAGCCTCGACGGTCACCCGGACGACGCGGGGCAACCCGGCGTCGTCGTAATTCACGGAACCCTGGTGACCGACGCGCTCTACCGCCCTTTCGCCATGAAGATTGCCCGCCTCCTGGGGCGGCCCGTCCATACCTACAACCGCCGCGGCCGCGGCGGTTCCGCCGGCCAGCGCGAGGACTACTCAGCGGCGACGGAGATCAGCGACCTCGCGGCCGTCATGCGGGCCACCGGTTCCGCGGATGTGGTGGCCCACAGCTACGGCGGTTTTGTGGCCCTGCAGGCAGCCCGGACCGAGCCCATCCGGCGGCTCGTGACCTACGACGCCGCGGTGTCCCTCTCCGGCAGCCTCGAACGCCGGTGGCGTCCGGAACTGGAGCATTCCATGGCCGCCGGCCAGCTCGATCATGCCTGGGCTCATCTGGTCCAGGGGCTGGAAACAGCAGGCCCGGTCTCCAAGCTCCCGCTCGGCGCCCTGCGCATGCTGAGCATCCTGTCCGCCCGGACGCGGCTCGGGGCGGAGATGCGGCAGCTGCTGCCCACCGCCGTCGCCGAGATGCGGGCCGTGCTGAAAGCCGACGCAGAGCTCGCCGACTTCGCCGGCGTCACCACACCCACCCTGATGCTCAGCGGCGGCTGGAGCCCGGCGTACTTCGCCGAAACGGGCCGCCAGCTCGCCGCGGCGGTGCCGGCCATCGACTTCGCACTGGTCCCCGGGCAGCTCCACGAGGGACCGCTCCGGCCGGGGCACCGCCTGGCCCTCACCACCGCACGGTTCCTGGCCAACGACGTCGGCCTGCGGCTCCAGCGGATCCGCGCCGCCAGGCACCCGCTGGGCAGCCGCTTTAGGATTGGTCAGTGAAGGAAGCCTTCAAAGACAAGGGATCAGTGGAGCAGCAGTTCATCACCACGCACGACGGCGGCCGGCTGGCTTTGTACAGCTACGGCACCGCGGGTGCCCCTGGCGAGCGCCGGGTCGTGGTGATCGGCGGAGCGTTCCTGACGGCACTGATCTATCGGCCATTTTCCGAGGCACTGTCCAAGGGCCTCGGCGAGGGCTGGGCCGTGGACGTCTATGACCGGCGCGGCCGCGGCGACTCCACACCGCAGCCGGCAGACTATTCGATGGCCACCGAAACTGCCGATGTCCGGGCCGTCATGGACGCCACCGGCGCGCGCAACCTCTTCGGTCACAGCCTGGGCGGTTCCGTGGCGCTGAATGCGGTCCAGGAATTCGCCGGGACCGGGCACCAACCGGACAAGCTCGCTGTCTATGACGCCGCGGTGAATATCGACGGCAAGATGGACATGTCCTGGCTGGACAGTTTCGAACGCTCAGTCAACGCCGGAAACGTCCCGCACGCCCTGGCCAAGCTCAAGAAGGGCATGCAGCCCGGCTCGCCCCTGGCCAGGATTCCGGAACCGCTCCTGGCCGGCCTGATGGCGCTCGTGTCCCGGACCAAGGTGAACCGGGTGTTCAAGGAGCTCATGCCCAGCGGCGTGGGCGAGCTCAAAGCGGTGTTCGATGAAAACGACCACGTCCGGGACTTTTCCGTCCTGCCGCCGAACACCAGGTTCATGGTGGGCGCCAAAAGCCCCGGTTACTACAAGGCGACGGCCGAACAGCTGCACCGGGCCGTGCCCGGCAGCGAGCTCCAGGTCTCGCCCAAGTGCGTCCACGCCTCCATCCCCGCGGCCGTCAAAGAGCTGGTGGAGGACATCTCCGCGTACTTCAAGGGCTGACATGGTGATGCCGGTCCCAAGCTGCTGTGCGGTTCCTGCCGCCCCGGGTAGGCTCGGAACATGACGCGCGAGAACATCAAGACACCCGACGGCGGAACGCTGGAGCTCTACACCACGGGAGCCGAGCTGGCCTCGGCAGGCTCGGGCGTCGTCGTCGTGCAGGCCTCCATGGTTACCGCCGCCGACTACACGCGCTTTGCCCAGAAGCTGAGTGCGTCGCTCGGCCGGCCGGTGCACACATTCAACCGGCGCGGACGCGGCGAATCCTCGGCGCAGCCGGACGACTACACGCTGGATGTGGACATCCGCGACCTGGATACCGTGATGAAGCACACGGCCAGCACGGACGTGTTCGGCCACAGCTTCGGCGGCGCCGTGGCGCTCCACGCGGCCCGCACCCTGCCGGTGGAACGGCTGGCGGTCTACGATCCCGCCGTGTCCGTGAACCACAGCGTCAAGGCGGACTGGATCTCCGAATACGAACGCGCGACGGCGGCCGGCGACGACGACCGTGCCCTCGCCGTCCTGGTCAGGGGGCTCGAGACGGGCGGGGCCTTATCCTCGCGGATGCCGCTTTCGATGCTCACCCTCGCCAACAAGCTCATCGCCGGGACACCCATCGGCAAGCAGCATCGCGACCTGATGAAGACCGGTGTCCGGGAGATCAAGGCGATCATCGCCGCGGACATGCCGGCCGAGCCGTTCCTGGCACTGCCCCTCGAGACCCTCATCATCGTCGGCGAAAAGAGCCCCTCCTACTTCGGCATCGCGTGCGGCCAGATCCACGACGTGCTGTCCGGTTCCAGCTACACCATCCTGCCCGGCTCGGGCCACGACGGCGTCAACCGGGCGCCGGACAAGCTGATCACCGAACTCAGCGATTTCTTCGCCGGCTGACCCCGATTGGGCACGTCCACGCCGCCCACCCAAGCGCGAACGTGCAGATAATGCCCTCAGAATGTGGATTTGAGGGCATTACCTGCTCGTTCGCGCTTCGTAGTTGGGCTTAAGTGTCCGTTCGCGCTTAGTGGGCTGCCGGCGCCGGGTGCTCCGCGCCGGCCGTCTTGCGCATCATGGCGGAAAGCACGACGGCGGCGACAGCTATGACGGCTGCCGTCAGGAAAGCCGCGTGCATGCCGGCGACGATGCCCGATCCTGCGGCCACCACCGCGTAGATCGACACCAGCAGCGCCGTCCCGGCGGCACCTGCCACCTGCTGCAGCGTGCTCATGATCGCCGACCCGTGCGAGTACAGGTGCGGCGGAAGCGGGTTGAGCCCTGTGGTGAAGGCCGGGGTGAACAGGAGCGCCAGGCCGAGGCTCAGCACCACGTGCAGGGACACGATCCACCAGACGGCTGTTCCGGCATCCAGCATGGAGAACTGCCAGAGGGAGAGCACCATCATGACGGAACCGGTGACGGTCAGCGGCAGCGGGCCCACCTTGTCGAACCAGCGGCCGATGACCGGTCCCAGCAGACCCATCGCCAGGCCGCCCGGGAGGAGCGCCAGGCCGGTTTCGAGGGACTTCAGGCCGCGGATTTCCTGCAGGTAAAGCGGCAGCAGGATGACGGCGCCGAACAGGGCGATCATCGCCACCACCATCAGCAGCACGGACACCGTGAACATGCGGAAGTTGAACGCCCGCAGGTCCAGCAGCGGCGCGTCCTTTTTCTGCAGTTTCAGCTGGCGCAACACGAAGGCAAGCATGGCCACCACGCCCACGGCCAGTGCCGCGATCGCGGTGGCGCCGGGTCCGCTCTGGCCGCCATGGCCGCCGCCGATCTGGCTGAGGCCATAGACAACTCCGCCAAATGCCGGAACGGTCAGCAGCACTGACAGGAAGTCCAGCCTGGTTTTCTCGGACTCGCCGACATTGGTGAGGAAGCGGGCGCCGATGGCGAAGGCCGCGAGGGCAACCGGCAGGACGAAGACGAACATGAACCGCCAGGTGAAGTGCTCAAGGATCAGCCCGGAGACAGTGGGCCCCATCGCCGGCGCCACCGAGATGGCGATGCTCACGTTGCCCATGACGGCGCCACGGCGTTCGATCGGCACCAGGGTGAGGATCGTGGTCATCAGGAGCGGAAGCATGATGGCTGTACCGCCGGCCTGGACAATGCGGGCCAGCAGCAACACTTCGAATCCTGGAGCCAGCGCGGCCAGGAGCGTGCCGCCGGAGAACAGGCCCATGGCCAGCATGAACACGGCCCGGGTGGACAGGGTCTGCAGGATGAACCCCGTGGTGGGGATGACTACGGCCATGGTGAGCATAAAGCCCGTGGAGAGCCACTGCACCGTGGGTGCGTCAACCCCGAGATCCACCATGAGCCTTTGGAGGGCGACGTTCATGATGGTTTCGTTGAGGATGACCACGAAGGTGGCAACCAGCAGGGTGACGATGATGGTGACGGACTCACGGGACATCTTCACCGGGCCCGCGGCCTGCGCTGCCGCAGTGGCAGGGGCCACGGGATCGCCGTGGGCGTTGGACGAGACGTCTGTGGACATGGGGATTCCCTCAGGGAGATGCGAAGTGGTTTCCGGCGAGCGTCGTCGCTGCAGATTCCAACAGTGTAGCCCCCGGGGTAATTCCCGTCATTAGAAAAAATCGGATCAGGACCGGGAAATGCGGCGGGTCATGAGTTCAGCGGCACGTTGTCGATCAGCCGGACCGGCCCCACCTTCGCCGCAATGATTGCCAGGCCTTCGCCACGGAACGGCGTCTCCTTGCAGTTCTCGGCCAAGGGATCCAAGGTGTCCGGGTCCACCACGTCGAAGTAGTCCAGTCCCACCAGCGGCTGGGATTCCACCAGCGCCTCGGCGGACTCAAGGTCGAGCGGTTCGTGGGCGTTGGCCCGCTCTTCGAGGAGCCGCAGGGCTCGGGACAGCACCAGGGCGGCCTCGCGCTCCTCCCCGGAAAGGAACCTGTTCCGGCTGCTCAGGGCCAGGCCGTCCGCGGACCGCACCGTGGGAACCGCAACGATCTCCACGGGGAAATTTAGGTCAGCCACCATCCGGCGCACCAGCGTTAGCTGCTGGGCGTCCTTCTGGCCGAAGTAGGCGCGGTACGCGGGCAGGCCCGCGCCGGCGCCGGTCACGAAGGCGCCGCCGCCTGACAGTCCGGCACCCGGAAACCCGTAATGCAGAAGCTTGGCCACGACAGTCAGGGCTCCGTCGAAGTGGCCGGGGCGGGAGGCGCCTTCCCATTTCTCGGCCAGGCGGCCCGCAGTGACACGGACCAGGGGCTCGCCGCCCGGATAGACCTCCTCCACCGACGGCGCGAACACCAGGTCCACCCCCTCCGCGTCAAGGAGCTCCATGTCCGCTTCGAGGGTCCGGGGGTACCGGTCCAGGTCCACGGCCTCGCCGAACTGCAGCGGATTGACGAAGATACTGGCCACCACAACGTCGTTTTCTTCGACGGCTGTGCGCGCCAGGCTGGCGTGGCCTTCGTGCAGGGCGCCCATGGTGGGAACGAGGCCTTGCGACGAACCCTGTTTTTCCGTCAGCAGCCGTGCGCTTTCGGCCCGCAGCTGCGCCGCGGTGGTCACGAGTTTGATCGTCAAGTCAGTTTCCTCCAGGGGCCAGCGGCCCGTCGTTGTCCGTGCCGTCCAAGGCCGCGCGGATCGCATCCAGCTGCTCCGGCTTCAACAGCCCCCGGTTCACGGCGCGGCGCGCGGTGGCCCGCGCCATGGCCAGGTAAGCCTCCAGAATATCGCCGCCGGCACCGGCGTCGTGTTCCCGCAGCGCTTCGGCGTGCGCGGCAACCGTGCCAACATCGCCGCGGGCCACGGGCCCGGTCAGGGCTGTCTCGCCGGAGGCAAGCGCGTTCTCCAGCGTGGCCCGGAGGAGCGGCCCCAGCATGCGCTCAGGGGCTTCGACGCCTACTTCGCGGAGCAGCTGCGAGGCCTGGGCGACGAGGGTGACCAAATGGTTCGAGCTGTGGGCCAGGGCCGCGTGGTACTGGGTGCGGTCGCCTTCGGCGATGGCCACCGGCTCGGCGCCCATCTCCACCACCAGGGCCTGGGCGATCGGCAGCATGGCGGCATCTGCCGTGACGCCGAACGTGCAGTCCAGCAGGCGCGTGAGGTCCAGGCTCATGCCGGTGAAGGTCATCGCCGGGTGCAGGGCGAGCGGGACCGCGCCTGCGGCCCGCACCGGGTGCAGGATCCCCACGCCGAAGCGGCCCGACGTGTGGGCCACGAGCTGCCCCGGCTGCCAGGCCCCCAGCTTTGCGAGGCCTTGCACGAGTCCGCCGAGGGCGTCGTCCGGCACCGCCAGCAGCACCAGCTCGGACCGTTCCACGATGTCCTGCACGTCGAGCACCGGAACGCCGGGCAACAGGGTTTCGGCGCGTTCCCGGCTTGCGTCCGAGACCGCAGAAACCCCGACGACGGCGTGCTCGGCAGCGCGGAGCGCCGCACCGAGGACTGCGCCCACCTTGCCGGCACCGATGATTCCGACGCCGAGGCGTCCCGGCTTAGCCATGCTGCGGGCCCTCCTGGTGGTTCTGTGGGTGATCGGGTTCGGCCGCCGGGGCGACCTGCGCCAGCCATTGCTCGCTGGTCTGCCGTTTGCGGGCTTCCCTGGCGCGGGCGGCCTGCGCGTCGAACAGCGCACGGGCTTCGTCCAGTCCGGCCTGGATGACCCGGGGCGACACCGGGCCGGCTGTGGTGTGCAGGACCAGGTCCGCGACGCGGAAGCGGCGAGCCAGCGGACCCTGGTGCAGGGCCATCGACTGCGTGCGCTGATGGGGAACCACTACCAGCTCGCGCCACAGGCGGCCGGAGCGGATCAGCAGCGCCGTGTCAGTGGCCGTGAAGCCGTTGCGGCGCCAGCCCAGCGGAGCCAGCAGCCGCACACGGCGCGGACTGGTGACGAACCCGCTGTCCGGTTCCCCTGCTTCGGCTGCCTCCGCGGCGGCCGGCTGGCCTGCGGGACCGGACCGGTCGGCCGGAACAATGCCGGTCAGGCCGGCCGCAAAGACGCGTGCCGGATCCTGCGTCCCCGGGTCCGGGAGCACCAGCGACAGCATCCGCATGACGTCGGCCAGGACGCCCACCGGGAGAAGCGTGGTGCGTGAGGCGCCCTCGCCATTGCTACCGGGACCCCCGTAACCGGCCACGTTCACCTGCATCCGGTACCAGCCGAAGATCCGCCACAGCGGCGGCTGCGTGACCTTCAGGGCCTGGATCCGGCCGGGCGGGAGGGTCTGCGCCTGCGTATCCAGCAGCCCGTAGCGGAGCCGGATGCCGTCCGGCGAAATGGCGGCAGTGAAGTTGTAGCCCTTGTTGAACGATCCCCAGTAAGCGGCGGCCAGGCCGAGGGCGGCCGGGATCAGGTAGAAGTAGAACCCGCGGTTGTCCGTGACGGTTGACAGCACCACGGACGCCACCGCGCCGACCACCACGAAGAAACTCTGCTCACTCAGCAGCAACGATCCGATGAGGCGCGACGGCGGGACGGACAGGACGGGAAATTCCGGAGCCTCAGGCAGGGCTTCGTCGGGGCGCTCCGGATCGGGTTCCAGCCCGGCCGCCCGGGCCAGGATGGTGGCCCGCAGCTGGCGGGCGTCGTCGATCCGGAGGTAGGCGAGGCGCACGGCTGATTCGCCGGCGTCGGCCACCTCGAACTTGAGTTCGGCAAGGCCGAAGATCCTGGCCAGCAGCGGCTGCACGATGTCGATGGCCTGAACGCGGTCAAGCCGCGCCTGGCGCTGCTGCTTGAACAGGCAGCCGGTGTTCACCCGGACGTAGCCCTCGGCAACCTGGTAGCGGGTGAAGTACCACGTCAGGATGAACCCCAGCACGGACAGGACGAGGACCAGCCCGCCGCCGGCGATCAGGAACGGCACCCGCCCGGAATACATCTCGTCCATGAGGGGCCGGCCCTGCAGCATCCGTTCGAAGGTGTCGCGGCCGAAGAAGAAGCCGATGGCGGCCAGCGCCACCCAGCCTCGGATGAACGGTGACGCGGGATGCACGCGCAGCCACTCGCCCTCGGGCTTAGTGGAAGCCTGCCCGGCGGGTCCATCGCCGGCGGGAGCACTTCCTCCCATGGGCCTGCCGGCCGTTCCGGCTCCGTCAGAGGTCACAGCGCGGTCAGAGGTCACAGCCCGGCCAGCCGTGCCGCGCCCCGGGCGGAAAGCTGCTCGCGGAGCCGTGCCCCCTCGTCAGACGGCAGGCCGGGGATCTCCGCGTTGGTGCCGGCCGAGGCGGTGTGCAGCTTCAACGTGCACAGGCCGAGGCCGCGTTCCACCGGCCCGACGCCGATGTCCACGTACTGCATCCGGCCGTAGGGAACCACCAGCGTGCGCTGGAAGAAGATGCCGCTGCGGATCAGGAGGTCGTCGTCGCGCTCGGCATAACCGATGGCCCGCACCTGCCGCGGAATAAGCAGCAGCCGCCAGACAGCCAAAAGCAGCATGAACGCCGGGACGGTGATGGCCAGCCAGCGCGGAACCCAGTCCCACCAGCCCACCAGCGTGAACACCAGCGGCAGCGAGAGCAGCGCCACGGCGATCAGGTTCCCGATCGCCCACTCGACCAGCCGGACCGTCACGTATTTGGGCGACACCCGGAGCCAGGAAATTCCGGGCGGATCAATCGCCTCTGTAGGCATATTCGCCTTCCCCCTTGGGTTTGCGGGCGCCCCTGCCGGGCATTCCCGGTGCACCGTCGGCGTCGCCGTCTTCCGGCGGAATCCGGCAGAAGCGTTCCACGACAAGCCCCACGATGATCATGGCCAGTCCCCCGCCGGCCATGGACAGGGCCAGCCAAGTGATTCCCTGGTCGCTGCGCAGGTTCCAGAGCCGCAGCAGGTCCAGGAAAATCCCTGCATGCCAGCCCAGCAGCACACTTCCGGTGTAGGCGCAGGCCTGGGCGAGGACGAGGGTCCATGCGGCCAGGATGGGGTTCAGCATTTTCTTTTTCTTGCCGTTCCGCCAGCGCAGGACGCGGATCCCCAGGATCAGCGTGAGCGCCGCGATCACTCCCATGGTCACCAGGCCGGTCTGGGGCAGCACCGGGGTGGCCAGGCCGTAGCGGGTGGTCATGACCGCCGCGAACCAGCCGGCAATGGCCAGGATCAGCCCCACAACGATCAGCAGGAAGGGATTGACTGGTTTCACGGGCTACTCCACCGCTCCGGCAGTGGGCAGTCCGTCGAAGTCCCCGAAGCCGTCAAACGGCGCCAGGTCCGGGAAATCAGCGGCCTTGGCCGCCAGCTCGGCCACCCGCACGCCGTTGAGTTCGGCGGCGGGGTCGATGAGCGACCAGGGGTACAGCACAAAGGCCCGCTCGGCCGCGCGCGGATGCGGCAGGGTCAGGGTGGGATCGGAGCTCTCCACATCGGCGTAGGTGATGATGTCCACGTCCAGGGTCCGCGGTCCCCAGCGGACCTCGCGCACCCTGTGGTGCTTGTTTTCGACGGCCTGGCAATGGCGCAGCAGTTCCATTGGCGGCAGCGACGTCTCCACCGTGATCACCATGTTCAGGAAGTCGGGCTGGCCCTCGGGGCCGCCCACGGCCTTGGTCTGGACCACCGGGGACACCGCGGTCAGCCGCACTTCCGGCCGGTCCACGAGGTCGGCGACGGCGGTGGACAGCGTGTCGTTCCGCTCCCCCAGATTGCTGCCGAGCGCCAGGACGGCACGGACATACGGGTTGTTCGAATACGGGGGGTTCATGACCGCCGCCGATGCACGCTGACGGACACGTCGCCGAACTCAACCTCGATGGGCGCCTTGGGTTTGTGCACAGTGATGTCCACAGCGGCCAGCGGGAACTCCTTCAGGAGGTCGTCGGCGATGCGCACGGCAAGGGCCTCGATCAGGTTCAGTGGCTCGCCGGTGATCCAGTGCTTGATGCGTTCGGCCACCTCGCCATAATGCGCGGTGTCCAGTACGTCATCCGACGCGGCGGCCTTGGTGAAATCCAGGTGCAGCACGGCATCAACGATGAACGGCTGGCCGTTGCGGCGTTCGAAATCGAACACCCCGTGATGGCCGACGGCGGTAACACCGCTCAGCGTGATTGTGTCCATCGTGGCTGCCTGCCTAGTTGGTGGGGCTGGTGTCGCCGAGCGGTCCGGGAGACATCCGTGCGGCAACCTTGACGGCGTCAAGGCTGGGTCCGACGTCGTGCACCCGGACGGCCCATGCGCCGCGTGCGGCGCTGATGGACGTGATGGCGGCAGTCGCGTGGTCCCGTTCCTCCGGGGCCGCAGCTTTGCCTGCAACGGACAGGAGCGTGCCGAGGAAGCGCTTGCGGGAAGCCCCCACCAAAATCCTGTGGCCGAGGGCCTCCAGCGGTCCCATATTCCGCAGGAGTTCCCAGTTCTGCCCGTCGTTCTTGGAGAAGCCCAGGCCGGGGTCCACGATGATCTGCTCCGGTGCCACCCCGGCCGCGTACAGCTTGTCCCGCACGCCCACCAGTTCGGCGGCGACTTCTTCCGCCACGTTGCCGTAGTCAGTGAGCGAGTTCATGGTCTTGGCGTCGCCGCGGCGGTGGGTCAGGACGTACGGCGCGCCGGTGCGCGCCACCAGTTCGGCCATCTCGGGCTCAACCGTCAGCCCGGAGACGTCGTTGATGATGGTTGCGCCGGCCTTGAGGGCAGCAGCCGCGGTTGCAGCGTGGGTGGTGTCGATGCTGACCAGGGCGCCGGCTTTGACCATGGCCTCGACGACCGGCAGCACGCGCCGCAGTTCCTCTTCGGGGCTGACTTCCTCCGCACCGGGCCGCGTGGATTCACCGCCGACGTCGATGATGTCGGCGCCGGCGTAGAACATCCGGAGGCCGGCCGCGATGGCGGTGTCCGGCGTCGGGTGCTTGCCGCCATCGCTGAAGGAATCGGGGGTGACGTTCAGGATGCCCATCACCAGCGTGCGGTCCTTGGGGAGATCTTCAAACTTGGCTGCCGGCCGCGGTTTACGCAGGACTGGCAAGGGGTTTGTTGCGGGTCCGGTTCCAGGAGCTGCAGCGAGGGAGTCCATAGTCTGTTTTATTACCTTCCGAGAATGAGGCTCATGGCTTCGGCGCGGGTGGCCGGGTCATGCAGTTGACCGCGCACGGCACTCGTGACGGTCTTGGCGCCGGGCTTGCGGATACCGCGCATGGACATGCACAGGTGTTCGCATTCGATGACCACGATCGCACCGCGCGGCTTGAGGTGCGTTACGAGTGCTTCGACGATCTGGGTGGTGAGACGCTCCTGCACCTGCGGCCGCTTGGCGAACATGTCCACCAGCCTGGCCAGTTTGCTCAGCCCGGTGACCTTGCCGTCATGCGACGGGATGTAGCCAACGTGCGCCACTCCGTGGAACGGCACCAGGTGATGCTCGCAGGTGGAGTAGAACGGAATGTCCTTGACCAGGACCAGCTCTTCGTGGTCCAGGTCAAAGGTGGTGGACAGGATTTCCGCGGGGTCGTGGTGCAGGCCCGCGAAGACCTCCGCGTAGGCCTTGGCCACCCTTTTGGGGGTGTCCAAGAGCCCGCCGCGGTCCGGGTCCTCACCAATGGCCAGCAGGATTTCCCGCACGGCCGCCTCGATCCGCCGGCGGTCAACCTTGTTATCCGAACGCCGCGAGGAGCTGCGGGATGAACTGCCAGTTGAGGGATCGGCGGTGGCGGAAACGTCGTCGTCGTCGAAATGATTCACAGCAGAAGCTTATCCGTGATGCGGTCCGTCGGCGCCGACGTCCGTAACACCGCCCCCGAAGGTCTCATGACTTGCAACGCCCTGCGGGTGCGGCGGCTGCGCGTCCAGCGGTTCCTCCAGCCGGGCTTCCTTGGCCTCTTCCTGGGCTTCACGTTCGGCCTTTTCGAGGCGGGACTCCACGGGACCTGCGCTCTGCACCGGACGGGTTTCCTTGGACAGCCACACTTCGCGGAAGTCGCGCTTGCGGATGTCCCGGAAGACGTGCGCAATCTCAGCCTGGTTCAGGGTTTCACGCTCAAGGAGCTCGAGGGCCAGCGAATCCAGGATGTCGCGGTTTTCGGTGAGGATCGCGTACGCCTCGTCATGGGCCTGGTCGATCAGGCGGCGCACTTCCTCGTCCACGATGTAGGCGATCTGGTCCGAGTAGTTGCGCTCGTGGCCGGCGTCGCGGCCCAGGAACGGCTCGCCGCCGCCCTGGCCGAGGCGGACGGCACCGACGCGTTCGCTCATGCCGAATTCCGTGACCATCTTGCGGGCGGTCGAGGTGGCCTTCTCGATGTCGTTGGAGGCGCCGGTGGACGGATCGTGGAAGACGATCTCCTCCGCCACCCGGCCGCCCATGGCGTACGCCATCTGGTCCAGCAGTTCGTTGCGGGTAATGGAATACTTGTCGTTCTCCGGAACCACCATGGTGTAGCCCAGGGCACGGCCGCGGGGCAGGATGGTGATCTTGGTGACCGGGGCGGAATTCCGCAGGGCGGCCGCCACCAGGGCGTGTCCGCCTTCGTGGTAAGCCGTGATCTTGCGCTCGTGTTCCTTCATGACCCGGCTGCGCTTCTGCGGACCCGCCATCACGCGGTCGATGGCTTCATCGAGGGCGCGGTCGTCAATCAGGTTGGCGTTGGACCGGGCCGTCAGCAGCGCGGCTTCGTTGAGGACGTTCGCCAGGTCCGCGCCGGTGTAGCCGGGAGTCTTCTTGGCAACGGCCTTCAGGTCTACGCCGGGAGCCATCGGCTTGCCCTTGGCGTGGACCTGCAGGATCTGGTCGCGGCCCACGAGGTCCGGGGCTTCAACTGTGATCTGGCGGTCGAAGCGGCCCGGACGCAGGAGTGCCGGGTCCAGGACGTCGGGACGGTTGGTGGCGGCGATCAGGATGACGTTGGTCTTGACGTCGAAGCCGTCCATCTCAACCAGCAGCTGGTTGAGGGTCTGCTCGCGTTCGTCGTTGCCGCCGCCGATGCCGGCACCGCGGTGACGGCCGACGGCGTCGATCTCGTCCACGAAGATGATGGCCGGAGAGCTGGCCTTGGCCTGCTCGAAGAGGTCGCGGACACGGGATGCACCCACGCCGACGAACATTTCGACGAAGTCGGAACCCGAGATGGAGAAGAAAGGCACTCCCGCTTCACCGGCGACAGCGCGGGCCAGCAGGGTCTTGCCGGTGCCGGGAGGGCCGTAGAGCAGCACGCCCTTGGGAATCTTGGCGCCCACGGCCTGGAACTTGGCCGGTTCCTGGAGGAATTCCTTGATTTCCTGGAGTTCCTCCACGGCCTCGTCCGCGCCGGCGACATCGTTGAACGTCACCTGGGGCATGTCCTTGTTGACCAGCTTGGCCTTGGACTTGCCGAACTGCATGATCTTGGATCCGCCGCCCTGCATGCGTGAGAGCAGGAACCAGAAGAGGACGCCCAGCAGGAGCACGGGGACCAGCAGGGAGAACAGCCCGGAGAACCAGTTGTTTTCGATTGGCTGGTCGGTGAAGCCGCTGGAGGGGTTGGCGTCCGTGACTGCCTTGACCACGTCCGCGGCGCGGGCATTGACGAAGAAGAACTGGACGTTCTTGCCCTTGTCCTGCCCGTCGATGACCAGGTTGTCCTTGAGGACCAGGTCAACGCGGTTCTCCGCGTCGAAGATCTTGGCCTGTTCCACCTTGCCGCTGTCCGCGAGGAGCTCGAGGCCCGGTTTCGTGTCAATCCGGGTTGACCCGCCGGGAGCGAGCGTGGCAAAGGCCAGCAGGAGCATTCCGACCACAACTACGATCCAGATGCCCGGGCCCTTGAAGAAACTCTTAGCTTTCATCTGATCGGGGGCTGGCCCCGTCCCTCCTGGTAGTGCTGCACGGCGACTGGTCTGCGCGCGTGTGGTGCTGCGTCAGCTTCTAGCTATACACCGTTCGGAGTGATTCACGCACGATGCAGTGCAAAAGTTCCCTCTAGGCGTAGCGGGGCGGGGCCGCGGCCCGTTGCGGGGCCCGGCCGGGCCGGGAGGGAGCCCGGTAAATGCGCCTATTCGTAGACGTGGGGCGCCAGCGTGCCCACGAAGTCCAGGTTGCGGTATTTCTCGGCGTAGTCCAGGCCGTAGCCGACGACGAATTCGTTCGGGATGTCGTAGCCGACGTACTTGACGTCGATCTGGACCTTGGCGGCCGTGGGCTTGCGGAAGGCGGTGCAGATTTCCACCGAGGCGGTGCCGCGGGATTCTAGGTTGGTCTTGAGCCAGGACAGCGTCAGGCCGGAATCGATGATGTCCTCGACGATCAGCACGTCCTTGCCCATGAGGTCCGTGTCGAGGTCCTTGAGGATGCGCACAACGCCGGAGGACTGGGTCCCGGAACCGTAGGAGGACACTGCCATCCAGTCCATGGAAACGTGGCTGTGAAGTGCCCGTGCCAGGTCTGCCATGACCATGACTGCGCCCTTCAAAACGCCGACGATGAGGAGCTCCCGGCCCTCGTAGTCCTTGTCAATCTGTGCAGCGAGCTCGGTAATCCGCTGCTGGATCTGATCCTTGGTGTAGAGAACGTGCTTGAGGTCTGCCTGGACGTCGTTTGAATCCACCAATGGCTCCTGTGTAGATGCGGGTGGGACTATTTTTGGGGCGGCTGTTGAGGCCGGAATACTAGCTTCCCACAGCGTGCGGCTCCGCGGGGACCGCCGGTGGCAGCATCCCGCGCAGGGTCCGGCTGATTCTGCCCTTCGCCGGCGAGGATCTGCGCCAGCGAAAGCCGGTAGGCGTTCACTCCGCCGGGAAGTTCAACGGGGCCGGCGGAACCCTGCCGGCGCAGGAGCGCCTCCGCGGCGAGCAGCCGCTGATAGCTGGGTTGCTGGCCTCCGACGGCGGCGGCTGCCTTGGCGATGACCCGGAACCGGATGGCGGGGGCCAGTTCGCCCAGCGCTGTTTCGGGCAGGCTGATTTCGGTGTCCGACTGCTCCGCCAGCTGCTCGTACGTGCTGTTCGCCACGTCGTCGAGGTAGTCGGCGTCCAGCTGCAGGATGGCGGCCGTCCTGGCGAGGGATTCAGCGACGCCGGGACCGAGCTTTTCCTCCAGCATGGGCAGGACCTCCACGCGCGTGCGGGAGCGGGCGAAGGACGGGTCGGAGTTGCTGGGGTCGTGCCACGGATCCAGTCCCTCGACGTCGCAGATCTCGAGGGTGTCGGCACGGCGGAGGCCCAGGAACGGCCGCAGCAGGAGCCCGCGGACCGGCCGCATTCCTGCCAGCGAGCGTGTTCCGGAGCCGCGGGCGAGGCCGAGCAGCACTTGTTCCGCCTGGTCGTCCAGGGTGTGGCCGAGGAGGATCACGCCGGCACCGGCGTGGGCGGCAGCCTCCTCCAGGGCAGCGTGCCGCGCATCCCGTGCCGCGGCTTCGGGGCCAATCCCGGTGGACGCGACATCAACCCGCCGCACTTCCACCGGGGAGAGCCCCAGGTCCCGGAGGACGGCGGCGGTCTGGGCGGCGACGCCGGCGGAGCCGGGCTGCAGCTGGTGGTCGACGACGACGGCCCCCACCGAGACGGGGTGGCCGTCCACGTGGCCGCGGCGGCCGAAGTAGGACGCGATGGCCGCGAGGGCAAGGGAATCCGGGCCGCCGCTGCAGGCGACCAGCACCCGTTCGGGATAGCCGGCGTCGGCCAGGGCGTTCTGCAGCATTTTGCGCGCCTTGCCGACGACGGGCGACAGCCGGCCGGGCCGCCGTCGTCCGGTTGCAGGCTGGGACAACTAGAGCCCCATCCGCTCGAGCCAGAGCTTGGCGTCATGGATTTCCGGTTCCGTGGGGAGGTTCCCGGCGGATTCCCAGACCCGGTTGAAGCCTTCCATGCCGGCCACGTCCACCACGGCCCGGACAAACTTGGCGCCGTCCGTGTACTGGCGCATCTTGGCGTCGAGGCCCAGCAGGCTGCGGATGAATTTCTCCACGACGCCGCGGTCCTTGCCGCGGGCGTTGAAGCGCTGCCGGATGGTCTTGACGGACGGAACAATGCTGGCGTCCACCGCGTCCATGACCACGTTGGCGTGGCCTTCGAGCAGGCTCATCACGGCCGTCAGGTGCGAAAGCGAGGCCTTTTCCTCCGGGTCCTGGAGCAGGTCCAGGATGGCGCCGCGCCCCGGAGCTGTTCCGGCGGCCGTGCGGTCCTTGAGCGACCGTGCGGCGGCCGATGCCCGCGCGAGGAGGGTGTCGACGTTGCCCAGCAGGTGTTCGCTGAGGTTGTCGATTTCGTTCAGCATGTGGTGGCGCAGCCAGGGTGCGGCGGCGAACTGCACCCGGTGGGTCTGTTCGTGCAGGCAGACCCACAGCCGGAAGTCCTCGGGGGCAACGTTGAGTTCGCGCTCCACATGGACGATGTTCGGTGCCACCAGCAGGAGGCGTCCCGCAGCGGGGGCGGTGGAGTCTTCGGCGAGCGCCGAGAAGGGATCGTACTGGCCTAGGACCTTGCTGGACAGGAAGGCGAGCACGGCGCCCAGCTGGCTTCCGGTGATGGCTCCGCTCACGGCCAGCGCGCCGGGACTCATGGCCCCGCGCCGGCTTTCCAGCATCTTTTCCATGGCCGGTTTCAGCATGACGGCGAAGCTTTGGGTGTTGGCCCTGGCCCAGGAGGCGCGGTCCACCACCAGCACCGAGGAATCGCGGAGGTCGCGCGCCGCCTCAAGCCCGGTGATGTCGTGGACGTGCGGCACGGAAATGTCCGCCATGAGGCGCAGGTTCTCCACGGCCGCCCCGATTTCGGAGGACCCCAGCGAGGGGCCCGCCGGAGCCAGGCGGGCGGCTGTTGACGCTGCGAGCTCCCAGTTGATCAGTGCCTGGGCCTGTGCTGATGAATCGCCAGTTGACTCCATAGCGTCCATCAGATCACAGCACCCTGCGGTTGCGCCTTAAGTTCGCTGTCCGGCGAACCAGCGGCAGCCCGGACGCAACGCACAGGCACTGCACAGGATCGGAACAGAAGAACGCAAATGTCCCGGGCCAGAGTTGGTGCAGAAGTCCACACCACCGAGAAGAGTCCGATGATTGCGTACCGCCCGATCCCGCCGCTGAACCTGGGTAAGAGCAACAGCTGGAGGTCCGTCCTGTCCGCCGTCTTTATGGCGGCGCTGCTGGGTACCGCCGCGTTTGGCACTGCCGCGGAGGCAGCACCGGGGGCCGGGGTGCAGCTGAGTTCCGCTGCCGGTTCCGGTTCGGGTGATGCCGGCCTGGGTGATGCCGCGAGCGCCGGCGACGCAACGGCTCGCAGCTAGCGGCAGCCGCAGGAAGCCAGGACCGTCGCCGTGCGGTCCAGCGCCGGCTTGTTCCCCGCGGCGCCCGGCGCCAGTCCGTTCCCTATAAAGGAGAACACCAGAAGGCGGCCGTCGGCGTCCACAACATAGCCGCTCAGGGCAATCACGGAGTTCAGCGTCCCGGTCTTGGCCCGCACCAGTCCCGCGCCCCCCTCTGTGGACGCGTCCGTGTACCTGCTGCCGAGCGTGCCGGTGAGCCCTGCCACCGGAAAGCCGCCGATTGCGGCCCGCAGGCTGGGCTCGGAGCCGGAGGTAATGTCCCGGACAATTTCGGACAGCTGCCCAGCCGAGACCTGGTTGCCAAGGGACAGGCCCGAGACGTCCGCCACGCGGAGGCCGGCGGTGGGGATTCCCAGGTCCTTGACCTGCTGGTACACGGTGGCGGTGGCGCCGTCGTTACTGCCGGGCTGTCCCCCGGCGACGGCGGCCATCCGGCCCAGTACTTCGGCCAGATAGTTGTCCGAGGTCTGCAGCATAAGGTCCACCTGCTGGCGCAGTGTGGCGGACTGGACTTCGGCCAGCACCTGGCCCGGGCTGGTTACCGCAGCACCGCCGCCTCCAGCTGCCGCGCCGCCGTCGGCAGCATCACCGTCAGCAGCACCGCCGTCGGCCGCTTCTGCGGCGTCCGGTTCCGCGGCATCCGGCGCCTTGCCGCGCACGACGCCGGGAGTGACCGTCAGTCCGGCGGCGGCGCCCGCCGCTGTGAGGTGCGCGGAGAACGCCTCGGCGGCACTCATCGCGGCGTCCTGCGGGCGCGGCCCGGTGGTGACAGCGGGATCGTACCTGGCCGAGTTGAGGGCCAGCGGGAACAGCGGGGCCGTCTCGCCGGCAGCCACGTCTTCCGGGCTCCAGGTCGGGTTCAGGGCCGGACCGGTGAACAGGGAGTCGTCCAGCCGCATCTGCACCGGACCCTTGATGCCTTTTTCCTGCAGGGACTTAACCGTGAGCCGGGCAAGGGTTGCGAGCCCGGCGTGGCCCATCACATCGTCCTGGGATGACTCCCCTGCGCCGAGCAGCACGTCGCCGCCGCCGGCCAAGACCACCGATCCGGTTTCGGCGCCGGCCACCACCTTGGTATTGAAGCGATGGTCGGGTCCGAGGGCGCGGACAGCGGCGGCGGCGGTCAGGAGCTTCATGTTGGAGGCAGGGACCCTGCTCTCGGCCCCGCCACGGTCAAAGAGCACCTGGCCGGTGGCGGCGTCCTGCACCACACCGGTGAACGTTCCGCCGCCGTCGGTTTTCAGCGTGGCGTTGAGCTGGGCGGCGAGGGTGTCCGGCCAGGGAACTGGCGCCGAGTCTTTGAGGGGCGAGATGCCCTGGGGAAGGGAGAGGTCGCGCGGGACCTGCTGCCAGGCGGGAACAGCGGACTCCGTGGTTTCCGGTTCCGTGCCCCGGCCGGTGAAGGCGGGCACAACGAGTATGGCTGCCGGGACGGCGAGCGCGACGATCAGGACGGTCAGAAGTGCCAGAGGCAGGTGCCGCCTGATGATGGCGAACCAGGGATGGCTGGCCGCGCGGTTCATCATGCGTTTCATGCTGCTGTTGGTCCTTTAGTCCTGAAATGTCCCCGCTAGTTCATGAAACCTGGGCCTATCGCTATATCCTCAATAGTAGTCGGCGGCACCGACACTCCTTCAGTTGATGGTCCTGTGTGCCGCGAACACCCTGAAGTCGAGGAGCATTCCATGAAGCATGACGTGACAATCGAGATCCCCAAGGGATCACGCGTCAAGTACGAAGTCGACCACGAGACCGGCCGCGTCCGCCTGGACCGCGTCCTGTTCACCTCCATGCAGTACCCCACTCACTACGGTTTCTTCGAGAACACCCTCGGCGAAGACGGCGACCCGCTGGACGCACTGGTGCTCCTGCAGGACTTCGATCTGCACCCGGGCGTCATCGTTGAAGCGCGCCCCATCGGCGTATTCAACATGACGGACGACGGCGGCGGGGACGCCAAGGTCCTCTGCGTGCCCACCGACGCCCGCTTCGACCACATCAAAGAGGTCAGCGACGTCAGCGAATTCCTGATCAAGGAAATCGAGCACTTCTTCACGCGCTACAAGGACCTGGAGCCGGGCAAGTGGGTCAAGGCCGAAGGTTGGGGCGACCGCGCCGCTGCCGAAGCCGAGCTGGAGGCATCCATCAAGCGCTACGTTCCGACAGCGCACTAGTCCCCACCGCGCCAAGCGCGAACGGACACTTGAGGCCTCGAATCCGCCAGGATTTCGGGGCCTCAAGTGTCCGTTGGGCCGTTTCCAGGGGTGTGTCAGGAATTTGTGAAATTGTTGGGCTTGTGACTTCCAAGCCTTCCTTCAATCCTCCGTGCGGTCCCGTCTCCGGCTGGCGCGACGGCGACGTGCTGCGCGCCACCGGAGTCCCCTACGCCACGGCGGGCCGCTTCCAGCCGCCGGCCAGCGCACCCGACCGTACCGCGGCTTTTGACGCGACGTCGCCCGCCCCTGCCTGCCCACAGGGTCCGGTGCCGTTCCTGGACGACATCCTGGGCACCCGTTACGGCGAGCTCCCCGGCAGCGAGGACTGCCAGCGTCTCTCGATCACTATTCCGGCCGACCTCGCCGACGGTGAGCAGGTGCCCGTTATGGTCTGGCTCCACGGCGGGTCCTACACCTCCGGCTCCGGGGACCTGGCGATCTTCGACCCCAAGGCCCTGGTAGCCGAGAACCGGCTCATCGTCGTCTCCGTAACGTACCGGTTGGGACTGTTCGGGTATTTGGCAGCCGGAACAGGCCGGCCCGCGAATTTAGGCCTGTTGGACCAGCTTGAGGCGTTCCGGTGGGTGCAGCGCAATATCGGCGCCTTCGGCGGCGATCCGGAACGCGTCACCGCCTTCGGCCAGTCAGCGGGGGGCGACGCCGTCGCCCACCTCATGGCGACGCCGGAGGCGCCGTCACTGTTCCAGCGCGCCATCATCCAAAGCGCGCCCCTGGGAATCGCCAGGGGCCGGGCGAAAATGAACGCCGCCATGGGCGTCGCAGCGGAAGCCGTCACCGAGGACACCCCGGCCATGGATGTCGTCGCCATCGAGGACCATGTCTCCCAAGTGGCCCGGAAGTACGGGCTGATGGCCGCCATGCCGTTCGGCACCCAGTACGGGCACGCCCCGCTGCCGCCGGAACACGGCATCGAGGCAGCGTGGAACACCACCGCGCCGCACATCGAGGTGCTGATCGGCCACACCTCGGACGAGGCGCGCCTGTTCCTGCCGAGCAGTCCCCTGGCCAGCCGGCTGGCGAAGATCCCGGTCCTGGGCAAGGCGGTGGTTAACGGCATCAGCTGCGCCGTAACCGAAGCGGTCTATGGCCGGCCGGCCCGGAGGTTCGCCCGCCGACATGCCCGGGCGGGCGGCAAGGCGTACAGCTACGTGTTGTCCTGGGCGGCCCCGGGGAACTTCTACGGCGCCGCCCACACCGTTGATCTGCCCCTGCTGTTCGGAAACCAGCGGACCTGGGAGGGTGCCGGGTTGCTCGACGGCGCAACCTGGGACGAAATCAATGCCCAGGGCCGGGCCCTCCGCGCCACCTGGGCCCGGTTCGCCTACGGCAAAGGCCTCGAAAGCCGGGGAGAGCTTCCCTGCGCGCTCCGGTTCCGCGCCGTCTGAGCAGGTGTACCAATGCCCGGCGTCCAATAGATTGTTCGCATGCAACTGAGCCAGCGGACCTCCGCCCCGGCACGCCCATGAGGACGCTGGGTGTGGACCTTGCCGCCGCCACGAGGAAAACGGCGGCGGCGGTGATCGACTGGACCGGCGGCGGTGCACAGCTGGTTCACCTCTCCCTGGATGTCACCGACGAGGAGATCGTGGACCTGTTCGGCAGCGCAGCCATGACCGGCATCGACTGCCCGGTGGGCTGGCCGGACGCCTTCCTTCCCTTCCTGGCCGGGCACCTGAAATTCGACGCGCATCCGGTGCTGGACTACGACGGGATCGAAGGCCGCCGGCTCCTGGCCTACCGGGACACCGACCGGTTCGTTACCGGCAAAACCGGGCTGATTCCGCTCAGCGTCTCCGCGGACCGGCTGGCACACCCCGCGATGCGCTGCGCCGTGATCCAAGCGAAGATCGCCCGGGACCACGGGCAGCAGCCCAGGGACGGCTCGGGCCGGCTGGCAGAGGTCTACCCCGCAGCCTCCCTGAAGCTCTGGGGGATCCACGCCCGCGGGTACAAAGGGCGGGGCGCCCCGGAGTCGGAACGGCTGCGCCTTATCCTGGACAACCTGGAGACTGCGGCGCCCTGGCTGGACCTTGCCGGGCACCGGGATGACCTGGAGGCATCGGACGACATGTTCGACGCCGTCATCGCCTCCCTCACGGCCCGGGCCGTCAGCCTCGGCCAAACGCTGCAGCCCGCAGAGGATCACGCCGCGGCAGCCCTCAGCGAAGGGTGGATCCACGTCCCTTCCGGCAGGCTCGCCAACCTCACAGAGTCGCCGGGGCAGCCGGAGTCGCCGGATGAGCCGGATTAGCCGCCAAGCGTCCAGTCGCGGATCTCCTCCATGTCTTCGCCGTGGCTGCGCGTGTGGTTGTGCGCCCGGATACGGCTGTCCTGGAGCGCCTGCCGCAGCAGGGAGTGCCGCTCCGCCAGTCCCGGAACCCGGTCGATGGCGTCGATGGCCAGCTGGAAACGGTCGATGCCGTTGAGCATGGCCATGTCGAACGGCGTGGTGGTGGTCCCCTCTTCCTTGTAGCCGCGGACGTGCAGGCCTTTCTGGTTGGTGCGACGGTAGGCCAGCCGGTGAATCAGGGACGGGTACCCGTGGTAGGCGAAAATGATCGGCTTGTCCGCCGTGAATATGCCGTCGAAGTCCCGTGATGTCAGCCCGTGGGGGTGCTCGCTGGCGTCCTGGAGCCGCATCAGATCCACCACGTTGACCACGCGGATCTTCAGCCCTGGCGCGCCTTCCTTGAGCAGTTCAGCGGCAGCAATCGTCTCCACGGTGGGAACGTCGCCGGCGCAGGCCAGCACCACATCCGGTTCCTCACCGGGCACCTCGGATCCCGCGAATTCCCAGATCCCCAGCCCGCGCTGGCAGTGGTGGGCGGCATCGGCCGGCCCCAGCCATGTGGGTGAGGGCTGCTTGCCGCTGACCACGATATTGACGTAATCCCGGGAATCCAGGCAGTGCTCCATCACGGCCAGCAGCGTGTTGGCATCCGGCGGCAGGTACACGCGGATGACCTCCGCCTTCTTGTTCACCGCGTGGTCGACGAAACCCGGATCCTGGTGCGAGAAACCGTTGTGGTCCTGCTGCCAGACATGCGAGGACAGCACGTAGTTCAGCGACGCCACGGGCTGGCGCCAGGCGAGCCCGCGGTGGACCTTGAGCCACTTGGCATGCTGGTTGAACATGGAGTCGACAATGTGGATGAAGGCCTCGTAGCAGCTGAACACGCCGTGCCGACCGGTCAGGAGGTAGCCTTCCAGCCAGCCCTGGCACAGGTGCTCGCTGAGCACCTCCATCACCCGGCCGGCCCGCGCGAGGTGCTCGTCGACGTCGTCGATCCGGTATTGCCAGACCTTGTCGGTGACGTCATAGACGTCCTGCAGGCGGTTGGAGGCAGTCTCATCGGGGCCGAAAAGCCGGAAAGTCTCGGAATTTTGGGAAATAACGTCCCGCATCCAGCCGCCGAGGGTGATCATGGCGCTGACCCGGTCCACACCGGGCCTGGGCACCTCGACGGCGTGCTTGCGGTAGTCCGGCAGTTTCAGGTCGCGCAGCAGGGTGCCGCCGTTGGCATGGGGCGTGGCGCTCATCCTCAGCTCCCCTGCCGGAGCGTTTTCCGCGACGTCGGGCCGGAGGCGGCCGTGGTCGTCGAAGAGGTCGCCCGGCCGGTAGGATTCCAGCCATTGTTCCAGCTGGGCTAGGTGCTCCGGATTCGTGCGGACCTCCGACAGCGGCACCTGATGGCTCCGCCACGTCCCCTCCACCTGCTTGCCATCAACCCGCTTGGGGCCGGTCCAGCCCTTGGGCGAACGCAGCACAATCATGGGCCACTGGGCGGCACCGGCGTCATCAGCCGACGGGGTGCCGGCGCCGCGGCGCACCGCCTGGATGGCACGGATCTCGGCAAGGCAGGCCTCCAGGACCGCGGCGAAATCGCGGTGCGCGGCCGCCGTATCATCAGGATCGGCCACGGTGACGAAATGGGGTTTGTGGCCGTACCCGCGGAGCAACTGTTCCAGCTGGGCTTCCGGCATCCGGGCGAGGACCGTGGGGTTGGCGATCTTGTAGCCGTTCAGGTGCAGGATGGGCAGCACCGCGCCGTCGGCCACCGGGTCCAGGAAGTTGTGGGAATGCCAGCTGGCCGCCAACGGCCCGGTTTCCGCCTCGCCGTCACCGATCACGACGGCGGTGATCAGCTTCGGATTGTCGAAGACGGATCCGTAGGCGTGGGCCAGCGAGTACCCGAGTTCGCCACCCTCGCTGATGGAGCCGGGAGTCTCGGGGGCTGCGTGGCTGGGGATGCCGCCGGGATAGGAGAACTGGCGGAAGAGTTCTGCCAGCCCGGGCTCGTCGTCGCCCACGTTGCTGTAGATCTCCGAGTAGGTGCCCTCGAGCCAGGCGTTCGCCACCACTGCGGGGCCGCCGTGGCCGGGACCCGCGATGAACAGCATCTGCTGCCGGTCCCTGCGGATGACCCGGTTGAGGTGGGCGTAGACGAAGTTCAGCCCTGGCGTGGTGCCCCAATGGCCCAGGAGCCGGGCCTTGGTGTCTTCAGCGCGGAGAGGTTCACGCAGCAACGGGTTAGAGCGCAGGTAAATCTGGCCCACGGAGAGGTAGTTGGCAGCCCGCCACCAGCGGTCCACGAGTTCCAGTTCGGCCCCATCCGCGGTCCCCGTCCCGGAATTGCCGGCCCCCGGCTTATTGGCAGTGTCCCTACCCGGCGTGTTCGCCATGGATTTTCTCCGCTTCCGTCAATGCCACCGTCGGCAGCGTCCTTCCCCATGGCAACACCTTCAGGCCATGGGCACAACCTCCGGGCAGCGTGTCGACCGTGGTCCGGTTCATCAGTGGGGGCGTGGGTTGTACTGCCCATCGCCGTGCACCACGCAACAAGGTAAATTCATGCTGTTTGATTCGGCACTGGGATAAGGGGAACCACCGTGGCACGGATGGATGGAGCGGACATCGCAGGACTGATCGACCCCGTCAACCGACGCCGCGTCCGCCGGCATACTGCCTCGGGTGCCTGTTACGTGGAAGTTGCGGGCTGGCCGCACTTTTGGGGTCGTAGCCTCGATGCGCTGGTGATAATCCTGGTTGCCGTCTCCCTAATGGCCGTGCTGAACTCCCTGGTCCGGAACCTGGCCTTGGGCCCGCTCTCCCTGGCCCTGTTTTCCAACGACGGGCTGTTCGTCGCCACCCTGACCGCAATCTGGTTCCTGGTCCTTTTTGCCTACGGCATGATTATGGGCACCGCAGGCAGCCTGGGCGACGTCGCCGCCGGGATGCGTTCCGTCAGAATCGCGGACGGCACGACGTCGGGAGCCTGGCTCGGCGGCTGGCGCGCCGTTTGCTGGTCCTTCGCTCCCTTGTACCTCCTGTTGGCGTTCGCCTCCGCTCTCGGTGGGGGCAGCGGCGACACGTTTGACGCGAAATTCACCGCGGTAGACCTCCGCTCCGGTGTCGCCCACGGGGCTGCCCCCATGCACGATCCCCGCGTATCTGATTAAGGGCAGGCTGACGAAGACCGGCGCGATCAGGTGCCCGGGCTCTACGACAACGGCACCCGAGGTTGAACGCGCGATGACCTGAAAGGCTCATCGCTTTCCCTCAACGGCGCCCTGCCACCGGGTAGTCTGTCATGCAGAATGTTCACGCTGACCATCAACCAAACGGACAGCCGGCGCGACGGTGACCGGGTACCGCAGTTGCTCAAGGACCTGCGGCACATACCCGCGCGCCTCGATTTCGACCGGTCCGTGGAGGACGAAGTCCAGGGCATCGTGGACTGTCCGCACCAGGCCGTGGACGCCGCCCTGGTGGCGCTGCGCTCAGGGAGCTGGTTTGTCGGGATCGGTGTGGGGCCGATAAATGAGCCGCTACCCAACCAGATCAAGGACGCCACCGGACACGGCCTGATCTACGCGCGCCGGGCTGTGGACCGCCTGCGCAACGGCAAGGAACGCATTCCCGTCGCGGTTGACGGCCCGTTCGCCGACCTCGCCGCGGAATCAGAGTCAGTGCTGAAGCTGCTCGGCCACATTGTGCACGGGCGAAGCGCGGCCGAGTGGCGTGTCCTGGATCTGCTGACACCCGGCGTCCGCGGCCAGCAAAAGGCAGTTGCCCATGAGCTCGGCATCACCACCCAGGCAGTCAGCAAGGCCGTGGCCAGGGCGCAATGGAACGAGGAGCACGCGGCCCGTCCGGCTGCGGCCCGGCTGCTCCAGCTGATCCTCGAGGTCCGCTAGGCAGTTGACCCGCCCCCTGCGAATGCGGACCCGAAGCAGCCCCGCCCTAGAGCAGGCTGCGGAGAACGTGCGCCGCGCCGTCGTCGTGAACGGACAAGGTGACTTCATTCGCGGCGGCGACCACTTCGTCAGGAGCCTGGCCCATGGCAACCCCCCGGCGGGCCCAGGTGAGCATCTCGATGTCGTTGCGGCCGTCACCGATGGCCACCGTGAGGTGCGACTCGATGCTCAGGTGGCCGCGGAGGTGTTCCAGGGCGCTGGCCTTGGTGACCCCTTCGGCGGCGATGTCCAGCCAGGCAGTCCAGCCCACTGAATACGTGACACCGGCGAGGCCGATGTGCTTGATGGCCTCGTTGAACTCCTCCGACGTATTTTCGGAGCTGAACACCACCACCCGCACGGCTGTGGCGTCAAGCATGGTCTGGAAGTCGACGCCGATTGCTTCCACGCCGAAACTGGCATCCTGAAAACGTTCGGTGGACAGGAAATTGCCGTCCTCGTCCTCCAGCGCGTACTTGGCGAGCGGGAGCCGCTTGCGGAGGGCACGGAGCGCGGGCCCCGGATCGAACGTGGCCTTGCGGATGACTTCGTAGCCGTCGGGGTGCGCCGGGTCGAGGCGGAGCGTCACGCCGCCGTTGCAGCAGACTGCGTAGCCGGTTTCGATCCCGATCTGCTCAATGATGGGCAGGGTGGCATTCAGGGAACGTCCGGTGGCGATCATGACCTCGTGGCCCGCTGCGACCACCGCCTGGGCGGCCTCACGGACGGGGGCCGACATGTGGCCGTCATGGTTGACCAGGGTGCCGTCGACATCCAGGGCAACCATGAGCTTCTGTGTTGAGTTGTTCTTACCGTTGTTTCGCTGGTCGTCGTTGCCAGCGACTGAGGTTTCAGTCAATGTTGTCATTCACCTAGTACAGCAGACACCCCCGACAGCCGCTAGGACGCACGCCACAGCGCCTTGTGAACTTCCGGTAAACACCCACAGGGCTGTCCACACTGTGAGTGTTTACCGCCGCTTCACGTTGCCGATTGGGCGCCGGCCGGTGGCAGCGGCCGACCCCTCGAAATCCGAGGCTTGTTCGCGGTTCCTGCCCTTGAGGGTTCGGACGCGCGGGCTAGTGCGGGTTCCGTGGGCGCAGGCCCGCGGCCAGGAGCTTCCGCCTCAGTCGGTCGGGGTTATCCACATCCGCCCAGTTCCAGCGAACGAAGCCATACCCGAGGCAACGGATTCGGTCTTCGCGAAGTTTCTCCCGGTACACGGCTTCCTCCGCCGTGATGGCGCCACGGAGCGCCGCGTCCACGTACTTCGCCTTGCCGTCGAACTCCCCCACAACTCCTTGCTCTGGCCACCAGCAGTCGCTCCTGCCGATGAAGCCGTCATGGTCGCTGAAGACGTGCTGAAGCACTGGTTGCTCGAAGCCAAGATACTCAAAGGCCGAACGGCTGTAGGACTCACCCACGGATTCAGCCAAGGGGCTGGCGAGGGTGGCCGCCAGTTCAGCGCGGCGCCGGGCGGCTGCAAACGGGTGGGCCGCGATGCGGTCGGCAATTCCGGGCACGCCGAGGAGGCCGGAGTCCGCGGCCGGCGCGCCGTCACGTACTAGTCTTCGGGCCACGCCATCAGCAACCACCAATGCATTGCTCACCCTGCCGGACACCATTACGTCTACCGCGGTCTGCATCAGCCCGGTGCACCGAAACTCCCCGTGCTGCACGGGCTCAACCGCTGCCTTGAGGCAATACCGGAGAGGGTAGGATCGCTTGTCCCGAACCTGTTGGGCTGTGCTGTCCTCCCCCAGCACCAGAAGCGCCGATCGCCTTGTCCCACTGCGTCCGGGCAGGGTTGTTGCCAGCTCAACACAGCCAGGCGTCTTCAGCGTAGGGAGGCCGCTAGCGAGGGCTGCCGTCTCCCCGCACAGCACGGCACCTTTAACCGACCTCGCAACAGCCGCCGTCGTCCACGCGAAGCGGTCCGACGGACGGGCTCGGATCCACTCTGTGGTGCGCACATAGAAACCGCGACGGATCCGCACCAGCTTTCCCGCCCGGAACTCGCGATGGATGAAATCGGTGCCGGCCCGGCTGCGAAGAATGGCGGCGGAGTCGATCAGTCCGGGCGGGATTTCCATGCCAACAGGATGAACCTCCGGACCCCATGAGTCGGCGGGCCGGGTGCGCTATGTGGACAAGGCACCGTGTGGAGGAACGGTCACGCTGCCGCGAACCGGCCATTCCTAGGCTTGTCCGCGCATCAGGCGGGTGAAGGGCAGGAACCGCGGACAAGCCTGGGAAACCCCAAACTAGAGGACCGGGAAGACCTCCAGGCCGCCGAGGTACTTCTGGAGCGCCCGGGGGACGTTCACCGAGCCGTCCTCGTTCTGGTGGTGCTCAAGGATGGCCACGATCCAGCGGGTGGTGGCCAGCGTTCCGTTCAGGGTGGCGACGGCGCGGGTCCCCTTGGGTGCGCCGTCCTCGTTCAGCACGCGCTCACGGATGTTCAGGCGGCGCGCCTGGAACGTGGTGCAGTTCGAGGTGGACGTCAGTTCGCGGTACGCACCCTGCGTGGGCACCCAGGCCTCGCAGTCGAACTTGCGGGCGGCGGAGTTGCCGAGGTCGCCGGCGGCGGTATCAATCACCCGGTAGGGAAGCTCGCACTTGGCCAGCATCTCCTCTTCCCAGGCCAGCAGCCTCTCGTGCTCGGCTGCTGCCTCCTCCACCGTGGTGTAGATGAACATTTCCACCTTGTTGAACTGGTGGACGCGGATGATCCCGCGGGTGTCCTTGCCGTGCGAGCCTGCCTCGCGTCGGTAGCAGGAACTCTGGCCCGCATAGCGGATGGGGCCGGCAGAAAGGTCCAGGATCTCGTCCGCGTGGTACCCGGCCAGGGCCACCTCCGAGGTGCCCACCAAGTAAAGGTCGTCTTCGGCGAGACGGTAGATTTCGGCGTCGTGCTTGACGTCGAAGCCGGTGCCCTGCATCGTTTCGGGGCGGACCAGCGTGGGGGTGATCATGGGAACGAAGCCGGCGTCGATGGCCTGCTCCATGGCCATCTGCAGGAGCGCCATTTCCAGCCGGGCGCCCACGCCGCGGAGGAAGTAGAAGCGTGAACCGGACACCTTGGCGCCGCGCTCCATGTCGATGGCACCGATCAGCTCACCGATTTCCAGGTGGTCTTTCGGCTCAAAATCAGGGAACTCGCGGGGTTCGCCGACGGTCTTGACCACGATGAAGTCGTCCTCGCCGCCTTCCGGAACCCCGTCCACGATCAGGTTGGGGATGGCGCGCAGCAGATCTTCCTGCTGCGCCTGCGCGACGTCCGCTTCGGCGGAGGCCGCCTTGACCGACGCGGCCAGGACCTTGACCTCGGCCAGCAGCGCCTGCTTTTCCTCGCCCTTGGCCTGCGCCACCTTCTTGCCGAAGACATTCTGTTCGGCGCGCAGGTTTTCGAAGCGGATGAGTGCGGCACGCCTCGCCGCATCTGCCGAGATGATCGCATCCACTACGGACTCGTCGGCGCCGCGGGCGCGCTGGCTGGCACGGAACTTGTCCGGATTTTCGCTGAGGTCTTTTACGTCGATCACCAGACAAGAGTATCGAATCCGCCCGCCATGACGCGGTGGGCCGTGCGGGCTCCTGCGCGGGATAGTGTTGGAGCACCATGAACGATTGGCTGCTTTACCTCATCATCACTGCGGCCCTGGCTTTCGCGGTCTCCAGCTGGTGGGGTGTGCGGAGCCTCAAGGCACTCCATACGCGCAGCGCTGTCCAAGAGGACACGTACCACCCGGGCCTGTCCCGTCAGACAGTGGCCGTGGTGATGAACCCGGTCAAGGCGAAGTCCGCGGAAGCCACCGCCCTGATCCAGCGCGCTTGCCTCTCCGCAGGGTGGGACGCCCCGGTCTTTTTCGAAACAACCGCCGAGGACCCCGGATATTCGCAGGCCGAAGCAGCACTCGCGACCGGGGCCGACGTCGTCCTCGTGGGCGGCGGGGACGGAACGGTACGCGTTGTGGCTGAGAAGCTGGCGCGTACGAACGTGCCCATGGGCCTGATTCCGCTGGGCACGGGAAACCTGCTGGCAAGGAACATCGACCTCGACGTCTACGATCTCCACGGCAACGTCCAGACAGCATTGTTCGGACACCAGCGGCACATTGACATGGCCCGCATGGCCATCCGGAACTCGCGGACGGGTACCTCGTCGGAGCATGCGTTCCTGGTAATTGCCGGCATGGGCATGGACGCCGAGGTAGTGGGCGACACCAATGACGGGCTGAAGAAGGCAGTGGGCTGGCTCGCCTATACCGAGGCTGGGGTCAGGCACCTGCCCGGACGGCGCAAGAAGGTGTCCATCGCCCTGGACGACCAGCCCGAACAGTCACGGAAGATCCGCAGCGTGCTGTTCGCCAATTGCGGCCTGATCCCGGGCGGCATCGACTTCATCCCGCAGGCAATGATCGACGACGGCATGCTGGACGTCGTGGTGATGAGCCCGCGCAGTGCCATCGGGTGGATCGCGATGTACGCAAAGATCATGTTCAAGCACAAAAGGAACCTGCCGGTCATGAGCTACTACCGTTCCGGCAAGATCGTCATCAAGTGCGCAGAGCCGGTAGCCACCCAGGTCGACGGCGACCCCTCAGGAATGGCCACCGACGTGACCGTCCGGGTGGAGCCGAGATCGCTGTTGGTTCGGGTTACGGAAAGCAAGGGCGGCGAAACGGCCGCAGGGGAATCCACCCCGCAGTAGGCCTCCGGGAAGGCAGCCTGCCCGGAGACCCCGGAGTCAGGCGCTGGCCTTCTTCTGCTCCGCCTCAGCTGCGGCCTTCGCCGCCGCGCGGGCTTCGGACTGTTCCCGGATCATGGCCTGTTCCTCTTCGAAGCGCAGGCGATCCGCACGGTCCGCATCGTCGCCGTCCCAGTCCTGGTTATCGGCAGTCGGCTTGGGATTGACGATCATTCCCTGGCCGTCGTTGTCGGTACTGGATCCTGACATGACCCGCTCCTTCCGGTAGAGGTCGTCCCCAATGGATCAGGCAAGCATACGCACTGCGGTGCACGCGGGGAAGTACCCGGAAGGGCATCTGTCTAAGCTGTTGGCGAACCGTGCGGAGCTTGGACCGGCTCGATGGATGCCGCTTTGAGTATCCCTGCGACCCATTCATGTGCGGCCTGGAATGCTTCGTCGGACGTGTGCGCTTCCACTTCGGGGCTCTGCGCGTCAGCCCTTGGGTAGGAACCAAGAAAGCGCGTGGCGGGGCTGATCCGGTGCAACCCGGCCAGGGCGTCCGCCACACGGGCGTCCTCCACGTGGCCGTCGGCGTCGATGCTGAAGAAGTAGTGGCCCAGGTACTGCCCGGTGGGCCGCGATTCGATCCGGCTGAGGTTCACTCCGCGGGTGGCGAACTGGTCCAGGATCTCCATCAGCGCACCCGGACGGTCCTCCGGCAGCGGGACCACCACCGTGGTCTTGTCCGCTCCGGTACGGTGCGGCAGCGCTCCGGGCCGGCTGACCAGGACAAAACGCGTCACCGCACCCGGGTTGTCCCCGATGTTCTCCGCGAGCACATGCAGCCCAGGCTGCTCAGTGGCCACGATCGGGGCGCAGATGGCGGCGTCATAGTGCACGCCGTCCTCGCTCAGCAGCCTCATGGCTCCCGCCGCGGTGGAGGAGGCCGGAATGTATTCCACATCAGGCATGTTCGCTTCGACCCAGAGCCGGCACTGCGCCCAGGCGTGGCCATGGGTGGAGATTTTTCGGATATCCGCGATTTCCACCCCGGGGCGGGCAACCAGGACGAAGCTGATGGGTACGAGCGCCTCGCGGATGATCCTCAGCTCCTGGCCGGATGCGATGGCATCCAGGGTCGCCGTCACGCCGCCCTCGACCGAGTTCTCGATGGGCACCATGGCGGCATCGGCGGATCCGTCACGGACCTTGTCCAGCGCGGTGTTCACATTGGAGGAGGGGATGCGGACAGCCCCCACGGCGCCGGGCACCTGCATCAGCGCAGCCTCGGTAAACGTGCCTTCCGGGCCGAGGAACGTGTAGGTGACGGGCGAAGCAGGCATGGACGGTCCTTGTCGTTTTATGTCAGGGCCGCCCGGCGGGCGGCAGCGCCGGCGGCAACCCGGCACTGAGGGGCGGCAGCTGCCGCGTTGCTAGAGGATGACCGGCTTGAGGCCGTTGTCCGAGACGAGCGGCAGTCCCGACTCGAGCCATTGGTCCATTCCGCCGGCCACATTGAAAGCGGAATAGCCCTGACCCTCAAGCCACTTGGCTGCACGGAAGGACCGTCCGCCCGTCCGGCAGATAACGTACACGTCCTCGTCCGGGTCCAGTTCGCTGAGCCGGGCCGGCACCTGGTCCAGCGGAATGTGCAGGGCACCTTCGGCATGCCCGGCCGCCCATTCGTAGTCCTCGCGCACGTCAAGGATCTTGGCGTCGGCGGGAACGTCGGTCACGGTCACGGTTTCGAAGTCACTCATGGAAGTCCTCTCCGGGGGAATGAAGGTCTGTCTCCAGCGTATCCCCCGCCGGAGGCGGCGGCTCCGAATCCGGAGGCACGTTACGCTTCAAGTGGACCGCAAAGGAGAATCTTCGATGGCAGCCCAACAGCCCACCATTCTGGCCACGTCCGGCGGACTTAAGGCCGGCCGGCGTTCACGGCTGGAGTTTGACGCACTGCTGCATCACGCCGTCGAGCTTTCCGGCGTTACCGGGCGCGCCCCGCGCGTCACCCATATCGGCACCGCCGCGGGCGACCAGCGCTGGTTCAACGCGGAAATGGACCAGGCCGCGAGGATCGCCGGCTTCGATTTTAGCCACCTGAACCTGTTCACCATGCCCAGCATCGACGATCCGGAAGCCCACCTCATAGAGCAGGACGTGGTGTGGGTCAACGGCGGTTCGGTGGTGAACCTGCTGGCCGTCTGGCGGGCGCACGGCCTCGACGGAATCCTGCGGCGAGTGTGGGAAGGCGGCGTGGTCCTGGCCGGCGTCTCGGCAGGGTCCATCTGCTGGTATCAGGGTGGCACCACGGATTCGTTCGGCCCGCAGCTGCGTCCGGTGACGAACGCCCTGGGATTCCTGCCCTATGCCAACAGCGTGCACTACGACTCGGAGGACCAGCGCCGACCGTTGGTGCACCGGCTGGTGGCTGAGGGCACGCTCAGCGAAACCCACTGCACGGACGACGGCGTGGGACTGGTTTACTTCGGCACGGACCTCGTTGATATGGTCAGCGAGGTGCGCGGCAAGGCGGCGTACCGCGTCACGCGGCAGCCCGGCGCAGCAGCTGCCGCGGAAGAGCGGCTGGAGCCGCGTTTCCTTGGGTGAAATCCACGAATTGTCCGCGGTTGGGCTACGTGACGCCCTGAGCTCGGGAAAGCTCTCCGCCAAGGAGGCGACGGAGCATTTCCTGGCCCGGATCGAGGCGCAGAATCCGGGCCTCGGGGCCTTCATCACGGTGACGGCGGAGCAAGCCCTGGCCGACGCCGGACGCGCGGATGCACTGTACGCCCGATCCCAGCATTCCCGTTCACCGGGGGAGCTTCCGCTGCTGCACGGCATGCCGGTGGCGTTCAAGGACCTGACCGACGTTGCCGGTGTGGTGACGACCCACGGCAGTGCGGCCCTGGACCATAAGCCTGCACCCGTGGACGGTGCGCTGGCGGCGGTGTTGAAGCGGGCAGGCGTCGTTTCCCTGGGCAAGACCCAGGTTCCGGAATTCGGCCTAACTGCCTACAGCGAGAACCTCATCGCCCCGCCGTCGCGCAATCCCCATGCGCTGAGCCGAAGCTCGGGGGGATCCTCGGGCGGCAGCGCCGCCGCCGTTGCCGCAGGCCTTGTACCGTTCGCACCCGGGTCCGACGGGGGCGGCTCCATCCGGATTCCTGCGGCGGCCTGCGGGCTGGTGGGCCTGAAGCCGGGGCGCGGACTCGTCCCGGCCGGTGAAAGCACCGGGGACCCGGCCAGGCTGGTGGTGGCCGGCCCGTTGGCCCGGTCCGCCGAGGATGCGGCCCTGATGCTCGACGCCCTGGTGTCCGCACCGGAATCAGCGGAACCGGCGCAAGAGGCAGCATCAGCGGCAACGGACCCGGGAACGTCCGGGCACAAAGCTGTTCCAGGCGGCGGGGGACGGTACCTCGCGGCCCTGTCCCGGCCGCCGCGCCAACTCCGGATCGGTGTGAGCCTGGACAGCCCCTGGCAGGCCATTTTCCCGTTTACTCCGGACGCGGAAGCCATGGACGCCCTCGACGCGGGTATCCGGCTGCTCGAGACGGCAGGCCACTTCACGGCGGAAGCCGCCGTCCGGTATGACAACCGGTACCCGGACGCCTTCACCACGGCGTGGACTGCCGGCGTGGGAAATGCCAGGATTGCCCCGCAGCGCGAGGCGCTCCTGACCCCGCTCACCCGCACTTTCCGGCGGCGGGCGCAGCAGCGGAGTGTGTCCAAGCTGAACGAGGCGCTCGGTTTCCTGCGGCAGTTCGAGCGCGACACCATTGCGCAGTACGCCCACTGGGACCTCGTCCTGATGCCGGCACTGGCCCAGACGCCGCGGCCCGTGGGCTGGTTTACGGGTTCCTCGCACGGGGACGGCTACTGGCCTGCGTCGGAATGGGCCGGCGACGCCGACGGCGATTACCGGAAGCAGTGCGAATATGCGCCCTGGTCCTCAATGGTCAACGTGTGCGGCCTGCCCGCCATCAGCATTCCCGTGCACTGGACCGGAGGGGCGCCGGGCGCCGGCCTGCCGATGGGGATCCAGCTGGTGGGACCCATGGGATCCGAGGCCCTGCTGCTTCAAGTGGCTGCCCAGATCGGCTACTAGGGCTGGCGGCGCACCCGGCAACAAGACGCGGCAACGCCGCCCCAATGGCCCGTGGCGCCGCGTGTCTGCCTTGCTTCCTGCCCGCTGGAATGTGACAATCGCGCGATCCGGTGCCACCCTTAAGTAAATGAGCACAACTCATTTATCCGATCGCCCCGCTACAACGCCGGGCGATACTTCCTTTTTTGGCCACCCAAAGATGCTGGCCAGCCTCTTCTCCGTGGAAATGTGGGAGCGCTTCTCCTTCTACGGCATGCAGGGCATCCTCCTCTACTACATGTACTTCACCACTGCGCAGGGCGGCCTCGAAATCGAGCAGGGCCTGGCCGCAGGGCTGGTGGGCGCCTACGGCGGCGGAGTCTACCTCTCCACCATTCTTGGCGCCTGGCTGGCTGACCGGCTCTTCGGTTCGGAACGGGTCCTGTTCGGCTCGGCCGTCCTGATCATGGCCGGCCACATTGCGTTGGCGCTCCTGCCGGGCATTCCCGGCCTCATCGCCGGCCTGGTGCTGGTGGGCGTCGGCTCCGGCGGGCTCAAGGCCAACGCCACCGCGCTGGTGGGCAGCCTGTACGGAGAGAAGGACGAACGCCGCGACGCCGGCTTCTCCATCTTCTATATGGGCATCAACGCGGGTGGGCTGATAGGCCCGCTGGTCACCGGCTGGCTGCAGGAAAGCCAGGGGTTCCACTGGGGCTTCGGCGCGGCCGCCGTCGGCATGGCCCTGGGCCTGGGCATCTACGCAATGGGACGCAAGAATCTCCCCGAAGCGGCACACCACGTGCCCAATCCGTTGCCCGCCGCGGAGCGGACCCGGTACGGGCTGATCTTCGTTGGTATTGCCGCCGCAGTGGCCGTGCTCCTGGCCACCGGTGCCGTAAACGCCGAAAACCTGGCCATGTCCATGGCTTACGCGGCCATCGGCGCGTCCGTGCTGTACTTCGGCCTGATCTTCCGCAGCAAAAAGGTGACAGGGACGGAGCGCAAGCGCGTGGTCGCGTTCATCCCGCTGTACATCGCCTCTGCAGCGTTCTGGGCGCTCTTCCAGCAGCAATTCACGTTCATTGCCGTCTACTCGGAGGAGAAACTGGACCGGAACCTGTTTGGATGGGAAATGCCGGCGGCCTGGGTGCAGTCCATCAACCCGGTGTTCATCATCATCTTCGCCGGCGTTATGGCGGCCCTGTGGACCCGCCTCGGCCACAAGCAACCAGGATCGGCCCTGAAGTTCTCCATCGGCCTGTTCGTGATGGGCCTGGCCTTCCTGGCCTTCATCCCGTTGTCCGGCGGCGGCAAGACACCGCTCCTGGCCCTCGTGGGCATCCTGCTCCTGTTCACGCTCGCGGAGCTCTTCCTCTCCCCCATCGGGCTCTCCGTCACCACCAAACTGGCGCCGCAGGCGTTCCACACGCAGATGGTGGCTTTGTTCTTCCTGTCCGTTTCGCTCGGCACCACCCTGGCCGGCATCCTCGCCGGCCTGTACAACCCCGCCGATGAGCTGCCGTACTTCACGGGCATCGGCGGCACGGCCATGGTCCTCGCCGTCGGCCTGGCTGTGGCTTCGCCGGGGATCAAGAAGCTCATGGGCGGCGTACGCTGACCCGGTGAGCAACCACCGCCCGTCGGCTGCGCAGGGGCCGGTCGAGTCCCGCTTCTACCGGCCCGCCGCCGGCGAGGCGTCCGACGTCGAACCCATGCCCGCGGGCGACGTCACCGAAGGCGTGGTGCGGGTCGGCGGAACGATCCGCCGCCCGCACCAGCCGCAGAGTTTCGCGGTGGCCGACTATCTCGACTGGCTGGAGAACGCCGGTTTCGAGGGCTCGCCGCGGTTCCTGGGACGCGACCCGCAAGGCCGGGATGCCCTCACATTCATGCCCGGGGACTGTGCCGGAGCGGTGCCGGAACCGTGGGTGCAGTCGGAGGACCTCCTCGCGTCCGTGGGCAGCCTGGTCCGCCGGCTGCACCACGCTTCGGAGGGGTTCGTGCCGGTGGCACATCCGTTCCCGCTCCGGCCCGTCCGGCAGGACACCGTGAAAGGCGATCCCGCAGCGCTGGTCTGCCACCTGGATGTGACCCCGCAGAATGTGGTGGTCCGGGGCGGGCTGGCCGCCGGCCTGGTGGACTTCGACCTCGCGGGGCCAAGCACCGCCCTCAAGGACTCCCTTAACACGGCAATGCACTGGGTGCCGCTCAGGGACCCGGCCGATGCCTGGCCCGGCTGGGAGCAGCTCGATCCGTTCCGGCGGCTCCGGATCTTCGCGGACGCCTATGGCTGGACCGGAGACGAACGACGGCGGCTGCCGGGCTTCGGCGTGGACGCCGTCCGCTTGTCGTACGAACGGATGGAACACAATGCCCGGACGGTGGGCGGCGGCTGGGCGCGGATGTGGTCAGAAGGCGTGGGCGGAGTCATTGAGCGACGGGCCGCCTGGCTGGAGGCGAATGCCACCCGCCTGGTGCGGGCGCTGACGGACTGACAGGGCGTTAGAAGCCGTATCCGGCGTTGGCTGCGGCGAAGATTGCCACCACGATGAACGTCAGCACGATGGCCGTGAGCGCAAGCCCGAGGTAGCCAAGGACCAACCCGGCAGTGGCCAGTCCCCTGCCTGCGGGTTCCCGCAGGTATGCCAGGTGGCCCAGGACGACGGCCGCAATCTGCGGCAGGATGAAAATTCCCAGCCCCAGGAACACCGCGATCCCGCAGCACAGACTGGCAATACTCAGGCTCTTGGGCTCCGGCGGCATCCCGTAGTAGGACGGCTGGCCATACACAATGCCGTATGGCCCGGACGGCTGGCCATAGGGATTGCTGGGCGGCGTGGGCTGCGCCCCCTGCGGCGGAATGTACGACGGCGGCTGGTAGCCCTGTGGCGTCCCCTCGTCGCCGGGGGCAGGCTGGTTGGTCATGGGAAAATCCCCTTTTGAGTGGTTTTAACCAGCCTACCAACGCGCCGCCCGGACGTGCCGTCCCCGTACGCACCCGTAATGCACCTGTGATGCAGCCGTGATGCGGCCGCCTGAAAATATGGCTACCGGACCCAGAGCGGCGCCGAGAGTGCCAAGGCCACGATCCCCAGGATCAGCAGGCTCCACACGGCGCCGGCTGCCCGGCTTTTGCGGAATCGGCGTTCACCGTACAGGCTTTTGAGGTACTGCGGGGGCAGCGGGGAGTCCGCCGGGGACAACCGGCCAGCGGCGTTGCCGGCCACGGGTCCGTGATAGCGGCTGGGCAGGGGCGACGGATACCTGGTCCCCTGGTGCACGCCCTGGCCCGGGTTCTGCCCCGGCCACCGCGCCGGGCCCTGAATGGGCATGCCCCGGTAGTTAAGGGCTGCGGACGACTGGGGCCGCGTCAGCTGTTGTCCCAGGCTGGAGTAGACGCCGACTACCGTCTGCTGATCCAGCACGGCCGGGAGCGCAGCTATCCGGGCAACAACACGGTTGATGCCCAACACCTCGACGCCGGAATCCGTCACCTCGCCGAGGTCGGGCTGGCCGGTCAGGCAGATGATGGAACGGACCAGGTGCCGGTGGGGAGCACTGAGCAGTGCAGCCACTGCGGCCGCCTGCCCCAGGGCGCCGTCCACGGCGGGATTCCTCGTGTAGCCGTTCTGCCTGAGCACCCCGTCCCGGACCTCGACGTTCCCGGACCAGTTCTTGGTATCCACCACTACAACGCCGCCCGGCCCCACCAGGACGTGGTCCAGGTTGGCCAGCGGGCGGCCGGGCCAATGGACGTCGTGCAGCAGGAACCAGCCGTGCGGAGCCAGCTCGCTGAGCTTGTTGGCGGTGCGGCGCTCCCCGTCGGCACCGGCGCCCCACGTATCGGCCGCGCGTTCGGCGTGGTCCAGCTGGCGCTTCAGCCGGGCAATCCGCTCGGCTGCGAGCCGTGACTGTTCTGCCGCTCCGTCCCCTGCCGCCATTGAGTGTCCTCTTGGATTCGCCGCAACGCTCACGGCGGAGGAGGATCCGCCGTCGTAATTTCTTTAGAAATTAGCAGCCCTGCGACGGCGGGTATATAGGTACTTTTGGCGCCACCACTCGCTTTTTCGCGTCCAAATACTGCCCGAATTAAATGGGAATAGGAATGAATTGGTAAATGCCCGGTGAAATTCGACGTCATAGGGGCCGGATTCCGGTTCAAACCGTGCTGTGTCCCGCCGACGTCTGGCATGCTGGTGCCATGGCTAGCCGCGCGGGCACAGTTGCCCAACCCCAAGACCTTGTTGACCTCACTGCGCTCCTGGACGCGTACTACGATGTTTCTCCCGACCTGAGCGATCCGGGCCAGCGCGTTGCGTTCGGCACGTCCGGGCACCGGGGGTCCAGCCTGAAGGCTTCGTTCAATGAGCCCCACATCGTGGCCATCACCCAGGCCATCGTGGAATACCGTGCCGGCCAGGGCATCACCGGCCCGCTGTACATGGCCAAGGACACGCACGCCCTCAGCGAACCGGCGCAGAACTCCGCACTGGAGGTGCTGGCAGCCAACGGCGTGAACGTCCTCATCGACGCCCGCCACGGTTACACGCCCACCCCGGCCCTGAGCCACGCCATCCTCACGCACAACAACAATGCCCCGGCCGGCGCCCCGCAGGCTGACGGCATTGTGGTCACGCCCAGCCACAATCCGCCCGGCGACGGCGGCTTCAAGTACAACCCTCCGCACGGCGGACCCGCAGACACCGACGCCACCGGATGGATCGCCAACCGCGCCAACGAGCTCCTCGAGAACGGGCTCCGCGGCGTCAAGCGCATCCCGGTGGCGGACGCCCTGGCGGCGGACACCACCGGCAAATTCGACTTCCTCAGCAGCTACGTGGACGACCTCCCGTCCGTTCTGGACCTGAACGCCATCCGTGAAGCCGGCGTCCGGATCGGCGCCGACCCCATGGGCGGCGCGTCCGTCGACTACTGGGGCGAGATCGGCGAACGGCACCACCTGAACCTCACCGTGGTCAACCCCACCGTGGACCCGCAGTGGGCCTTCATGACGCTGGACTGGGACGAGAAGATCCGGATGGACTGCTCCTCGCCGTCCGCCATGGCCTCGCTGATCAACAGGATGTCCAGCGGTGCCAGCTATGACGTCGCCACGGGCAACGACGCTGACGCCGACCGCCACGGCATCGTCACCCCGGACGGCGGGCTGATGAACCCGAACCACTACCTCGCCGTGGCCATCGACTACCTCTACCGCCACCGCACCGGCTGGAACCCGGAGTCCGTGATCGGCAAGACGCTCGTCTCCTCCTCGATCATCGACCGGGTGGCCGGAAGCCTGGGCCGCAAGCTGGTGGAGGTCCCCGTGGGCTTCAAATGGTTTGTCCCCGGACTGCTGTCCGGCGAAGGCGCATTCGGCGGCGAGGAATCCGCAGGCGCTTCGTTCAACAAGATGGACGGCAGCGTTTGGACCACCGACAAGGACGGCATCCTGCTGGCGCTGCTGGCCTCGGAAATCACGGCCGTCACGGGCAAGTCGCCGTCGCAGCTGTACAAGGGCCTCACGGACCAGTTCGGCGATCCCGTCTACGCCCGCATCGACGCCGCAGCCACCCGGGACCAGAAAGCCGCCCTCGGCAAGCTTTCGTCGTCCGACGTCACGGCCACTGAGCTCGCCGGGGAAACCATCACGGCCAAGCTCACCGAGGCTCCGGGCAACGGCGCCTCGATCGGCGGCCTGAAGGTGGTCACCGAGAACGCCTGGTTCGCTGCCCGCCCGTCGGGCACCGAGGACGTCTACAAGATCTACGCCGAGTCGTTCAAGGGCGCCGATCACCTCAAGCAGGTCCAGGCAGAAGCCAAGGCCCTGGTTGACGGGGTTATTTCGTAAGTTCCCACAGACGGAGGATGCGCCGGACGGAATGGTTTCCGTCCGGCGCCATATCCACCAGGGCCACGCGGTCCAGCACGACGACGTCGCCCGGCAGGGTGCGCTTGTCGCGATGGTGCGACACATGGGGACGGTAGTTGTCCAGGGTGTAATGCGGCGTGGGCACGCGTCCCGGCAGCCCCGCAACGGTTCCCATCAGTGACTCGTGAAGGTCCTGCAGGGGCTGGCTCGGCTCGACCAGGCTGACCGGAACGGATCCCAGCCGGCCGAAGCCGGCGTCGTCACCGATGGTGAGAGCGGTGCCGAGAGCCGCCCGCACGGGCAGGTCGATGAGTCCCGCAATGCGCTCGGTGAGTCCGGACGCCTGGCCGCCGTCGTCGGTCTTAACCCCGTCGCCGGACTTCGCGTCCACATCGAATCTCACGAGGGTGATGTGCAGGGGCCAGCCGTCGCGGGGGAACACGAGCCCGTCGGTGACGGGCTCGATAAAGGCCACCAGAATCAGGTTCCGCATAGGGCCAGTGTGCCACTGTGCCCGTCCGCGCGGGCGGCCGGCCGGGCACAGTAGCCAGAGTGGCAATTTCGACTAAAATGGGAAGTGGCCCCGGACACATGCCGTGCGGATACCTGCAGAAATGTTGCCCAGAGTGCCTCCGGCGTGTCCCCCATCGTGCCGGGGGCCTCTCTGTGTAACCGCGCGGGCTACTAGACGGTGCGGACCACGTCATCGTAGGCGAACTTCGGCTTTGCTTCGCCCCAGGCGTCAGGGCCGGGCTGGCCGATGTTCACTACCAGGAAGCTCTTCTGGTCCCCCGCGGGGAAGAACGCCGCATCGATTGCGGAGAAGTCCGCACCGGTCATGGGACCGGCTGCGAAGCCGAGCGAGCGGACTGCCAGGATGAAGTACCCGGCCTGCAGGTGGGCGTTGTTGTTACCCGTGGTTGCCGCGAGCTCGGGCGCGGAATCGTACATGGCCTTGGGTGCGTTGTAGCCGGGCAGGAAGTTGTCCCATTGCTCCTGCCAGGCGGTGTCGTAGCTGAGCACGGCAACCAGCGGGGCTGATGCCGTCTTTGCCCGGTTGCCCGCCGAGAGGGTCTCCACGAGCTGGCCGCGCGCCTGTTCGGAGCGGACGTAGGTCACGCGCAGCGGCTGGGAGTTGAACGCTGTGGGGCCGAACTTGGTGAGTTCGTAAATGGCGCGGGCCTGCTCATCCGTGACCTCGCCGGTAAAGGCGTTGGCCGTACGGGCTTCGGCGAAAATCGCGTCCACTGCGGCCGCGTCGATCACTGCTTCTTCATGTGCAATTGTCATCTGCATACCTTTCGCTGGACCCGCCCACCCGGGGTGGCGGCGGTTCTGCTATCCATAGTTGCAACTTCAAGCGAAGCTTTCCTCTTCCCGTGACTGCGCGTGACCTTCGGCACAGCGGTGTCCGGCGCGTCCTGCGCGGTAATGTTGCTCCGGAAGATTCCTTCCCCCTCCCGCGATACCTTCTCTTGAAAGGCTCCCGGCCATGAGCATGCTCGGCACCAAATGGAAGCTCCACGGCAATGGAAAGTCGGTTCGCCCCGGCGAGGTGGTGGCCCCCGGCGAACGGCTCACCTGGCCGCTCACCATCGGAGTGGGAATGCAGCACGTGGTGGCCATGTTCGGTGCCACGTTCCTGGTGCCCATCATCACCGGCATGCCCCCGGCCACCACGCTGTTCTTCTCCGGCATCGGAACCCTGCTGTTCCTGGTCATTACGCAGGGCAGGGTGCCCAGCTACCTCGGCTCAAGTTTTGCGTTCATAGCCCCGATCATGGCGTCCCAACAGCAGTTCGGGGTTCCCGGCGCCTTGGGCGGAGTGGTGCTCGCCGGCGTCGGGCTGGCCATCATCGGCGCCGTGGTGCAGAAGTTCGGAGCCGGCTGGATCAACCGGCTCATGCCACCCATCGTCACCGGCGCCATCGTGGCCCTGATCGGGCTGAACCTGGCGCCGGCCGCAAAGAACAACTTCGACGCAGCTCCCGTTACTGCGGTGATCACCCTGGCCACCATCATCCTGGTCAGTGTGCTGTTCAAGGGCATCCTGGGCCGTTTGAGCATTCTGGTGGGCGTGGTGGTGGGCTACCTCGTTGCCATGGTCCGCAGTGAGGTGGATTACGCAAAGATGGACGCGGCCGCGTGGGTGGGCCTGCCGCACTTCCAGAACCCGGAGTTCCACCTCGGCGTGGTTGGCCTCTTTGTTCCCGTGGTGCTGGTGCTGGTTGCCGAGAACATCGGCCACGTGAAATCCGTGTCCGCGATGACCGGCCAGAACCTCGACGGCGTGTCCGGCCGGGCCCTGATGGCCGACGGCGCCGCAACCGTGCTGGCCGGCTTCGGCGGCGGTTCGGGAACCACCACCTATGCCGAAAACATTGGCGTCATGGCGGCCACCAAGGTGTACTCCACGGCGGCCTACTGGGTGGCCGGCGTCTTCGCGATCATCCTAAGCTTCTCCCCGAAGTTCGGCGAACTGATAGCCACGGTTCCCGCAGGGGTGCTGGGCGGTGCCGCCACCATGCTGTACGGCATGATCGGCATCCTGGGCGTGAAGATCTGGGTCCAGAACAAGGTGAACTTCTCCAACCCGGTCAACCTGACCACGGCCGCGGTTGCCCTGATCATCGGCATCGCCGACTACACCTGGACCATCGGCGAACTGACCTTCACCGGCATCGCCCTGGGATCCGCCGCCGCACTGGTGATCTACCACGGCATGAAAGCGATCGCCAAGGCCCGCGGCAGCGTTGCTGAACCGGAGACCGAGCAGGCCGGACTGCCGCCCGCCGTCAAGGCCGCGATCAACGCTGCCGCCAAGCGGACCCCGAAGAAGCGTCCGTAGTAATAATCACCGGAACAGTGACTGTTCGCGGCCAAGCCGGGGCACTTCGACGCGGACACGCCGCCGGGTGAACCCGTTTCCGCGGCACACCCCGGTCATAGTGCCCCACGACGGCGGCGCTGCAGCGTCGGCTGCAGCTGCGTCGCGGGGCACGCCCATTGGACGGGCGGACGACGGCGGCCGTTTAGCCGGCGTCGAACGTGTCCTCGTCGCGGTCCCTGGGGGCCTTGCTGTCCGGCAAATCAGTGCCACTGCCGTCGGGGATTCCTGCCGCGTCCTGGTTGGGTTCTGAGGAGAACGGACGCCCCGCCTCCGGATCCTCGGTGTTGGACTCATCCATTTCTGCCTCCGCGGAGGGCACTGCCGCGTCTCCCGCATCTGCTGCCGCACTGTCCTCGAAGCCGGGGTCGGTGCTTTCGTTCTCTGCCTTCAACTGATCCTCCGTACCTCCGAAGCGTCCTGCTCCGGGTTCGCCTGCACTGTCCTGGTCCTCCGCGCCGAACTGGCTGAGGTCCGGCGCTCCTGCCGGATAGGTTTCGCCGTCGGGGCTGTCCTGGCTCAGGCCGGCCGCGTCGAAGGCCTCTTCCTCGCGGGGCTGGGCGAACTTCCTGGTGTCCGCGCCGCCCGTTTCCTGCTCAACTGTTGGCGTGCCGTAACCGCCTTCCTCCTCGATGGGGGTTCCCTGGCTATCGTTCGTCATCTCATTCCTCCTGGCTGGTCGGGTCTGAATGGAAAAGTCAGCAGCGCGTGGCGCGGGTGCCCCGACGCGCCGCAAAGGGTCAGAGGCCTTTGCCGCCCGTCACCGGAAGGACCGCCCCGGAAATGTAGGAGCCGCGGTCCGAGGCGAGAAGAACGTAGGCAGCCGCGAGCTCGGCGGGCTGTCCCGCCCGGCCCAAAGGAGTGTCCTGACCGAACTTCGGCAGCTTCTCCGGCCATTCCGTGGCGGGAATCAGCGGCGTCCAGATGGGGCCGGGGGCAACGGCGTTGACCCGGATGCCCTTGGGCCCCAGTTCCTGGGCCAAGGCCTTGGTGAAGGCAACCTGGGCGCCCTTGGTCATGGCGTAGTCGATGAGTCCGGGTGACGGGTTGAAAGCCTGGATGGAGGCGGTGGTGATGATCGACGCGCCCGCCTTCAGGTGCGGCACCGCAGCCCTGGCTGTCCACAGCAAGGAGTACAGGTTGGTCTTGAAAACCCGGTCGAATTCCTCGGTGGGAAGCGTCTCGAAGCTGTCACGGTTCTTCTGGTAGGCCGCATTGAGCACCACAACGTCCAGCCGGCCAAACTCCCGCAGCGTGTCCTCCACAATTTTGGTGCTGAACTCCTCGGAGCGGCCGTCACCCGCGAGCAGCAACGCCCGCTGTCCGGCTTTGCGGATCCACGCGGCAGTGTCCTGGGCGTCGTCTTCCTCTTCGGGGAGGTAGGAGATTGCGACGTCGGCGCCTTCACGCGCGAAGGCGATGGCCACGGCCTTTCCGATGCCGGAGTCTCCGCCGGTTATCAGCGCCGCCTTGCCTTCGAGGGCCTTGCTCCCCTCATAGCTTTCTTCGCCATGGTCCGGCTGGGGTTCCATGGGCGCCGTGAGCCCCGGCTGCTCCTGCACTTGCTCGGGGAACGGGCCGGAGTGGTATCCGCCCCGGGGGTCCGTGGGCTGGTCTTGCTTCTTACCGGGATCAGTCATAGTCCACCTCGCTTGCGTGTCGGTTTTCCATCGGCTCCGGTGCGCAACCGGCCCTTCGAAACTATCCCAGCGAAATGGGCAAGTCCACCGTTTTGGACAAATTAGTCAGCAAACTTAGCATTGCTTGTAATTGTCAGGCTTCAAGCCTAGGTTGAGAGTTAGTTTGCGCGCTGTGGCGTGCGAGGCCCGGAGGTGAGCCCATGTCGGACGGTGACGCAGTAGCTGGGGACGGCAGGAACGAGTCCGTCAACCAGCAGATGGACCGCAACTGGGGGGACCTGCTGCAGGAACTGCGCGTACTGCAGACGGGCGTGCAGATCCTTGCGGGTTTCCTCCTGACGATTCCTTTCCAGGAGCGGTTCGAGACACTGGACGACTACCAGGTGGGGCTGTACCTGAGCAACGTGCTGCTCGCCGCGCTCGTCACCGCCGTCATCCTCCTCCCGGTCAGCGTGCACCGCAGGCTCTTCCGGAAACAGCTGAAATCAACGCTCGTTGCGAGCGCGGACCGGATTGCGAAGGTGGCACTGGCCGGTGTCGCGCTCCTCAGCGCGGGGACGGCGTCGCTCGTCTTCGATGTAACCGCCGGACGGAATGCCGGGCTCCTCGCAGGCGGTGGACTCCTCGCGGTCATGATCCTGCTGCTCGTTTTCGTTCCGATCTGGCTCCACAAACGGGCAACGAAGAAGTAGCCGGTATGCCGAAGCCCGAACTCCACCCAAGTTATTCATCCCAACGGGAGGCATCATGAAGAAGTGGGTTAAGGAACATGGGCTGCTGCTGGCCAACATCGGCCTTTTCGCCGTGTTTTTCGGCGGCATGATTATCAGCGGTGCCAGCGACTACAGCGAAGACCAGATGGCCCACGGCCAGCCTGCGGTGGGAATCGCGGGCTACCTGGCCACCGGAGCCTTCCTCGAAGCCACGTTCGAGAACTGGGAATCGGAATTCCTGCAGATGGGCATGTATGTCGTTTTGACTGTGTTCCTGTTTCAAAAGGGCTCCTCCGAATCCAAACCGATGGGCCGCACGGCGCCGCAGGACCAGGATCCGCGGGACGCCACGGTGAAAGCCGCCACTCCCTGGCCCGTGCGCCGCGGGGGCATGGTGCTCAAGCTCTACGAGCACTCGCTATCCATCCTGTTCCTGCTGCTGTTCCTCGCTTCCTTCGCCCTCCACGCCGTTGGCGGCAGTGAGGAGTACAGCGAGGAACAGCAAAGCCACGGCCAGCCCGGGGTCACGCTGCTCGGATACCTCGCGACCAGCCGCTTCTGGTTCGAGTCGTTCCAGAACTGGCAGAGCGAATTCCTGGCCGTTGCCGTCCTGGTTGGCGCGTCCGTCTATCTGCGCGAACGAGGTTCGCCCGAGTCCAAGCCCGTGGCTGAACCGCACTACGAAACCGGGGCTTAGCGGCCTCGCACCGTCAGGCGCCTTCGAGGACCTGGCTGGTAGCCCGGGCGAGGTATTTGGCGGCATTGGCGATGGCGTCCTCGGGGCTGGCTGCGACGTCCAGCAGCTGCGCAGCGGCCACCACTCCGTGCCTGGCGAGGTCCTCCGGGGTGACCAGGATCCGCCCCGCCACCACAATCACCGGGATACCCCGTTCGCGTGCCGCATCCGCAAGGGCAATCGGAGCCTTCCCCGTCAGCGACTGCGAATCCATGGAACCCTCGCCCGTGATCACCAGATCAGCCTGGGCCAACTGACCGGCCAGACCCGTCAGGTCCGCCACCAGGGCAAAGCCGCCTTCCAGCATGGCGCCGCTGAAAGCAAGGAACGACGCCGGGAACCCGCCGGCCGCGCCGGCTCCGGGAACGTTGACGTCGCGTCCCGTGGCCTGTCGGAGCACGGAGGCCCAGTTGCGGAGACCCGCGTCCAGAAGTTCCGCGGCGTCCCCATCAGCCCCTTTCTGGGGGCCAAAGACGTGCGCTGCGCCGTCGTTGCCGAACAGCGGGTTCTGAACGTCCACGGCGATCCGGATCTTTACCCCGGCGAGCCGGGGATCAACTCCCGAAACGTCAATGCGCACAACGTCCGCCAGGGAGCCGCCGCCCAGGGGAACCACGTTTCCGGCGGCGTCCAACGGTTTCAGGCCCAGTGCACGCAAGGCGCCGCTGCCGCCGTCGGTCATTGCCGATCCGCCGACGCCCAGCACGATCTCCGTAGCCCCGGCGTCCAAGGCGGCGGCGATCAGCTGGCCGCAGCCGTAACTGTGGGCACGCAGCGCGTTAGCGGGGGTCGGCTCCATGTGCGCCAGACCGGAGGCCTGGGCAGTTTCAATGATGGCGGTTGCACCGCCGAAGGCATCCTTGCGGATGGCCCAGGCTGCACCGATTGGGGCCAGGATGGGACCGACGACGGCGTTCAGCCGCTCCTCGTATCCGGCGGCAACGGCGGCTTCGAGGGTGCCTTTCCCGCCGTCGGCCACGGGAAACTGGGTGGCGACGGCGTCCGGATAGACGCGCAGCGCCCCCTCTGCGATGGCGCTTGCGGCCTGGGCCGCGGTCAGTGACCCTTTGAACTTGTCCGGAGCGATAAGAATGCGCATGGGTCCATCCTGCCAGCATCCACCGGAAAGCGCTTGCCTGCATGACGGCCTGGTGACGAAGCGGCCCGGACAGGCCACGACTAGTGACGGTTCAGGGCCTGCTGCGCGGTACCGGAACCGGGCAGCCCCGTGAAAGCGCTGATTGCGTCGGCCACCTGCGATGTTCCGGTGTACTGGACCACGTGCCCGCAGCCTGGGACCTCCACCAGCTTGCCTGCCGGTGCCCGGCGGGCAAGGATCCGGCACCACTCACCTGATGCGATGGGGTCCGAAGCGCCGCGGAGGATCATCACGGGAGTGTTCAGACTGCGGATCCGGTCCTCGGTCCGGTAATTCATCATGACCCGTAACTGCTTGAGGTACCAGCGCGGGCCGCAGCGCAGGTAATCGCTGAACACCACCGCGTTGGACCGTGGCGTTTCGTGCAGCAGTGCATCCCTGGTCAGCGCAAGCATCTGGCGGAGCAGGGTCCGGCGTCGGACGTCCACGACGGGTCCCATCAGCACCACGTGCGGCACCTGGTGCGGCCGCTGCAGAGCTGCCTCGAGGACAAATTGCGCCCCCATGGAATGCCCAACCAGGACACGCAGCCCCACCCCGGCCCGGTCCAGTACGTCATGGATAAACGCCGCATGGTCGGCCACAGTGAGCTGGTGCTCGGGATGCGGGGTGGCTCCAAAGCCGGGCAGATCGAGCGAAATCGTATCCGCGGTCCCGGCCAGGACCTGGTGCAGCCGGACAAGGTACCGGTGGGAGACGCCAATCCCGTGGATGAGGACAATCGTAGGTGTCTCTGCCAGGCCCTCCGGTTGGACAGCTGCGCCGCCACGCGAGGCATACATTCGTCCACGGAGGCCTCCGGCCTCGACGTCTGTTGCTGCGGCACCCTTCATCCGTCGAGGATAGCCCTCCCCGACGGCGATTCAGCTATTCCTCGTGGCCCTGGTCCCCGCTCATCGAATCTTCAGCCGGAGGCGTTTCGCCAGGCGGAACACCGCCGCCGGGCTCCAACCCGGTGACGTTGCCTTCCAACGGGTCAGGATTCGCGGTGGCTGCAGGATCCTTGGAGGTTCGGTCTTTTTCGTCCGTTTCGTCCTCGCCGGGCTTGTCCGGATTTGAGGGGTCGCTCTCCGGGTGGTAGCTGCTCATGGTTTAGTCCGTTTCATCGGGGGTACAGGGAGACGTAGAAGCCGGTGGGTGGCCAGCCTAGCCTTCCGCGATTGCCGCGACAAGGACGCACGGGCAGTAGTAACGTGGCCTTCCCGAGCTATCGGCAGCCGATGAGTGCGCGACGAAGGCACGGGGGTACGGACCCGGACCAAGGGGGTAGCAATGCCGCAATCCAATGACCGAAGTCCTGTAAGTACGGGATGGACCGAGCTTCTGCTGGTGCGCCATGGCGAGAGCCAGGGCAACGTGGCCGCCACACAGGCCAGAGAGGCCGGAGCACACATCATCGAGGTCCCGGCCCGGGATGCCGATGTGGAGCTTTCCGCCACCGGACGCGAACAGGCCCTGGCCCTCGGCCGGCTGTTCGCTGACTTCCCCGAGGAGCGGCGGCCCTCGGCAGTTTGGTCGTCGCCGTACGTCCGCGCCCGCCAGACGGCCGAGCTCGCCGTGAAAACCGGAGGCTGGCCCACAGGTATCCTCATCGACGAACGGCTCCGGGACAGGGAACTGGGCATCCTGGACATGCTGACCTCCGCGGGCGTGGAAGCCCGGCTTCCGGAGGAAGCGGCGCGGCGGCGCTGGCTCGGGAAGTTCTACTACCGGCCGCCGGGCGGCGAGTCCTGGGCCGACGTCGTGCTTCGGCTTCGCTCTTTGCTGGCCGACCTCGAACGGCAACCGAGCGGCGGCCGGATCATGCTGGTGTGCCACGACGCCCTGATCCTGCTGTTCCGCTACATCCTGGAAGGCCTCACTGAACCGGAAATCCTCGATATCGCCGCGACGTCCACCATTCTCAACGCCTCACTTACCCAGTTCGTGCGGCCGGACGGAGCCGGGCCGTGGATCCTAGAGAGCTTCAACATGGCCGACCACCTGGTCAGCGAAGGCGTTCCGGTGACTGAACACGCGGGAGACGCCAATGTCCACCCGAGGTAGGCCGGATGCAGCCATACCCGTCACTCCCACGCTACTGCGGGACTGGCCCCTTCCGGGCGGCGGGTCCGGCAAGGACGACCGCGGATCGGTGCTGGTGATCGGGGGCGCCCGGAAGACGCCGGGAGCCGCGCTCCTGGCCGGCACGGCGGCGCTGCGTGCGGGGGCGGGCCGCCTGACGCTGGCAGTGGCGGGCTCGACGGCGGTACAGGTTGCGGTAGCGCTGCCGGAAGCGGGCGTGGTGGGCCTCGCTGAAACGGAAGGCGGCGCCGTCCGGGGCTCCGGGGTGTCCGCCCTGGCTGAAGAGCTGGAGAACGCAGCGGCAGTGCTGGTGGGGCCGGGCCTGGACGACATGGACGAAGCTGAGTCCCTCCTCAGGGAGTTGCTAAAACTGGACTCCGGGAGCGGCATCGGCGGCGGAAAAGGAGGCGGCGAAAAAGGAAAAGACGGCGGCGGCGGCGGCTCCGGCGACAGGCCGGCTGTTGTGCTCGATGCCTACGCTTTAGGCTGCCTCCCAGAGCTCCTCGGAGAGCTCGGCGCGTGGGCCGGACGGCTCATCCTGACCCCGAACGTCACCGAGTCCGGAATCCTGCTGGGGCGGGACGTCAACGACCTGCACCAGGACGTCACGGAAATAGCCGAAAGTTACGGCGCAGTGGTGAGTTGCCAGGGTGTCATCGCCGTCCCCGCCGGGCACACCACCGTCAACCGGGGGGATGAGGGCGGCCAGGCGAACGGCGGCCTGTGGGAAATTACCACCGGGTACGGCGGCCTGGGCACGTCCGGCAGCGGGGACATCCTGGCCGGTGCCATCGCAGGACTGCGCGCCAGGGGCACCTCGGATGCGCAGGCCACCTGCTGGGGCACCCACCTCCATGCGGCCGCCGGTGACCGGCTGGCGAGCCGCCTGGGGAGCCTGGGGTACCTGGCCCGGGAACTCGCCGACGAGCTCCCCGGCCTGATGATGGAACTGGGGACCTGAGGGGTGCCCGCGGCCAGGCGCGCAATGCCGCCCCGACTCGCCGTCGGACTCTGGACTAATCGTAAGCATACTGATAAATCTGGATGCACAACTGGCGCCCTTAGGCGTGCGCCGGAGGCGAAAGGGAGGTGTACGTCGATGGGAATCGGAGACAGCATCGAAGAAGCTGCCAAGAATGCCATGGAGGACTTGGCGGGCACGGCCGACAGGACCGACGACGGCCACGCGCCGGATCCCGGCGATCCGAATGAGGACATCCGGGTTCATTCCTCCATCAGCGAGGGTTCCAACGCCGCGGACTCAGTCGATCCGACGGAAAACCCACCGGGCGCGCCACCGGAGCAGCCACCGGCCCGGCCGGACGACGTTCCGCCGCTCGATGACCCGCACGGGACCCCATCGCCGGGCGCAAACCCGGAACCCGGTGAAAATCCGGGCCTGGGCACAACCGCCGCCGCCCAGCAGGACGTACCGGGTCCCGGAGGCCTTCCCACCGCGGACCCCGGCGAGCTGCGGGCCGATCCCTCCGAGGCGGACAGCGACCCTTCGACGAGCATGGGCCGCGGCTAGCCCTCACGGGCGGGCCTGGGCCCCGTGCTCCTTAGCCTCTGGCCTTCAGGACCGCAAAGTAGCCGGGGATGAGGTCTGCCCGTGTGGGGCTGGACAAGGGCACGGTCTCGATCGTCGTGGGACCGTCCTCAATCAGTTCCCAGCGGTCGGCCGGGAAGGCCAGGCTCCGCTCCTTCGGGCCAAAGTGCCCGGGCATCGGCAGCCCGCGGATGGCGCCTTCGAGCGGCGCGGGGATGGACCGGAGCGTGGCGCCAAGATGCGACACGTAGTCGACGGCGTTTCCCCGGAAGTCTGTTTCGGCAAGGAACACCCGGCCGGCGGCTCCGGTGATGGCACGAACGTTTTCGGCCAAGGCGTACCGGTCCCGTCCGCGCAGGACGTGGAGGACGCCGCGGATGAAGACATTAGCCCCGCCATCCGCACTAAGAACGCGCAACTCCCCGCCGAGTCCGCTTCCGGCGCCGGGAGCCGTCATGTCACGGACGGCGTAGGAGACGTTCGGCAGTCCGGCAGACTCCGCACGGGCACGCCGGACGGCATGGGCGGAAACGTCCACGCCCACGGCGTGCGGGAAGTGCCCGGCCAGCCGGCGGGTGAAGCTTCCGTTGCCGCAGCCGATGTCCACCACAGGCAAGTTTGTGTCCAGGTGGAGGCGCAGCATGTCCACGTAGCCCAGCATCTCGTGGTCGGTGCCGGCGTCCCAAAGCACATCGCCCGCCGCGCCGGTGGCCTTCACGTTGGACCAAAACTGATCCCAAGCCACGTGATGATCCCGGGGCGCACCCGCGGACAACCGCACGAGCTTGGGAATCATCAAATATCTTTTTAGGGCGGACAGCATGGCACCAATATAGGTGCACCGGCGTTGGCGCCAGGAAAATCAGGCTCCGGCGACGTAATCAATCCGGGGAATTAGGTCAAAGCGAGCCAGGCGAGGGCGTCCTGCTCGGATGTGAAGAACTTGGTGGGGCACGGCACAGCGTTGATGCCCAGGAAAAAATTGGCCAGCACCCGGTCAACCGGCGAGGACCCCAGTAAAGCGATCCGGGATGCCCGGCACGGGCGGCCGAACACCGCGCGGGCGCCGCGGCTCACCTCCGCTGTTGTGGCCATGTCCACCAGCATGGGATGCCTGTTGTCGCCGCACAGCCGGTTCACCCGGAGCATGGCGCGCTCCGCATCCGTCGTCGTTATCACCGCGCCCCTGGGCCACTTCAGCCGGAGCATTCCATCGGCTCCCAGCGTCAAACCCGCCTCTGCGCCTTCCTCGCGATATCCGGACATATTCACCCTTCCTCCCGCCAGGGTTCGCCCGCATGGGATGCGTGCGACTGATGTCACCCTACAATGTACTCAACCGGGACCGAAGGGGGCAGTGTGGTAATACTGGCGGCGGAGAAATCACTCGTACCACGCACGGCAATCGTGGCGGACCCGGACAGCGGGCGCTTGTCCGCGACGGCGGCCGTCCTGTCCGCCGCGGGCTTCGAGGTCGCCAAGGCCTCCAGCCAGGAAAGTCTTGCCGGGCTGCTGGAACGGAACAACCCCAGCATCATCGTCGCGGATCATTCCTTTGCGGGCCTGCCAGTGACTGCCCCGCTGCTTCTTTTGATCGACCTGGACGACGAAACCGAGGCTGAAAGCGTCCGGACGCTGGGGATGGCGGACTACATTGCGAAGCCTGCTGCACCGGCCGAACTGGTCCACCGGGCGGATGTCCTGATCAGCCGTGCCGCGCTGCGCTCCGAGGCGCGGGAGAGTGCCGAACGACTGCGCGAGAAACTCCGGAAAGTGTCCTCCGCCGTGCGGGCGACGCAGGATCCGCACGTGATTTCGGACCTCCTGGTGAAGGGATTCGGGCAGACGTTCGGCGCCGACCGCGTTCTGTTTACGACGTTCGACGACGACCGTGTGCCCCGCATAGCTGCGCAGTGGCACCGTCCCGGCCTGGCCCCGATCGTGGACGGACTGGGAATCCACGAATCCTCCGCACACCGCGTTGCGGACCGGCTCTGGTCGGAGGCCGAGGTGCTCGCTGTGGCCGACCACCACATCCATGAGTGGTCCCCCGAGGACCAGGGCCTGGAGGCCTGGACTGAACACATGCGCCCGTGGGCCTCCGCATTCGTTCCCGTGGGCGAAGGAAAATCGTCGCTAGGCGCCATCTGGATTGCGCAGCTCGACGAACCCCGTGTTTGGACGCGCACCGAGATCTCCCTGATCCAGCACGTCGCCGGCAACGTGGCCTACGGGCTCATCCAGAGCCACCTTATGAGCGCCCAACAGCAGGTGGTCAGGCAGTTGCGCCAGCTTGACCAGGCGAAGACCGATTTCCTGGCCACCGTCAACCATGAACTGCGGACGCCGCTGACCTCCATCTCGGCCTACCTGGACATGATCCAGGACGGCGTGGGAGGGCCGGTGCCCCCTGAAGTGGACCGGATGCTGGACATCATTGTCAGGAACTCCGAGCGGCTCCGCCGGCTGATCGAGGACATGCTCACTGTTTCCCGGCAGGATTACGAGGGCGCCAACCTTCATCTGGCACCTGTCCAGCTGGGGCACACCCTCCAGATCGTGACGGTGGCGCTGCGTCCGCTGGCGGAACTGGGGGACGTCTCCATCTCGCTGGAGCTCGACGACGGCGACCCCGCGATCATCGCCGATGAAGTTCAACTGGAGCAGGTCTTCACGAACCTGGTTTCAAATGCCATCAAATTCACCCCGAGCGGGGGCCGGATTGTTGTCAGCTGCCGCGTTGAGCCAATGACGGACGGAGAACCCGGCGTAAATGTCCATGTACGCGACACGGGTGTGGGAATCCCGAACGAAGAAATCCCGCATCTCTTTACGCGCTTTTTCCGAGCATCCAACGCTACGTCCACTGCCGTCCCCGGCAGCGGACTGGGACTCGCCATTGCTTACGACATCGTAAAGGCGCATCGGGGGTATTTGGCGGTCAGTTCGGAACTCGGCACTGGCACCACGATCACCGTTCAGCTGCCTATTTCCGGCCCTTAAAAGGAACTGCCCCCGGATATGAAATCCAGGGGCAGCGTGCTCGCCGAACTAGTTAGGCCACCAACCGATGGAGGACTGGGTAGTCACGGTCTTGCTGGAGGTGCTGACAGTTGTGTCCGACTTCGGAGCGGCGTTGGCGGGTGCAGCGAATCCTGCAACAGCCAGAACACCGGTGAGCAAGAATGTTGCGGCAATCTTCTTCATCCGTTGGTCCTTTCAATCAATTGGGCTTGAACTTGGATTACGTGCGTCATTATACGGTCAAATCATCAATATTAAAGCGAAGTAATACGAAGAGAATAGTAGGCTTCCGGGCTGCCCGAGACGCGACCCGGGTGGATAATTGGAAAATGCCGACTCCCCGGAAATTGACTCCCTACGTATTGGCCGAGCTGCAGGCACGCGAAAGCGCAAGAAATCGCGATTACGCCGGCGCAAAAGCCCAGGCCGCCGCAGCCGCGGCGCTGGCCCTCGAAACCGGAGACCATTCCGGCTGGTGGAATATGATCTACCTCAAAGCCGAATGCCTCCGCGACGAGGGATCGATCGCCGAGTGCCTGGAAGTCGCCAAGTCCCTTGCCGAGTCTCCCCTTTCCTCGGACCATCCCTTGTTGGCCGCCCGCGCCTACACGCTGCTGGCGGTCGCGCAGCAGGGACTCGGGAGGCTCCCGGATGCTGTTTCGGCAGCGGCCACCGCCGCGAACCTCGTGGCCGGCAACGCCGAATACGTCTACCTCCACGTGGAAGCGCAAAGGGCCCTCATTGCCGCCCTCGCCGAAAGCCGCAGGCTCGATGAAGCGTGGGACCAGTGCCTGTTGCTTGAGGGCCTGCTGACGGAGCTCGTTGACGAGGACACCGCCGGCAAAGCCTACTGGGTGATCGGCAACGTCGCGTTCCTCAGCGGCCGGCTCGCGGACGGCGGCCGCTACCACGATATGGCCGCCGAGAGCCTCTCGCCGTCGAAGGACGTGGACCTCTGGGCGAGGTTCAACCGCGCCTCAGCGGTGATGCGGCTGGAGGCGGAGCTCACCGAACCTGCCACGCTCCGGTGCATCGAGCGGGCCGAACTGGCCACCGAGGTGGTGGGCGGCAGCGACCGCGACCTACTGGAAATGTCCTTCGCCCGGGCGCACTGGCACTTCCTTACCGGCGACATGGCCACGGCAATCAACATGCTCAGGCCGCTCTGCACCGAATCCGGTATTTTGGCCACCCAAACGGCCGGCGAGGCCTCATTCCTCCTGGGAAAGGCCCTCCTTGCCAACGGTGAAAACGGCGAGGGCCTGCAGCGGCTGGAGGACGCGGCGGCGCTCTTTGACGATGCGGCGGCCTCGGAACGGAGCGCCCAGGTTCGGGCATTTGCGGCCGGCGTCGGCTAGGGGACTCCGGACGCGGGTTGACAGTGTATTTTTAGTCACACGGCATCATCGAAGTCCTGGTGGTGCTAGAGAGGCCAAAAGCCTCCTCACATAGTCGGGGGAAGAATGTCTCAGCCGCTTGGATTGATGCACGATCACATCATCAAGATCGTGCTCCCCCGGCACGAACACCTGGATGAGCCGTCAGCCCGCTTGCTGGCCGCGAAACTCCAAGTCCCGTCGGCCGGTTCCCGGGTGGCTGTACTGATGGACGTGACGGATGTGGCGTCCGTCAGCAGGGCGGCCAGGGCTGTTTTCGGCAGCCTGACCACCGTGGCGGCCTGGGCTTTGCTCGGCCAGACACCGGTGGACCGGATCCTGGCCCATTTCATCCTCGGTGGCGGCTTCACGTCGCGGCCTGCCGGCTATTTCACGTCCGAAGCCGAGGCGATCTATTGGTTGAAGGAACATGCCTATGTTCACTGACGGCGATCCGCGCCTGGGCAAGCTGCTGGACGGAATAGTCCGCCTCGCCGCAGGCGAACTCCACTCCAGAATCGAAGTATCCCCCGCCAGGGACGAACTGGATGCCGTCATCATGGGCACCAACCTCCTCGCCGAGGATCTGCAGATCATGTACCAGGAGCTTGAACAGCGAGTGGAACTGCGCACCCGGCTCCTCAATGAAGCCCATCTGGAAATGCGGAAGATGGCCCTCACCGACTCCCTGACGGGCCTCTCGAACCGAGCGGCCCTCGTCGGCGCCCTCAACGAGGCGCTGACCGAGACTGAGGAGGGCGGCCTGCCGCCCGCCGTCCTCCTGCTGGACCTTGACGCCTTCAAGGGCATCAACGACACCCTCGGCCACGCGGCAGGGGACCAGGTGCTGGCCGCAGTCGGCGAGCGCATCAAAGAATCCGTCCGCGACACAGACACGGTGGCCCGTCTGGGCGGTGATGAATTTGCCGTGCTGATGCCGGCCACCACACTGGCGCGGGCAGCGAGCGTGGGCAACCGCATCCTCGCGGCCCTGGAGGACCCGGTGGAGCTCGAGAACGACGCCGTCCATTGCGGCGCCAGCATGGGGCTATGCATCGGCGGGGCCGGCCAGAGCGCGGAACAGCTGCTGATGGAAGCCGACGTGGCGATGTACGCGTCCAAAGCCGGCGGCCGGAACCGGCTCAAGGTCTTCGCACCGGCCATGCTGCACGCCCGCCAGTTGCGAAGCCAGCTGATTGAGGACCTGCGAACGGCAATTACGGAATCCCAGCTGGTGCTTTACTACCAGCCCGTGGTTGAGCTCGCCACGGGCAGGATCGAGGGCGCGGAGGCCCTGGTCCGCTGGAACCACCCGTCCCGTGGAATGGTGATGCCGGATGAATTCATTCCGCTTGCGGAGGACGCCGGACTCATTTCCGAGCTAGGCGGCTGGGTGCTCCGCGCCGCCGTCGGACAGCTCCGGGACTGGCGCGCAGCGTCCTACGCGGGTGACGACTTCTCCATGCGCATCAACATCTCGCCCACGGACCTTCAGCGCCTCGAGTTCATCGAAGAGGTCCGCGATGCCCTCATCGGGGCGGAACTCAGCCCGGAACTGCTTGTGCTCGAGCTGACGGAGGGCGCCATTGTCAGCGGCAACGAACTGGACCGGTACTCCCTGAACAGCCTGCGGAAGCTCGGCGTGGGGCTGGAAATCGATGACTTCGGCACGGGCTATTCCTCCATCAGCTACCTGCGCAGGCTGCCCGTGGACAAGGTCAAGGTGGACCGCTCCCTGCTGAAGGACCTCGGCACTGACCCGGCCCAGCCGGCCCTGATTGCCGCGATCCTCCAGCTGATCCGGGCCTGCGGCCTGGAGGCCGTCTGGGAAGGGGTGGAGACCGCGGAACAGGCACAGCACCTGGCCGGCATCGGCTGCGTCAGCGCCCAAGGTTATTACTTCGGGCGGCCGGTCCCTGCGGACGAGTTCGCACGGGTGCTGGATGCACAGCGGGCATCACACCACGGCGGCCAGTCCCGCTAGTCCCACTGCCCCCGGCCCTGGAGCACCTGCTTGAGGAGATCCGCGCGGTCCGTGACGATTCCGTCCACGCCAAGGTCCAGGAGCCGGCGCATTTCCGCCGGATCGTTGATGGTCCATACGTGGACCTGCAGTCCGTACCGGTGGGCCCGGCGGACGAAGCCCGGTGTCACCACCCGGACTGCACCGTATCTGACCGGCACCTGAAGCGCGTGCACGCCCCGCAGTGCCCGCCGTATGACCCGGGCCGGGAGCACCGGCCCCAGCACCGTGAAGAGCGCGTTGGATACGATCCCCGCCGACCCGGCGACCGGCCGGCTCAGGAGCCTGATAACGGCCCGCCGCCGGCGGTCGGAGAAGCTGGCGATCAGCACCTGGTCGTGGACGCCGTACTGTTCAATGGCCGCGGCGAGGCTGGCAACGGAGCTCCAGTCCTTGACGTCGAGGTTCAGCCGCACGCCGGGGAAAGCTGACACCAGCTCCTTGAAGAGCGGGATGGGCTCCACTCCCCCGATCCTTGCCTGGGCAATCGTCCCGGCCGGGAGCCGGGAGATGCGTCCCGCCCCGTCCGTGACCCGGTCCAGCGACGGGTCATGGAACACCAGCAGCACCCCGTCGGCGGTGGTGTGGACATCCGTTTCCAGATAGCGGTAGCCAAGTTCGACGGCGGAGCGGAACGCTGCCATCGAGTTTTCCAGTCCGTCCGGCGAGTATCCGCGGTGTGCCATGGCAATCCGTGCCGAAGGGCTTCCGGCCGCAAAGAAGGGTTGGGACTCAGCCACTGCCGGACGCCCGCCTAGAGGGGCCTGACACCAAGTTCGGCGAGTTTGGCTTCGAGGATCTGGGCCACGCCGTCGTCGTCGAAATGGGGTGCCTGCTGCCCCGCGGCGCGGATGGCCTCCGGGTGGCCGCTGGCCATCGCGTAGCCGTCGCCTGCCCAGCGCAGCATCTCGATATCGTTGGGCATGTCCCCGAATGCCACCACGTCAGCGGCGGCAATCCCCAGGGTGGCGGCGTATTCGGCCAGGGTCACGGCCTTGTTGACGCCCGGCACGGCCAGCTCCAGCATTGCTACGGTGGGCGCCGAGTGGGTGGCCGACGCGAGGTGGGCGACAGCAGGTGAGACCTCGGCGAGGAATTCGTCGGCGGTGCCTTCGCGGACAATTGCCAGGAACTTGACCACGGCGTCGTCCGCTGTAAGCGTGCTGGCCAGGGGAGCCGGGGTGAACTCGGACAGCAGTTCGCTGGAGTCATTTTCGATGAAACCCGGTTCGAGGTGGAATCCGGTGAGCGTTTCCGCGGCAAACAGCGCGGAGGGCCGCAGCTGCTTGATGATGCGGCGCGTTTCGAAGACCGCATCCAAGGCAAGGGCGCGGGCCGAGACCAGGCGGCCTTCCTCAAGGTCCCACACCACGGCGCCGTTGGAGCAGATCACCGTTCCGGTGTGCCCCAGCTGGTCCTCCAGGGGGTGCAGCCAGCGGGGCGGCCGTCCGGTCACGAATACCAGTTCGACGCCGGCATCACGGCAGGCGTGGAAGGCGCGGATGGTACGGTCGCTAATCTTGCCGTCATGCCCGAGGATCGTTCCGTCAATGTCACTTGCTACCAGCCGCATAGTGCCAGTCTACGTGGGGCCGGCGGCGGGTCCGCCCTGGATCCAAGTCCGGCCCTGACGCGCGAGATCGGGCTCAGCGTTCGAAGATGCCCGTGATCGTCCCGCGGCCCAGCACGTGCGGCGCCAGCTTCGGCTCGAGCTTGGCCGGGCTGACACCTGCGTCCAGCCCGAGGTGCTCCACGTCCAAAGCGTAGACCGTGACGACGTAGCGGTGCGGCCCGTGGCCCGGCGGCGCCGCGGCCCCCAGGTAGCCATGGAAACCGCCGTCGTTCTTCAGCTGCAGTGCACCGGCTGGGAGCAGCCGGCCGCCCTCCGCCCCGGCTCCGGCGGGAAGCGAGGTTACGCCGGCGGGGACGTCCAGCACGGCCCAGTGCCAGAATCCGCCGCGGCCCGGGGCATCGGGGTCGAACATGGTGACCGCGTAGCCCTTGGTGCCCTCCGGAGCGCCGCTCCAGCTCAGTTGCGGTGATTCGTCCTTGCCGCCGGCGCGCATCTTGCCGCTGCGCTGGGCGGGCGGCAGCGTTTGGCCGTCGTGAAAGGACTCGCTGCTGACGCGCAGGGAAGGGGAATCGTGGGGATACATCTGCTGCCTTTCAGTTGCTGGTGGAGTCGGCATTCCTCAGGTCGTCTCCGGCGAGCTCCGCGGCATCGCGTTCCAAGCCGTCGCGTTCCAGGTTCTCGAGCTCGAAGTGGTTGAGCTCGGCCCTGGTGGGCGGGTTGGCCCCGGGCCGGGACACCGTTACGGCCGCTGCCCAGGCGGCATGGGCCAGGAGTTCGCGGAGCGATTCGGCGGGGAATTCACGCAGCTCCTTCCGGTTCTGGGCACCGTCCAGGCCCCGGTCCACCAGCCCGGAAATCAACGCGGCCATGAAGGAGTCTCCCGCACCGACGGTGTCTGCCACATCAACCTTGGGGGCAGGGAACTCGGCTTCACCGGCTGCGGTGATGCCCCATGGGCCGGCCGCGCCGCGTGTGACCACCACCAGCGCAGGCCCTTCGGAACCGCCCAGGGAGAGCCACCGGCGGGCCGAATCAAGGACGTCCACGCCGGGGTACAGCCATTCGAGGTCCTCGTCGGAGGCCTTCACCACGTCGGCCAGCGACACGAACTTTTCCGCCTGTCGGCGGGCATAGTCCACGTCGGTGATGATGCTGGGGCGGCAGTTGGGGTCGAAGCTGACGGTGGCGGACGGGTGGGCGTGCTCGACGGCGGCAAGCACCTCGGCGGCGCCCGGCGCCAGCATGGTTGCTATGGAACCGGTGTGCACCAGGGTTGTGCCCTGCAGCATGAACGGCAGCCGGCCGCTGAGCCCGGGGAGTTCCCAGGCGAGGTCGAACGTATAGGTGGCGGCGCCGTCGTCGTCGATCAGGGCGGTGGCCACGCTGGTTGGCAGGGCATCCGGGCCCTGCGGCACCATGACCGAACTGGATTTCAGGTGGGCGGCCACGGACTCGCCGTAGGCGTCGCGTCCGAACCTGCCAATGAACTGCACGGGATGGTCCAGCCGGGCCAGTCCCACCGCCACGTTGAGCGGGCTGCCGCCGACGTGGGCTTCGATTCCCGAGGAGCGTTGGACAACGTCGACCAGGCCTTCGCCAATAACTGTGAGCATGCTCATACTCTGCCAGAGAACGGGGCCGCGCGCGCTCCCGTTTGGGCCTTCTCCGGCTTGGCCTTCTCCCGCTGGACACCGGCCAGCTGGACTCCGGCTGCGTCTGCGTCGCCGAACCTCGCGTCCAGGTGCACTACGTCCCTGCCCGCACGCTGCAGCAGGCTGGCCGCGACTCCGGCCCGGTAACCGGAACCGCAGTGCACCCACAGCCTTCCGGCAGGCACTTCGTCCATCCGGGCCAGGAGCTGGTGCACGGGGACGTTGACTGCTCCGGCCACGTGCGACGCCGTAAACTCGTCCGCGCGCCGAACATCCAGGACCGTGTCGCTCTCGCCGCGGCCCGCCAGCAGGCCGTCCCAGCCCACGCGCGGATAGGAGGCGACGGCGGCATCCGACGCCAACGCCTGCGGTTCGGTTCCGACGGCGGCATCCGGCGAATCGATGCCGATCCGGGAAAGGTCGCGGATGGCTTTTTCGACGTCGTCATGCGATCCCACCAGGGTGAGCTTCCTTTCCCAGGGCAGGACCCAGCCCACGTACGTGGTGAAGTTGGAGCCGCGCCCGTATTCGAAGCTGACGCTGCCTTTGAGGTGGTTGCTGGCGAAGGCCACGCGGCGGCGGAGGTCAACCACCCATTCGCCGTCGTGAAGGCGGCGGGTGAGCTCGGCAGGGTCCACGGACTCCGGGACGGTGAGGTCGGCGGGCCCGGGTCCCTTGGCGTTGCGGGCGCCCATGTGGGCGTAGTAGGACGGATACGCGGAGAGGTTGGCGATGAGTTCCTGGACGAAGTGGTCCTCGTCCGGGTCGGTCAGGGCATGGTTGGCCGTAACTTGCTCGCCCACCGTGGAGGAGGCGGCGCCGGTGGCCGGGCCTGATGAACAGAAGGACCCGAAACCGTGCGTCGGGAAGAGCGCCGCGTCCTGCCGGGCCTCGGCCACGAGCCTGCGCACGGAAGCGTACTGGTCATGGGTCAGGCCCACCGTGTCCGCCTCGGCTACGAGGTCCGTCCGGCCCACCGAGCCGTAGAGCAGGCTGCCGCCCGAGAAGACCGCCTGCTGTTCGCCGTCGTCCACAATGAACGAGAGGTGCGTGTGGGTGTGCCCGGGCGTGGCAACGGCCTTTACCGTCAGGGATCCCACCCGGACAGCCTGGCCGTCGGTGATGGCCTCGCGCTCGAACTGCACCGCATCGGCGGCGTTCACCAGGTACTTCGCAGCATGGGCCTTGGCGAGCTCCGGCCCGCCGGTGATGTAGTCGTTGTGCAGGTGGGTTTCAGCGACATGGGTGATGGTCACGCCCGCTTCCCGGGCGGCAGCCTCCACGCGGTCCGTGTCCCGCTGCGGATCGATGACAAGGCCCACGGTGCCGTCGTGCACCAGGTAGCTCCGGTCCCCCAGCTGCGGGGTATCGATGACAATGACGTCCATGGCATCCTCCTCGGCGGGGCGCGGCGGCTTTCCGGCCACACCCAACAGCATACCCCTAGGGGTATGTTGTTTCAAGGGATCCGGGATGGTCAGCCGCGGGTTTCCTGCTGATAGACGTCCGGGATGCCGTCCTGGTCCGAGTCGATTTTTTCCAGTTCCTCGGCCCGGCGGTACTGGCGGTTCCGGGTCCGCAGCACCACGGTAGCCAGAACAGCGGCGACAAGTGACGCCGCCAGGATGCCCACCTTCGCGTGGTCGTCATGCAGGCTGCCGTGGCCGAAGCTGAGTTCGGCGACCAGCAGGGACACGGTGAAGCCGATTCCGGCCAGGAGCGAGACTCCAAAGACATCGATCCACTTGAAGGATCCGTCCAGCCGGGCCCTGGTGGCTTTGGTCAGGATCCACGTGGTGCCCATAATGCCGACGGGCTTGCCCAAAACGAGGGCCATGATGATGCCGATGGCCACGGGGTCGGCCAAGGCGGAGCCAAGCCCTTCCCAGCCTCCGACGGCCACGCCGGCGGAGAAGAAGGCAAAGATGGGAACGGCGACTCCGGCGGAGATGGGCCGGAAGCGGTGCTCGAAGATTTCGGCAAGGCCCGGCCCGGCCTCGGTGCCGCCGCTGGCCTTGGACCGAATCACCGGCACGGCGAATCCCAGCAGCACGCCGGCCACGGTGGCATGGATGCCGGATGCGTGCACCAGTGCCCAGGTGGCAATGCCGAGCGGCAGGAGGATGGCCCAGGCAGCCATGAAGTGGGTGCCGAAAAAGCGGCGGTACTTCTGCGCCAGGAAGGTGTAGAGCGCCAGCGGGATGAGGGCGAGCAGCAACGGGGCGGGCTGGATGTCGGTGGAGTAGAAGAACGCGATGATGCTGATGGCAATCAGATCGTCCACCACGGCCAGGGTGAGCAGGAAGATGCGCAGGGCACTGGGCAGGTGCGAGCCGATGATTGCCAGCACAGCCACGGCAAACGCGATGTCCGTGGCCGTGGGGATGGCCCAGCCGCGCAGGGTTTCGGGGCTGTATATGTTCACTGCGGCATAGATCAGGGCCGGGACCAGCACACCGCCGGCGGCGGCCGCCACGGGCACCACCGATTTGCTGAGCTGCCGCAGGTCGCCCGCCACGAATTCGCGCTTGAGTTCCAGGCCCACCAGGAAGAAGAAGATGGCCAGCAGGCCGTCGGCGGCCCAGGCACCCAGGCTGAGGTCGAGGTGCCAGGGTTCGTAGCCGATCCGGAAGTCCCGCAAGGCGAAGTAGCTGCCGGAGAGAGGTGAATTCGCCCAGACCAGGGCGATCACGGCAGCCGCAACCAGTAACGCGCCGCCCACCGTTTCCTTGCGCAGGATCTCGCCGATGCGCAGCGATTCCGCGTAGCTGCCGTAGCCGAGGACGGTGAACCGGGGTTTTGCGGCGGGCGTGGGCGGTGGCGTGTGGCTCATGAGTGTCCTAAACGTTGAGTCGACAAAGTCATGCCGACCAGACTTCCCGGCGCACCTTCGTCCAGTCTAAGGGAACGCCGGCTCAGCCCAGGAGTTCCTGGACCAAATCCCGGCACTTCCGGTAGGCCGGCGCCTTGGGGTCGATCAGGGAGAAGTGGTCGCCCGGCACCTTCAGCAGCTGGACGGGTCCGCCCGCGGCCCTGGCCGCCCGGGCGTAGGATTCGGACTGGCTCGGGGGCACATCTTCGTCGTCGCTGCCGTGGACGGCGTAGACGGGGACCCGCAGCGGGATGGCGCTCATGGGGTCGGAAAATTTGTGGCGCTTCGGGTACTTTCCCGACGACCCGCCCAGCAGGTTGCTGACGGCACCGTTGCTGAGGTTGAGTTTTTCGGCGGCGGCCAGGTTCAGCAGGCCGGCCTGGCTGACCACACCGGTGAGCTGCACAGCGCCGTCATCGTCGTTCTTCCGCTGCAGCTGGCGGTCCGCGTCGGGCGCGCCGAGCTGGCCGAGCCTGGTCCGGCCGGCCGCCCAGACGGCGAGATGCCCGCCGGCCGAGTGGCCCAGGGCCACCACTTTGTCCAGACCGAGCCCGTGGGTCCCGGCGACGTCCCTGAGCTTGTCGATCCCCGCCAGTACGTCCTCGAAGGTGTGCGGCCAGCCGCCGCCGTTGCCGGCGCGCCGGTACTCCAGGTTCCAGGCCGGCATTCCGTGCATGGCAAGGTCCCGGGCCAGCGGCTCGCCCAGCTCGGCGCCGTACTGCGAGCGCCAGTACCCGCCGTGGATCACCACCACCACGCCCCGGGTTCCCAGGGCCTCCGGCAGGAAGAGCTCACCCCACTGGCTGGGGTCACCGCCGTACTGGTACTTGTGCCGCTTCACTGCGTCCTCCTTCGGGCCCGACGGACAGGAAGCGGACAGTGCCCCCGGTGTCACCGCTGCTGCGGCGGGCAACCCCCGTAAAAGCACGGTCCGACGCCGCAGATCAGCCATGTGCCGAGCCTACCTTGGGCGGCTGTCAGCTTGCGCCCGCCACCGTCGCGACGGCGCCTTGCAATCGTTCAAGGGCGCGCCGTTCGACGGCGGTCCGCAGGAGTGTCACCTCGCATGGCTGTCACACGCCACCCGTAAGCTGGAAACATGGCTACCAACTGGGACCGCCTGGACGCAGGCCTGCGCGAGTCCGTGCAGCAAAACGTGGAGCTCTACGAGCGGGTCCGGCCTGCCCTCAAGCTGGTCACGCGCGAAGTACTGCTCACGCTGCGGAGCATGCTCAAGGACACCGAGGTGACACCCCTGTTCGTCACCGGCCGCACCAAATCCGTGGAGTCGTTCAAGGAAAAGATCTCCCGGACGGAAGAGCCGCTGGAACCGGGCGGACCGCCCGTCCTGAAGTTCCCGGACCCGTTCCGGACCCTCAATGACATGGTGGGCGTCCGCGTCATCACCAAGCTTCCGGCGGAGAACGCGGTGGTGGCCAACCTGATCAAGCGCCAGCGCCAGCTGTTTGACTGCCGCGGCGACCGCGAAAAGGACATCGGCTCCATCGAGTCCGGTACCTACGGCTACTCCAGCCGCCACCTGATCCTGCGGACCATCCAGAACGAGGCGGTCAAGGAGTACCAGCAGGTGTTCAACCCGGAGATCCAGCCCAACGGCAGCTACTTTTTTGAGTGCCAGATCCGTACCGTTTTTGCCCACGCCTGGAGCGAGATCGAGCACGATATCCGTTTCAAGGCCGAGGACCCCCGCGCCTGGACTCCCCATTTCGACCGGCAGTTCACCGCCACCGCCGCCATGCTGGAAACCGTGGAGGGCGCGTTCGCGGACCTGCACGAGCGCTACGAGGAAGTCCGCGGCTACTGGGACATGGACGGAGAGGGCGCCGCGCAGCTGACGCCGAACCGGATCCGCGACGTCTGGCGCACGCTCCTGCCGCACGTGGACCGTAAAGTGGATGATGACTGGGGCTGGGCAGCCGAGCTGATGGCGGCCCACGGCCTCAACCAGACCGTACAGCTTGCCGGGCTGCTCAGTGCCAACCGGATCACCGAAGTCCGCAAGGCGCTGGACCACAGGTACTCCCCCGGCCCGGACCGGCTATTGGATGACCTGCTGCTGTGGCAGTACGGCACCAAACACATTGACCTCACCGCGGAGGCGCCCGACGTCGTTCCGCACCCCCGGCGCGACAGCCTCCTCCGGCGGCTGAAGCAGCTCGAGCGCTACCGCCAGACCAAGCCATAGGAACAGATGAAGCCCGAACAACTCCAATCCGTCCGGGCTACGCTCCGTTCCCCGCGCCGCCTGAAGACTGAGGCCCTGGCCGGGCTGGTGGTGGCGCTGGCCCTGATCCCCGAGGCCATTGCGTTCTCCGTCATTGCCGGCGTGGATCCCCGGATTGGGCTGTTCGCGTCCTTCACCATGGCCGTCACCATCTCCTTCGTGGGCGGCCGGCCCGCCATGATCTCCGCCGCCACCGGCGCGGTTGCCCTGGTGATCGCGCCGCTGATGCGGAGCCACGGCCTGGACTACCTAATCGCCGCGGTGATCCTGGCGGGGGTCTTCCAGATCCTGCTGGCGCTCCTGGGCGTCACCAGGCTGATGCGCTTCATTCCGCGCTCGGTGATGGTGGGGTTCGTGAACGCGCTGGCCCTCCTGGTGTTCATGGCGCAGCTGCCGGAGCTGATCAACGTTCCGTGGCTGGTGTATCCGCTCGTGGCGGTCGGCCTGGTGATCGTCGTTGCGCTCCCGCGGCTGACGTCGGCCGTGCCGTCCCCGCTCGTCGCGATCGTCGCTCTCACGCTGTTCGCGGTGCTGGCCAACATCGACGTTCCGGCCGTCCAGGACAAGGGCGAACTCCCCGAAAGCCTGCCCACCTTCTTCATTCCCAATGTGCCCCTGACGTTGGAAACGCTGCAGACCATCGCCCCGTTCGCACTGTCCATGGCACTGGTGGGCCTGCTTGAATCGCTCATGACGGCCAAGCTCGTTGACGACATCACGGACACCCGCTCCAACAAGACCCGCGAATCCTTGGGTCAGGGCGTGGCGAACATCGTCACCGGCTTCCTGGGCGGCATGGGCGGCTGCGCAGTGATCGGCCAGACCATGATCAACGTCAAGGGATCCGGCGCCCGCAGCCGGGTCTCCACGTTCCTCGCCGGCGTCTTCCTGCTGGTCCTGGTGGTGACGCTGGGTGACATTGTGGGCCTGATCCCTATGGCAGCGCTGGTTGCCGTGATGATTTTCGTCTCCGCCATCACCTTCGACTGGCACTCCGTCGCCCCGAAGACGCTCAAGCGGATGCCCAAGTCGGAGACCGCCGTCATGGTCATCACCGTGGGCACCGTGGTGGCCACCCACAACCTGGCGATCGGGGTGGGAGTCGGCGTGCTGGCGGCCATGGCCATGTTCGCCCGGCGGGTTGCCCATTTCGCAACTGTGGAGCGTACGGAGATTGAGCTCAGCGGCGAGACAGTCGCGACCTACACGGTGGACGGGGAGCTGTTCTTCGCCTCCTCCAACGACCTCTACACCCAGTTCGAATATGCCCGCGATTCCGCGCCCACAGTGGACCGCGTCATCGTCGATCTCCACGCCTCGCACCTGTGGGACGCCTCCACCATCGCCGTCCTGGACGCCGTCACCGAGAAATACCGCAGGCACGGCCGCGAAGTGGAGCTGATCGGCCTGAACTCCGCCAGTGTCCAGATGCGCGAAAAACTGGCAGGGAAGCTCAACGCCGGCCACTAGCTGCAGCATTGGCGGCATGCTCCATCCCCCTCCCAAACGACACAATGCGTCTGGTAACTCATGTGACAGGTTTTGTCATCTAGAATTGTTGCGGGAGCAGTTCTGCGGCCTTCTAGCAGGCGCACCACCCTGGGGGAGTGAAACAGCATGGCAGGAAAATTCGAACTTGTCGCCGCTGAAAAAGGCGGCGTACGCATCCGGCTACTCAACGGCGCAGGCAACATCCTGGCCGAATCCGGCGTCTACCGTGACAGCGCAGCAGCCGCGTCCGGCGTCACCGAGATTCGCGAGCACGCGGCCACGGCACATATAGCCGATCACAGCAAAGCTCCGCGGGAATAGCCCAAGGAGTAGTGACTGGGATCCGACAGCAAGGTCCGACATAAATGTCAGACGTCTGTTCATGAATTGGCCGGACTAGCCGCCCGGGTGTGAGCATTATTGGATGCTCGAGGCAACAAAAACCCATGAAAACACGGCGGCCGGCACCGATGCTGATGCCGCGCCGCTCAATCCTGCGCTGGCTGCGGAGGCGAAGATCGCCCGCATTGCGGTGACCGTCTTCCCGATCCTGGTGGTGGTGGCGGGCGTTGCCGGCTTCCTAATGCCCGGCGCCTTCCAACCCATGGGCCCCAGCGTCCCCTACCTGCTCGGCATCATCATGTTCTGCATGGGCCTGACGCTCACCCCTCCGGATTTCGCGTCCGTGGTCAAACGGCCCTGGGCAGTGGTGCTGGGCATCGTGGCCCACTACGTAATCATGCCGGGCGCGGGTTGGCTGATCGCCGTGGCGCTCAACCTGCCGCCGGAACTGGCCGTCGGCCTCATCCTCGTGGGCTGCGCACCGTCCGGAACGGCCTCCAATGTGATGGCGTTCCTGGCCAAGGGGGACGTAGCGCTCTCCGTGGCGGTGGCGTCCGTCTCCACGCTGATCGCTCCCATCGTCACGCCCCTGCTGGTCCTTTTCCTGGCAGGGTCCTTCCTCCAGATCGACGCCGGCGCCATGGTCCTGGATATCGTCAAGACCGTGCTCCTGCCGGTGGTTGCCGGCCTTTTTGCCCGGCTCTTCCTCAAGAAGCTGGTCGCGAAGGTCCTTCCGGCGCTCCCCTGGGCGTCCGCCGTCGTCATCTCCCTGATCGTGGCGATCGTGGTGGCCGGCAGCGCCGGCAAGATTGTGGCTGCCGGCGGCATCGTCTTCCTCGCCGTTGTGCTGCACAACGGCTTTGGCCTCGGCCTCGGCTACCTGGCCGGGAAGGTGGGCCGCCTGGACGACAAAGCGCGCCGGGCGCTGGCCTTCGAAGTGGGCATGCAAAACTCCGGACTGGCCGCCACGTTGGCAACCGCGCACTTCAGCCCGCTGGCCGCGCTGCCCTCGGCGGTATTCTCGCTGTGGCACAACATCTCAGGCGCAATCGTTGCCGCCTGGCTGGCCCGGCGGCCGCTGCGCGACAGTGAAGTTCGCAGCGCCGCAGTCCAGGACTCCTAGCCGCGCAGGACAACGACACCGCCAACGGGCGCCGGGACCTCCCGGCGCTCGTTGGTGTTCCTCAGTAGCGGTATTCGTCAGCCGCGGTGGTGCTCGATGAGCCAGCCGGCCATCTGCTGCGCCCGCTTTGACGCGAGGAAATCCCCCTCGGTGGCCGAGATGATGGAACCCTTCATCAGGATGTGCCAGGAGCGCGCGAATTCCTCGGTGCGGTTCAGCCCGGCCTCCTCCGCAAGCGCCTCGATGTGGCCGCGGATCCTGCTCAGGTAGCCGATGCTCGCCTTTCCCAGCGGATGTTCGGGACCCATTTCGAGCAGGACGTTGATGAACGTGCAGGCCTCGAAGTCGTCACGGTGGAACCAGTCGCCAAACACATCGAAGACAGCCAGCAACCGTTCTTCGGGGGTGTTACCGCGCCGGCGGGCTTCCGAGACGATGAGGTCCACGGTCCATACCTGGTCGCGGAGCGCCAGGAAGGCCAGGACAAGGGCATCTTTGGACGGGAAGTGCCGGTAGAACGTTGCTTTGGCCACGCCGGAACGACTGATGAGTTCATTGGTCCCAACATCGCGGATGCCGCGTCGGGAGAACAGCTCATAAGCGGTCGCGAGAATGCGGTCCACTGGGTCGTCACGGCCCGCCATTGCCTGGGCGGGCAACAACGTCGAGCGGTTGGCATCTTCGGCAGTCATCGTAGAAGGAATTTTACATGCGGCGGGAGGGACGCATGATGTTCCTGCACCCTAAACGAAACCCCTGTTCGCCGTGCGGCTTTCCGCAGGGCTACATGGAGCGCTGCGGGCGCCGCCCGTGATGGCGGTTCGTGCCGATAACCCTGGACCGGTGCCGGACAGGGCCGCGGTGGAGGGCCTGAATGAAACCGTCCAGCACGGCGGGGTCCTTGGAGTTGTTGGCCAGGTCCACCAGGTCGGCAGCCGTCCGCGCCAGCTTGACATTGCAGTGCTGGCTGTTGCTGACGAGCAGTTTGAAGGCCTCGTCCGAACCGATGTGCAGGGCGCCCATTAGGATGCCTTTGGCCTGCTCTATAGTGCTGCGGCTGGCGTTGGCCGCCGCAACGGCCGCCCGGGCAAACAGTTCCGACTCGCGCTGCAGGGTCCTCGTGAGGTCAATGACGAAGGCATCAATGTGGCTGGGCCTTCCGCAGTCGTCCAGCACGCCCTCCCCTGTGGTCAGGATCCTGTGCTCCCGCAGGCGGGCGTCGATGAGCCTGTCGTACGTGAAGAAACTGCCTCCGGTGCTGCTCACTTGGGTGAAAGTCTCACGGCTGCGTGTCCGGTCATCCGGATGCTTGTGTGAGAGGAACAGATCGAGGGTTGGCACAATCTCCCCGCGGCTGTAGCCGTGGATCAGGTAGAGCTCCTCGGACCAGTCCAGCTTTCCGCTGGCCACGTCGAAACGGAGCTTCCCGACGATGCAGTCAGACGCAGCAAGGGCACTGGGGTACGCCTGCGGGGCTCTCGGCGCGTCCACGGAAGTCAACACGCACGGAGATCGGCGACGGCGGCTCCCGACCGTATCGTTTGCCGCCACCGAACGAGAATCTGCTGTTTCCGGCTGGCTGCCCGCCCGCCGAGGGCGCGCGCCGCAGAGGAGACGCGGGCCCGCGGGAGCCTGGCGGGATTGAACGATCCGGCCGGAATGGCTTTCCGCTTTTCCGCGAAGTCGCCTCCCGCCGGCGGGTCAGCTGCTAATTCGGCGGACGTTGCGTCCGCGATGCCTTCAGACGTGTCTTCCGTGTCCGGTGCCGGGATTTCGGTGACAAAGCCCATCCCCGCGTACTCGCGAACCTCAGCAATCCCTGCAACGGCGGCGCGCTTGTCCGGGAAGGGCTTGGAGAGCGCCATGACCGTTCCGTCCGGAGCTGTCAGTTGAAATCTGAAGGAAGAATCCGAGTCGGCGAATAGTTCGAACATGCCTGCCATTGAGCCCTCCTGAAACTTGGGATCATGCCACCCCCGGTGACGCCGTTGTCAGCGGAAGCAGCCTGAATCCATCCAAGTGTTGCCGGCCGCCTGTGGACGGCCGGTGCGATTTGATGAATTCATGAAAGTCTGAACTACTACACTCGTCCGCGCAAGGGGTGGCCACTGATTGAAAACACCCCGCTGTCCGGAGACGTCCGGGGGCTACGATGTACATGGACATCGAGCTAAAAGGCGAGAATGCAAGACAGACCTTTCTGTCTGTCCTAGTCTTAAATCGTTGAAACGCCGGCCTGGTGCCGCGCATTGGAGGTAAGGAGGGAGGCCCGATGAAGGACGATCTGCCCGTAGGTCTGGTCCTGAGTGATGTGAAGGCCGAACTTTTTAAGTCCATAGGTCACCCTGCCCGGATCCAGCTCCTGGAGATGCTCGCCGACGGCCCCGTGGCTGTCAGCCGCTTGCGCGACGGCACCGGCCTGGAACCGTCAAATCTGTCCCAGCACCTTGGTGTTCTCCGCCGCCAGCGTCTGGTCATCCCCTCGCGCCAGGACGGCAGGCTGTTCTATGAACTGTCCTGCCCCGAGGTGAGCGGCCTGCTGCTGGCGGCCCGGTCATTGCTGGGCACTGTCCAGCAATCGACACGCCTGACGATGATGCCGCTGGATGAGCCCGCCGCGGAAGCCGCAGTCCGCTAAACCGGACGGATCGCGCTGCGTTATGATGCGAGCAGGCTACTTCCCGGATTGTCGCAGGAACAAGGGGATGCAACGTTGTAAAATTGGAGCAGGCACAACCGTCGCCTCAGGAATTCAGTAAACGGGGGATGCGGCATGGCAGCCACGCTTCACGACGTCGCGCGCGTTGCGGGAGTGTCGTTCAAGACCGTCTCAAACGTCATCAACAACCATCCCCACGTCCGGGACACCACGCGCGCCCGGGTGGAGGAAGCCATCGCCGCGCTGGGCTACCGCCCCAACCTCACGGCGCGCAGCCTGCGCTCCGGACACACCGGGGCGATCACCCTGGCACTCCCCCAGCTGAGCCTGCCGTACTTCGCCGAACTGGCTGATTCGGTCATTGAGGCCGCGGCCAAGCACGGCCTGGTGGTGCTCATCGAACAGACCGGAGCGGACCGTGGCCGCGAGCTTGAAGTGATGGCCAGCCCGCGCCTCAAAATGTCCGACGGACTCATCTTCAGTCCGCTGGAACTGGGCCAGGAGGATGTCGACCTCATCAAGGCCGAGGTCCCCATTGTCCTGCTCGGCGAGCGTGTCTTCAACAGCAAATCGGACCACGTCACCATGCAGAACGTTGCCGCCGCCCGGGCGGCCACGGAGCACCTGCTCAGCCTTGGCCGGACGCGCATCGCGGTGGTGGGCGCGCACCAGGGAGAGGTGATCGGTTCCGCCGGCCTGCGCCTGAGCGGTTACCGCGAGGCGCTGGCGGCCCGGAACATCCCCTACGACGACGGCATTGTGGCCTATGTCCGCGACTGGCACCGTTCCAACGGTGCGGCCGCCATGCATGACCTCCTGGACCGCGGGGCCACGTTCGACGCCGTGTTCGGCCTCAACGACACGCTGGCGCAGGGCGCGGTGCGCGTTCTGCAGGAAGCAGGCTACCGCGTTCCCGACGACGTCGCGGTGATCGGTTTCGATGACCTCGACGAGACCCGGTACTCCCTGCCGACGCTCAGCACCGTGGACCCGGGGCGTGCTGAAATTGCCGAGACGGCCATCAAGCTGCTGATGGAACGTATCAAGAACCCCGACGCCGGGCCGCCCCGGGAAGTCGAATCGGCGTTCCGCATTGTGCCGCGCGAGTCCACGGTGGGCGGCCAGGCACCGCCACGCGTTAGGGATTAGTCCCGGATTAGGGCTTAGTCGCGGAAAGCGCGCAACCGGCCACCCCACGGGGCGGCCGGCCGCGGATGATTCCTGCCAGGGCGGCCAGCCTTTATCCGAGGGCGACGGCGGACCAGGACACGGGCGGAAGCGTCACCGTAAGGACACCCTCCTCCAGGACGGCGCCGGTCAACGCCTTGAGGCCAACCCGGTTCTGGTCGTGGAGCGTGTTCTTCGCGTAGACGTCCTCATCGTGCAGGGTCACAGCCTCGCTGACCGCCGTGGCGTGGAGGTCGGCCACGTTGATGGAGACATCGATCGGGTCGGTCTGGCTGCGGTTCACCAGGAACACCGCCGACAGGCCGGTCTCAGCGTCCGCTGTGGCGACAGCATCCACCAGCGGCGCCTCGCCGTACACCGCGGTCGTATAGGTGCCGGCCTCGATGCGGGGGCGCAGCACTTCGCCGCGGGCCAGACGCGACGTGACGGAGAACGGGAAGAACGTGGTCTGGCGCCAGGCGTCGCCACCGGGTTCGGTCATGATCGGCGCGATCACGTTGACCAGCTGGGCCAGCGAAGCAGACGCCACGCGGTCGTGGTTCTTCAGCAGCGTGATGAGCAGGTTGCCGAACACCACGGCGTCGGCCACGGAGTAGACGTCCTCCAGCTGGCGCGGCGCGTGCACCCATTCCTCATTGACCTCATCGGAGGCCTGGTGCTCGTCCAGGTACCAGATGTTCCATTCATCGAAGGAGAGCTGAATGGTCTTCTTGCTCTTGAGCTTGTGCTTGACGTGGTCGGCAGTGGCCACCACGGTTTCGATGAAGTACTGCATGTCCAGCGAGGAGGCGAGGAAGGAGCCCAGGTCCCCGTTGCGCTCCTGGTAGTAGGCGTGGCAGGAGATGTAGTCCACGTGCTCGTAGCTGTGCTCCAGGACCACACGTTCCCATTCGCCGAAGGTCGGCATGGCGGAGCTGGACGAGCCGCACACCACCAGTTCCAGGTTCTTGTCCGCCGTCTTCATGGCCGACGCCGTGCGGGCGGCGAGCTTGCCGTAGCTGTCCGCGGACATGTGGCCGATCTGCCAGGGCCCGTCCATTTCGTTGCCGAGGCACCACATGCGGATGTTGTAGGGATCCTTGGCGCCGTTGGCGATCCGCAGGTCGCTGAGGGTGGTTCCGGACGGATGATTGGCGTACTCGAGCAGGTCCAGGGCGGCGTCGATTCCCCGGGTGCCGAGGTTCACGGCCATCATCAGTTCGGAGTCCGTGAGCGTGCACCAGCGCGCGAATTCATCGACGCCCACCTGGTTCGTTTCGAGGGAGTGCCAGGCGAGGTCGCGGCGGACCGGCCGCTGGGCGCGGGGGCCCACGCCGTCTTCCCAGCGGTAGCCGGAGACGAAGTTTCCGCCGGGGTAGCGGATGGTGCTGGAGCCCAGCTCCTTGACGAGGTCCACGACGTCCAGCCGGAATCCGTCCTCGTTGGCAGTGGGGTGGCCCGGTTCGTAGATGCCGTCGTACACGCAGCGGCCAAGGTGTTCCACGAAGGAGCCGAAAATGCGGCGGCTGACCGGTGCGACCACGGCCGAGCGGTCGATAGTGATGACGGTGGGCGCCTCGACGGCCATCTCGTCGTTGGAAGAGGTTGCGGTGGGGGTAGTCAAGGGATTCTTTCCTGTTCTGTCTGACGTTTTGTGGGAGTGGAAGTGTGTGGCTTAAGCAGCGGTTTCGAGGGTTCCCAGCCGCCTTCCCACGAGCCAGCCGGAGAGCAGCAGCGGGACGGAGGCGCCAAAGAGCGGCACCAGCACGTTCATCCCGGAGAAGACCACCGTGAGCGCAACGAGGCTGGCCAGCAGGGAGATGCTCATGAGGGGTGAGACGAGCGGCAGCAGAAAGGCCAGCCGCCACGTCCGGTAAACCGTGTCCCGGTACCGGCTGCAGATGGCCACGGCAGTCGCGGCGGCGGCCAGGGTCCCTGCACCCGCAACGGCGGACAGGACAAGCAGCACAGCCTCCACCGCGGGCACGGAACCGCCTGCGGGCCGGCCAAGAACGGAATGCGCATTGACGAAAAGGACGACGCCGGCGAGCCAGAAGACGCTGCCCACGCGGTTGACGTGCAAGAACTGGGCGCGGTAGGCAGTGATGAAATCCCGCACCAGATGGTCACCGGCCGCTCCCGCCCGGAGCCGGGCCAGGACCGTCGTGGCGGCCACGGCGGCCGGAAACAGCCCGAACAGGACGAGCCCGGCAAGCGCTCCGGCCACAAAAAGGATGTTGACCAGCACCAGGCGCGTGCCGAACTGCAGCCACTCCATAAGCCGGCCGGCCCAGCCAATGGGGTTGTCGTTCATGGTCACGCCCTCTTGGTGCCGCACCAGGCGACGCCATGCCGGTCGATCCCGCTAAATGACAGGGCTGCTGCACCGCGGGACCAGTCCCACGAACCGAAAACTACTGCATCCAGGTCCAGATCGTCCGCCAGGAGGCGGACGGCGGCCGGGCCGCCGTCGAACGGTTCATTGCTGTCACTTTCCAGGTCCAGCGGCACTGACTCCACGAGGTCCGTGGAGTCCGGGGCGAACCGGACGACCTGCCACCGGCCGGAAAGCGGCTGCGGTGCGCCCAGGACCTCCCACTCCCGCCCGGCGTACGGCTGGGGCGATACCACCGGCCAGCCCGCGGCGTTGAAGAACAGCCGCCTGAGCTGGAAGATGTGCTGCGAGGGATCCGCCGCGAAGCGGGCGTGGTGGACCAGGAAGTGCTCGTCGCCACCGTCCGGACCGTCCTGGCTAAGGACTGAACTGTGCCCCGGCGCCAGCCAGCCGGCAGCGCCGTCGAACCCGTGGCTTCCCAGGATTTTCGTGCCGATCGAGGCCGGCGGCGCCTCGAGGTCCGTCATGGAGAGTCGGCGGATATCCCGGTAGGGCCCGGTGATGTGATCCGCCACAGCAACGCGCACGTTGTAGCTGCTGAACAGGGAATCGTAAGAGGCGAAGAGCACATACCGGCCCTCCTGTGGCCGGTACATGATGAATGCCCCTTCGAGGGCGCCCTCCACGGACGGGTGCCGGCGGGCGGTGAGCGATCCGAGGTCGCCTTCCAGCAGCGGACGACCCGAGGCCGGGTCCAGCGGCAGAGTGTAGATGCCGGAGAAGAAGGAGCCGTAGGTCAGCCAGGGCGCGCCGTCGGCGTCGAAGGTGACGGCGGCGTCGATCGCGTTCTGCGTGTCCACGCCGGCGCGCGTTGCCACCACGAGCCCGCGGTCCTGCCAGGGGCCGGACGGATGCGGCGCCGTGGCCAGGCCGATGGCCGAGGTGTTGGAACCGAAGGTGGATGCCGAGTAGTACATATGCCATGCGCCGGTTGCCCAGCGGACCACTTCCGGGGCCCACAGGCCACTCGCTCCCGACCAGTCACGGGCGGGGCGGGGAACGCCGTCGAACGCGGTGCCGGCAAAGTGCCAGGTGACCAGGTCCCGGGAGGTGCGGATATGTACGCCGGCTGGAATATCTTCCGAGTTGGCCACGGCGTCGGTGGAAAACATGTAGTAGGTGGCGTCGTCGGCACGCACCACGGTGGGGTCGTGGGCGTGCCGGGCGCCCCAAGTGGACGGCTCGCCGGTGGGGGCCGGTGCCGGCTCTGCAGGCGACGGCGCGACGTACGGCTGTGCGTCCGTCGGCGCTTCCGTCAGGCGGGGGTAGTGGACTGACACGGGTTAACCCTTCGACCCCGAGAGCGCGATGGATTCGATGATCTGGCGCTGAAAGACGATGAAGACGATCAGGACCGGCAGGAGCGCCACGAACGACGCCGCCATGATGAGGGGGTAGTCCGTCTGGATGGCGTACTGGGCGTTGAAATTGGCAATCACCAGCTGGAGCGTCTGCTTCCCCGGCGAGTTCAGGTAGATTATCGGCGCGAGGTAGTCGTTCCACATGGCCATGAACCAGAGGATGAACTGTGCCGCCAGTGCGGGCCGGATGGCTGGCAGGATGAGCGTCCAGAAGATCTGCAGATATGAGGCGCCGTCAATCCTGGCCGCTTCCACGATGGAGTCCGGCACGTTGTTCAGGAACTGGCGCAGGAAGAAGATCATGATGATGTTGCCGAACAGCCCGGGCACGATCAGCGGCAGCAGGGTGTCCACCCAGCCGATGCTGGCGAAGATGGTGAACTGCGGAATCATCAGAGTAGGGAACGGAATCATCAGGCCGGAGAGCAGCCCCAGGAACAGCACGTTCTTGAAGGGCATCCGGAGCTTGGCGAAGGCAAACGCCGCCAGCGCGGAGGTGAGGGAGCCGATGACGGTGACGGAGCACGCGACGACCAGGCTGTTCTGGATGCCACTCAGCAGCGGGCCGGCCGTCCAGATGCGGGCGTAGTTTTCCCACACGAAGGGATCCGGGATCCACTGCGGCGGCAGTTCGAAAACGCCGTCGCGGGTTTTCAGCGATGTGGAGAAGGTCCAGGCGAGCGGGGCGACCATCAGGATTGCCCCGGCCATCAGGATCAGGGTGACCAGGACGTTGCCCAGCTGGAGGCGCCCCTTGACGGAGCGTTGCTTCCCGCCGGGGGCGGCCGCCGTCGGACTGTTTCCGGGACCCGCGGTAATGGCGGCTGAGGGTTCCAGCGGCGGAGTGGTGATGACGTGCTGTGCGGACATGGCTGCCTGCCTCAATCGATCGAAAACTGGTTGCGGCGGTTGAGCCGGAACTGGATGAAGGTGATGATGAATACCAGCAGTCCCAGGACCACGGACATGGCGGAGGCGTAGCCCATCTGGAGGTTGTCGAAGGCCTTTTGCCAGATGTACCAAACGATGGATGCCGACTCGAACTCGGGACCGCCGGTGGGGGTCATGATGTTGATTTCCACAAAGATCTGCGATCCGCCGATGATGCTGGTGACGATGAGGAAGAACGTGACGGGCCGGACCATGGGAATGGTGATGTGCCGGAACTGCTGCCAGGCTGTGGCACCGTCCAGCGCCGCGGCTTCATAGAGGTAGCGCGGCACGGACTGCAGGGCAGCCAGGTAGAGCAGCATGGAATAGCCCAGGCCCTTCCAGACGGCCATGATGATCAGCGCGGGTTTCACCGTTGCCGTGTCCTGGAGCCAGTTGGGGCCGTCGATGCCGATCAGCGACAGGCCCTGGTTGATCAGGCCGAAGTCACCGTTGAAGGCCCACTGCCAGAGGATGGCCACCGCGGCGATGGAGGAAATGACCGGCAGGTAGTACACCGTGCGGAAGAACGTGGTGCCGCGCATCTTGCGGTTCATGGCCAGTGCGAGCGCCAGGGAGATCACCAGGCCCACCGGGATCCCGATCATCATGTAGAGGGTGTTCCACAGTGACTTCAGGAAATAGCGGTCCCCGAACATTTTGGTGTAGTTGTCCAGGCCCTTGAAGACCGGGGCGGAGATGCCGTTCCAGTTGGTGAAGGACGCGTAGACGGAAAAGATCAGCGGGAAGAGCGTGAAGAGGAGGAACCCGATCACCGGTATGGCAACGAAGACAAGCGCGGCCTGGTGTTCCTTCCGGTGGAGCCGCGAACGGCGCATGGTGGTGGTCATCGGGGGATCCTCTGTGATTCGAAATGGGTGGAGAAGTGCCGCGGCGGCACTCCGGCGCAGCCGCGGCACCAGTCTTGGGAACAGGTCCTGGCGACGTGCCCGGGGACGCGCCCTGGGGGCGTGTCCCGCGGACGGCAGGGCGCGGTTAGTTGCCGGCCTGCTGGTTGGCGGAGTCCAGGAATTCCTGCATCCGGGGCTGCGCTTCCTTCAGGTAGTCCTTGGCGGACTGCTTGCCGTCCAGGACAGGCTGGATGTTGGTGAACAGCTCGTCGTACCACTCGGCATTGAACGTGTTGCCGGCCGGCAGTTCCCGGCCGTAGTCCTTGACGATCTCCAGGAACTCCGCCTTGTTGGCCGGCTTGGTGCTGGTGTCCGCGGCCCACGCCTCGGCCATGTCCTTCAGGTTGGGGATCTGGATTCCGGCGTCCACCAGGCTCTGCTGCGCTTCCTTGTTCGCCGTCAGGTACTCCACGAGCTTGGCCGCGTCCTCCGGGAACTTGGAGCTTTCCGCTACCGCGATGCCCAGGGTGCCGGTCCACGTTGCCGACTTGCCGGTCTCACCGGCCGGGTAGGGAATGACGTCCCAGTCGAAGCCGAGCTTCTGGTAGGTGGAGAGGTCCCAGGGGGCAATGGGGAAGAAGCCGATTTCGCCCTTCATCCAGCGCTGGTAGGTGTCCAGGGTCTGGGCCTCCGCCACCGACGGTGTCACGCCGTGGACGTTCTGGAGGTCGGCGAACCATTGCAGGGATTCGGCAAACTCGGGGGTGTCCACGGTGACTTTGGTGCGGTCCTCATTGAGCCAGTCGCCACCGTTGGACCAGACGAACGGCTGCAGGTTCCACTGGACATTGAGGCCGGTCCCCCACTGGTCCAGGGCGCCGTCGCCGTTGGTGTCCGCGGTGAGCTTCTTGGCTGCCGCCACGAACTCGTCAAAGGTGTAGGGCTTGTCCTTGTCCGGCAGCGGGATGCCCGCCTTCTCCAGCATGGTCTTGTTGTAGCCGAACGAGAACGGCCCCACGTCCTTGGGCAGGGCGTAGATGGCACCTTCGCCGACACGCTTGCCGTCATAGCGGTAGCTGTCGACGCCGTACTCCCAGATGTTGTCCAGGTCGATGGTGTCCGAGTTCTCCACGTATTCCGTGATGTCCTTGACGATCCCGTTCTGGACGTACGCCTGCACGTCGCCGGGGCTGATGTAGAACACATCGGGGACCTGCTTGCCGGCAATGGCAGCCTTCAGCTTGGTGGCGTACTGGTCCGCGGTGGTGACGATGATGTCGACGTCGACGCCGTTGTCCTTTTCGAACTGTTCCACCGCCTTCTCGTAGGCCTTCTTTTCATCTTCACCGCCGCGGAACATGAACGTGAGTTTCTTCTCGCCGCCGGCCTCTGGCCCGGCTGGGGCGGAGCATCCGCTGAGCAGGAGGCCGGCCGCGGCGACAAGCGCCAAGGTCGCGGCAATGGGACGTGACTTCATCATCACGTAGTCCTTCCGGGTTGGTGTAACAGGTGGGGCCACGGGAACCCGCTGTAGCGGATCGGCATCCAGGCCGGTTTGATTTGCAACGTTGTAAGAAATATCACACAGCCCGATCGGAAGCGTCAAGGCAGGAGTGAAAATACTTTCGTCCGGACTTTCGTCAGCCATCCGCGCCGGAGGGACCGCTCCGATAGTGATCCCTTGACGCCGTTCCCGGGCCATGCCATATTCATCTTTACAACGTTGCAATTACTGCTGTGCCGGGTGCATCCCCCGCTGCTGCGAAGCACCACGCCAAATATTTCCCTGCAATCGCACTTCGGAAGGAACACGTGATGATGAAGTCACGTCCATGGATAGCACGGGCAGCGGGACTGGTCGCCGCCGTCGGCCTCGCCCTGACAGCCGCCGCCCTGCCGCCCGCCGCCACGGACCACCCGGGCAAGGACTCCGTCCGGCCTGCTGCCGCGGTGGCCGCCACCCAGAAACTGCCGGAAGACCTGCCCGGCGGCAAGACCGTGGTGGGCGAAACCTCGCCGGTCCACGATCCGGCGCTCATCATTGATGACGACGGCACCTGGTACGTCTACTCCACTGGCCTGGTAAACCGCGAAAACGGCGGAACAATCCAAATCTGGTCATCGCACGATGCCGGCACCATGTGGAACTACAGCGGCACGGTCTGGGACAGGATTCCCGCCTGGATCGATGAACACTTTTCGGATGGCGAGCTGCCCGGCAACCTCTGGGCACCTGAGATCCACGAAAATGACGGCACCTACTATCTCTACTACTCGGCATCGCGCTTCGGTGGAAACAATTCGCTGACCGCCCTGGCAACCAACACCACCCTTGACCCGAACGACCCCGATTACGAATGGGTGGATCAGGGGCTCGTGGTGTCCTCGCCGGCCAGCGGCCTGGACCCGAACAATCCCGGCAAGACCTTCAACGCGATCGACGCCGGCATCATCGAGGACGCCGACGGCACCCCGTACATGGCGATCGGATCATTCTGGTACGGAATCTTCCTGGTCCCCATCGAATGGCCCAGCGGCAAGCCGGCGGCGGACTGGCAGTCCAAAACCGTGAACATCGCGGACCGGTTCATGCCCGGCAATCCCGTTGAGGCGCCGTACATCACCAAACACGATGACTACTACTACCTCTTCGTATCCTTTGACTCCTGCTGCCGCGGCGGTGATTCAACGTACAAAGTGGCCGTGGGCCGGTCCAAGTCCGTCAAGGGCCCGTACCTGGACAAGGACGGCCGCGACATGTTCGGCGGCGGCGGATCGGTGGTGCTCGATGCCCACGGTGCGATCACCGGACCGGGCGGCCAGTCGGTCTTTGGCGATTACCTGGCATTCCATTACTACGACGGCTCCAATGAGGCCGTTCCGTACTTCCCCACCCTGGGTGTGCAGAAAATTGACTGGACGGGCGGCTGGCCGGCGTTCAACCAGGGCGTGGAACTGCCCAAAGCAACCAAGCAGCCCAAGGACACGGCGGCCGGAACCGGCAGGAAGGCCAGCTTCAGCGCCACGGCCACCGGCACTCCCGGCCCCGTTGCCGTCTGGGAATCCTCAGCAGACGGCGGAGCCACGTGGCAGCGCGTCGCCCACCAGCCGGTCACCAAGCGGACCGACGATGGCGCCTACAAGTCCACGTTGGAATTCGGCGCGGTGGCATCGGGGCAGGACGGGCAGCTGGTCCGGACCGTCTTCCAAAACGCCCACGGAAAGGTAACGACCGAAACGGCGAGGCTCAGCGTCAGGTAGGCCCACACAACGGGCGGAGGGCGGGCTGCCGTCCCTCCGCCCGTTGATGTGACCCCTTCCGGCTAGCGGCTCTGTTCGCGGGCCACTCCGAACGGCACGGAGTCAAGCACGTCAGCGGTGGTGGTGTTCACGCGGCGGGCCCTCCTTCCTGCGAGTGGATGACGCGCACGGTGCCGCCGGGAATGACGGATACGGGCACGGACGGTTCTCCGGCGAGCAGGTCGTGTCCCCTTGCCGGGTATGCGGCGTCTGCCTCGGAGTGGTTGATGAGGAACGTGAACTTGTCCGTGGAATTACGCCGGGTGATCACTTCCAGTCCCTCGGGCAGCTTGGAGGCAGCTTCCAGCCCCGCGGTCCGGACAGCGTCGAGGACGACGGCGGTGAGGTCGCCGCCGTCGAGCTTCGTGGAGACGTACCAGGCGGTGCCGCCGCCAAAGGCGTTGCGGGTGATGGCCGGGCCCGAGGCGGCCGGGCCGTCAAGGTAGCTGGCCACCACGGTTGCCGTGCCGGGGTGGATGTCTTCCGCCCAGACGGCGCCCGCATTCCCGTTGCTGAGGTTCGTTGTTTCCCCGGCGCGGAGGGGCAGGAATTCGTGAATTTCGAGGCCAAGGACTTCCCGGAGCCCGCCGGGCGAGGCGCCGGCGGGAACGGTGTCGTTGGAGTCGACGATGCCGGAGAAGTAGGAGACCAGCAGGTACCCGCCGCCGTCGACGTATCCCCGCAGGTTCGCCGCCGCTGCGTCTCCGACCAGATAGAGGGCCGGGGCGAGAACCAGGTCATAGCCGGAGAGGTCGGCTTCGGGGTGGGCGAAATCGGTGGTGATTCCGTGCTCCCACAGCACCGAGTAGTAGGCCTCAATGCGTTCGCGGTGGTTCAGGTCGCTGCTGGGGCGCCACTCCAGGTCCTGCGCCCAGAACGACTCCACGTCCCAGAGGATCGCGACGCGAGCCTGGACGGTGGACCCTTTCACGGCCGAAAGCTTCTTCAGGTCATCGCCGAGATCCAGGACTTCGCGCCAGATCCGGGTGCCGGTTCCTGCATGGGGAAGCATGGCGGAATGGAACTTCTCGGCTCCGAACCGGGAGGCCCGGAACTGGAAGAACATCACGGCGTCCGCGCCGCGGGCCAGGTGGGAAATACTGTTGCGGGCAAGTTCGCCGGGGCGCTTGGCAATGTTGCGGCCCTGCCAGTTCACGGCTCCGGTGGAGTGTTCCATAAGCATCCAGGGCCGGTTGCCGGCCAGCGAGCGCGTGAGGTCGGCGTCCATGGACAGCAGGATGTGGTTGTCGGTACGTTCGGCCACCAGGTAGTGGTCGTTGGAGACGATGTCCACCTCGCGGCTCCACTTCCAGTAGTCCGCGGCGAGGCAGTTGGTGGCCATGAAGTTGGTGGTCACCGGCAGCTCCGGCGTGTATTTGCGGATCACGTCCCGTTCGGCGACGAAGCACTTCAGCAGCGCGTCCGAGGTGAACCGGCGGAAATCCAGCCGCTGGGCCTGGTTGCTGACACTGGCGGCGAGCCGGGGTGCGTCGATTTCGTCCCATTCGCCGTATTTCTGGCCCCAGAAAAGGGTTCCCCAGGCCTGGTTGAGGGCGTCCAGGCTGCCGTAGCGTACCTGCAGCCATTCACGGAAGGCCGCCACGGAGTAGTCGTCGTAGGAGTCGCTGACCGGGGCGCCGTATTCGTTGTGCACGTGCCACAGGACCAAGGCAGGGTGGGATCCGTACCGCCGGGCGAGCTGCTCGGTGATGTTGGTGGCCGCGCGCAGGTATTCGGGCGAGCTGGGGCTGGCCATGCCGCGGGATCCACTGCCCAGCGGGACACCCTCGCGGGTGACGGGGCGTGCCTGCGGGTATTTCTTCCAGAACCAGGCCGGCGGTGCCGCTGTGGGCGTGCCCAGGTCCACGCTGATTCCGGCGTCGGCGAGCAGGTCCATCAGATGATCGAGCCATTCGAAGTCATACTCGCCCTCGCGGGGCTCGAGCAGGACCCACGAGAAGATGCCGACGCTGACCAGGTTGATCCCGGCCTCCTTCATCAGCGCGATGTCTTCGGCCCAGACCTCCCGCGGCCACTGTTCGGGGTTGTAGTCCCCGCCGTAGCAGAGCCCGGCCGGGCGCTGCAGCCACGGGGCCGGCGCGCTCCGGGGAGCGGTGCGCTGAAGGACGTCTGTCATTTCCTGGTCTCCTTAGAACTGTGTGCGGTCCCAGTTGTATCACAGCCGAAAGTTTCGATGCTAGAGCTGATTCGGCATTGACACACGTCACAGTTGTATGGATTACTGGAACCGCTCACAGTCATGCGGCCTCGGTTCGGATGAGCGGTGATAATTCAGACAGACCCATCAAGCTTTTCGACAAGGAGGACGGAATGCGCAAGTCATTTCGTGCAGGCGCCGTGGCCATGCTCGCCGCGGCCGCCATGCTCACCGCAGGATGTTCGGGCGGAGCGGGAACAGGTTCCGCGGCAGAGTCAGCAGCAAGCGATCCCAACCAGAAAGTGGAACTCACTTACTGGGCCTGGGCGCCGAACCTGGACAAGGTGGTGGACCTTTGGAACCAGAAGAACCCGAACATCCATGTCACTGTCAACAAGCAGGACGGTGGCGACCCCGCTGTCACCAAGCTGCTCACCGCAGTGAAGGCCGGCAGCGGCGCCCCCGACCTGATCCAGGCCGAATACCAGAAGATCCCCACCCTGGTGGCGGCAGATGCCCTGGCGGACCTGTCCAAGACCTCTGCGAACGACACAAAGAGCCACTTCCCCGAGGGCGTGTGGAACTCCGTAACCCTGGGCGGCGAGGCGCTGTACTCCGTACCGCAGGACACCGGCCCCATGGTGTTCTACTACCGCGCTGACGTGTTCGAAAAGCTCGGCCTCTCCGTTCCTAAGACCTGGGACGAATATGCGGAAGCAGCCAAGGCTGTCCACGCCGCCGACCCCGGAGCGTACCTGGGGACGTTCTCCTCCAACGACGCTGGCTGGTTCACCGGCATGGCCCAGCAGGCCGGAGCCTCCTGGTGGGGCATCGACGGTGACGCTTGGAGCGTCAAGGTGGACGAAGATCCCACCCAAAAGGTCGCCGGGTACTGGGGCGGCCTGGTCCAGGACGGCGTCATCGACAACAAGCCGATGTACACGCCCGAGTGGAACACCGCACTGAACACCGGCAAGCAGGTGGGCTGGCTCAGCGCCGCCTGGGGTCCGGGCGTACAAGCCGGCAACGCCGGGGCCACGGCTGGCCAGTGGAAGGCCGCACCCATGCCGCAGTGGGATGCCGCCAACCCCGCCACGGGCAACTGGGGCGGTTCCTCAACCGCCGTGACCTCGCAGTCCAAGAACGTGGACGCCGCAGCGAAGTTCGCGACCTGGCTGAACACGGACGCGGAGGCCGTCAAGGCCCTCGTGACCGAGACAGGGATCTACCCGGCAGACTCCGCAGGCGCGGAATCCGCCCTGACCACGGCCCCGGAGTTCTTCAGTAACCAGCCTGACTTCTACAAGTTAATCGGCGAGGCAGCACAGAACGTTGGCTCCTTCACCTACGGCCCCAACGTAAACGTCACCTTCAACGCGTATAACGACCAGTTCGCCAAGGCAGCCCAGTCGAAGCAGAAGAGCGCCTTCCTGGATGCCGTGAAGAGCATGCAGCAGGTGACGGTCGATGACCTGAAGAAGACCGGCTTCACGGTCAAGTAGTCAGTCAGGCAGTGACTCTTTTGGGAGGGCGCCCCCGGCGCCCTCCCAAAATCCTCCCAGAGCTCCAACCAGCCCCACCGAAAACTACGCAAGGAAGTGCACCCGTGGCAATGACCGTGACCAGGACCGGCCCGGCGGCGAAGACCGCAGCGCCCGGATCCCCCCGGCGGGCGAAAAACTTCAAGTCCCGGGTGCTCGTCCCCTACGCGATGCTTGCCCCGGGCATCATCCTTTTCCTCGTCTTCATGGCGGCACCGATCGTCTACACGCTGTTCCTGAGCTTCCAGAAGAAGAAGGTCAGCGGGCTGGGCCTGGGCAAAAACTCGCAGAGCCAGGTCTTCGCCGGCCTGGACAACTACCTCAGCGCCCTCACCGACCCCGAATTCACCGCCAGCGTCCTGCGCGTGCTGCTGTACGGCGTCATCCTCATCCCCCTCATGCTCGGCTTCGCCCTGCTGTTCGCCTTGCTGCTGGACTCCCGGCGCACCCGGGCCGGGAACTTCTCCCGGACCGCCATCTTCCTGCCCTACGCAGTGCCCGCTGTGATCAGCTCACTGCTCTGGGGCTTCCTGTACCTGCCAGGCGTCAGCCCGTTCCACTTCGTGGCACGCCAGCTGGGCGTGGAGCTCCCGTCCCTGCTGGACCCCAACCTGGTGACCTTCGCCATCGGCAACATCGCGCTCTGGGGCGGCGTCGGCTTCAACATGATCGTGATGTACACGTCGCTCAAGGCCGTTCCCACCGAGATCTATGAGGCGGCCAAGCTGGACGGCTGCTCCGAGGTGCAGACGGCCCTGCGGATCAAGATCCCGATCATCGCCCCGGCCCTCGTGATGACCGCCCTGTTCTCGATGATCGCCACCCTCCAGGTCTTCGCCGAACCCACCACGCTGCGCCCGCTGGCGAACAGCCTCTCCACGAGCTGGTCACCGCTCATGCTCGTGTACCGTGACGCGTTCACCCGCAACGACGTCTTCTCGGCAGCCGCCACCAGCATCGTGATCGCCGCCGCCACCTTCATCATTTCCTTCCTGTTCCTGCGCGTGGTGCAGAAGCGGGCCTTCGGACAGGAGAACAGACCGTGACCACCACCGCCATTCGCACCGAGCCCACCCCCACGACGGCCGCCCGCGCCACCGAGCTCCGTGAAAAGCCCAGCTTCCTCTCCACCGGCATCCTTATTCTCGGCGCCCTGTACTGCCTGTTCCCTGTGCTGTGGGTCCTTGCCGCGGCCAGCAAGAGTGGCACGGAACTGTTCTCCACGTTCACCCTCGCGCCCAGCACGCACCTGTGGGACAACATCGTGGAACTCACCGCGTACCGTGACGGCCTGTTCTGGCGCTGGATGCTCAACACGGCCCTCTACGCCGGCGTCGGCGCCGTCGTCTCCACCTGGATCTCGGCCCTGTCCGGCTACGTGCTGGCCAAGTTCGACTTCCCCGGCAAGGCCGGAATCTTCAAAGTCCTGCTCATGGGCGTGCTGGTGCCGGGCGTCATCCTGGCCATCCCGCAGTACCTGATGCTCGCCCAGGCCGGGCTGACCAACACCTACTGGTCCGTGCTGCTCCCGCAGATCATCAGCCCGTACGGCATCTACCTGGCCCGGATCTACGCCGCCGCCTCGGTGCCGGGCGATGTCATTGAGGCGGCCCGCACCGAGGGCGCCAAGGAAATGTACATCTTCAACCGCATCGCGATGCCCATGATGCTGCCGGGCCTGGTCACCATCTTCCTGTTCCAGTTCGTGGCCATCTGGAACAACTTCATGCTGCCGTACATCATGCTCGGCGACGACCACCTGTTCCCCATCACGGTGGGCCTGAACGGCCTGCTCAACCAGGGTGCCTCCGCCCCCGCCCTATACACGCTGGTCCTGGCGGGTGCGCTGCTGTCCATCGTCCCTCTCGTCATCATGTTCCTTCTCCTTCAGCGCTACTGGCGGGTCGACCTGGCCGCCGGTGCGGTGAAGGCTTAGCCCCGGATAGGCTTTAGCCATGTCTCAGCCTCCCTCGAAGAACCGCCCCAAGATCGACGACGTCGCCAGGGAAGCGGGCGTCTCACGTGGCACGGTTTCCCGGGTTCTCAACGGCGGGCACTGGGTCAGTCCACCGGCTTTGGCAGCCGTGAATGCCGCCATCAAAAAAACCGGGTACCGGGTCAACCCGCACGCCAGGAGCCTCGCCACCAACCGGGCAAACTCGGTGGCGTTCCTGCTCACCGAGTCGCACGACCGCCTGTTCGAGGACCCGAACTTCGCGGTCCTGATGCGCGGAGCCGCCGATGCCCTGGCCGTTCACGACATCCCGCTGGTGCTGATCATGGCCGGGACGGACGACGAACAGCGCCGGGCCACCGAGTTCCTCACCGCCGGGCACGTGGACGGCGTCCTGCTGGTGTCCGCCCACGCCACCCGGAAAGGCATCATCTCCGAGATCGTCGCGGCCAACATTCCCGCGATTGCGTGTGGTGTGCCGCTCGGTTTCGAAAAGAAGATGGGTTATGTCGCCGCCGACGATTACGAAGGCGCCTTGGACGTTCTCCGCCATCTGGGCGACGGCGGCCGCAAGCGGATCGCCACTATCGCCGGCCCGCAGGACACTTCCGGCGGCATCCGCCGCCTGGAGGCGTACCGTAACCACCAGGGCGCCGACGCCGACGAAAACCTGATTGCCTTCGGCGACTACAGCAGGGAAAGCGGCGCGAAAGGCATGCGGGACATCCTCAACCGCGCCCCCGACGTCGACGCCGTCTTCGCGGCGAACGACCTCATGGCGCTCGGCGCGCTCGAAGTGCTCAAGGAATCAGGCCGCCGCGTTCCGGAAGACGTGGCCGTTGCCGGGTTCGACGACATCAAGGTTTCCGCTTCCACGGTGCCGACGCTGACCACGGTCCGGCAGCCGTTCGAACGGATCAGCGCGGAGATGGTGCGGCTGCTCCTGGCCGTCATCGACGGTGAGCGGCCGGCAGCCATCACCATCCCCACCGAACTGGTGATCCGCGAATCGGCCTGATGAGGACGAGCTCGGGGGACCCGGTCATCCTGTTCGATTCCGGCAGGATGTTCTACGGCCGCCTGCCGCGCGCAATCATCGGCGGCGCCGTCGTCCTGCTGATCGGAATCCTGTCCGCAGCCGTTACAACCGACGCTTTGCGTACGGACCCGCCGGTCGCGGTCCTGCTGGCCGGTGCCGCAGTTGCAGTTGGGCTTCTCGCCTTTGGTTTCGCCAGGATCCAGGTCCTGGAGAACGAGGTCCGGCTGCGCTGGTTCCCCTTCTATCGCCGCAGGATTCCCATGGCGGCCGTCCGCTCGGCCGCTCCGGCAGCAATCCACGGCCTGCGCTACGGATTCGGGCTGCGGTTCGGCGGCTTCGGGCTGGGAATCATCCAGGACACGGGACCGGCCGTCCAGCTCGATTTGGGGCGCGGATACCTTCTGAGCCTGGGCACCGCCGAACGGCAGGAACGGTTCCTCGCTGCCCTGGCGGCTGCCGGCGTCGACGTCCACCGGGCGTGATCCGAACAATCCTGCCGTGACGGCAGGAAGCGTTACTGTACGGCGCGGCGGAGTTTACGCTAGGTTTTTTCAACCCACTGGGCGCGCCACCCCGGTGCGTCGAACGGCTCACTCCAGTAGGCCGTTTCCCTGGCGATCCTGCCGTCCCGGAATTCGAAGATGAACACCGTTTCATACTGCGGTCCGCCGTAATCCAGCAGGGCCTCGGCAACCACCAGGTTCCCGCCACTGGTCAGCCGGCGCGGCGTGATGGTGGGCAGCTGAGGGAAGGCGTTGTAGATTCCCCGGCGGTTTTCGGCGCCGCGCACAAGCTCTCCGGATTGCGGCCAGTGCATCACCGCGTCGTCATGAAAGAGCTCGTCCATGATTTCAACGTGCCGGTCATTGATGCAGGCGATCAGCCGGTTGACTACGTTCTCGTTTGCACTTGGTTCATCCACGGTTCGGACCTGATTCCTGGAGCGCTCGACGTTTTGGCTAACGTTTCGCATTTTCCTCCCGAACTTTGGCCGGCGCCACGGTATTTGGTCCCCTGGTGCGCCTATCCGATCAGCGCCAGCACCGCTCCGGCAGCCACCACGCCGCCGGCTTTGGTGCGGATACCGCTCACCGTGCCGTCGCGGTGCGCCGCGACCTGGGTTTCCATCTTCATCGCTTCAAGCACGACGACGGCGTCCCCCGCCGACACTTCGGCGCCCGGCTCCACGAGCCACTTCACCACGGTTCCGGCCATGTCGGCGCGCAGCTCCCCCGGATCAACAGCGGCAGCGTCGCCCTCGGAATCCACTGAGACCCCGGCGGGCAGGGCCCCTCCGGACAGAGTCCGAGTAGACAGTGCCCAGCCGTCCAGCAGGTCCGCGGGAAGGCCGACGGCCAGGCGGCGGCCGTCCACGTCAACGGTGATGGTGCGGCGTTCGCCGTCGGGTACGTCTGTGCTGTAGCCGGGATCCGCCGGGATCCGGTCCGCGAAGTCGGTTTCGATCCAGCGCGTGTGGATGCCCAGCCCGGTCTCGGAGGTGAAGTCCGGGGATTCGAGCACGGCGCGGTGGAACGGCAGCACGGTGGCCACCCCGGTGATCTCGATTTCCGCCAGGGCGCGGCGTGCCCGGCGCAGGGCCTGCTGGCGGTCCGCGCCGGTAACGATCAGCTTGGCGAGGAGGGAATCGAACTGCGGCGCCACGAAGGAGCCGGAGCGGACGCCGGTGTCCAGGCGGATGCCCGGGCCGGTGGGGCCGCGGAATTCTGCGATGGTGCCGGGTGAGGGCAGGAAGCCGCGCCCCACATCCTCGGCGTTCAGCCGGAACTCGAAGGAGTGGCCGCGGGGTTCGGGGTCCGCCGTGATGCGCAGGCGTTCCCCGGCGGCGATCCGGAACTGCTCCTGGACCAGGTCGATCCCGGTGGTTTCCTCGGTGATGGGGTGCTCCACCTGCAGCCGGGTGTTCACCTCGAGGAACGCCACGGTACCGTCGGCAGCCACCAGGAATTCCACGGTGCCGGCGCCGGAATACCCGGCTTCCCGGCAGACTGCCTTCGCGGCGTCGTAGATCTGGTGCCGCTGGTCGTCGCTGAGGAACGGTGCGGGTGCCTCCTCGACGAGCTTCTGGTGCCGGCGCTGGAGGGAGCAGTCGCGGGTTCCGACGACGACGACGTTGCCGTGCGTGTCCGCCAGGACCTGCGCCTCGACGTGGCGCGGACGGTCCAGGTAGCGCTCCACGAAGCATTCGCCGCGGCCGAAGGCCGCCACGGCCTCCCGGACGGCGGAGTCGAAGGCTTCCTCGATCTCGTCCATGTTCCGGACCACCTTCAGCCCGCGGCCGCCCCCGCCGAAGGCAGCCTTGATGGCGATGGGGAGTCCGTGCTGTTCGGCGAAGGCGCGGGCCTCCGCGGCGGTATCCACGGGCCCGTCGCTGCCGGCCACAAGCGGGGCTCCGGCGCGGACGGCGATCTCGCGGGCGGTGATCTTGTTGCCGAGCTGCCGGATGGCTTCCGGAGTGGGGCCGATCCAGGCGAGTCCCGCATCGAGTACCGCTTGGGCGAAATCGGCGTTCTCGGACAGGAAGCCGTAGCCGGGATGGACGGCGTCCGCTCCGGCCCTTGCCGCGACGTCCAGCAGTTTGGGGATGTTCAGGTAGGTGTCAGCCGGGGAGTTCCCGTCCAGGCTGAAGGCTTCGCTGGCGGCACCGACGTGCATGGCATCGGCGTCGATGTCCGCATAGACGGCGACGGATTCCAGCTGGGCGTCCTCGCAGGCTCGGGCAATCCGGACGGCGATTTCACCACGGTTGGCGATCAGGACCTTGCGCATCAGTTACTCACTTTTCTTGGGAAGTCTGTTCGGGGGCAGTCTGTTCAGGGGAGGTCTGTTCGGGAGCACGGCGGAAGCGGATGCTGCCGCCGATCGGCACCTGGGCGGCCAGATCGAGCTGGTGGTCCACCACCACGCCGATCACCGGGTAGCCGCCCGTGATCGGATGGTCGGCAAGGAAGAGCACAGGCAGGCCTTCGGGCGGGACCTGGATGGCTCCGGCCACGGTTCCTTCGCTGGGCAGTTCGCCTTGCCGGCTGCGTTCCAGGGGCGTGCCGTCCAGCCGCATGCCGACACGGTTGGACTGGGGCTTCACCACCCAGTCCTGCCCGCAGAGGGACTCAAGGGCGGCCTCGTCGAACCAGTCGGCACGCGGACCCAGCACAATGTCCAGCACCGTGACGCCGTCCCCGGGAAGGTCCGGCTGGAGTTCGGGATGGCCCACAACGCCGGATTCGGTGACGTCGCCGGATGCCAGAACCTGGCCGGCGGCAAGCGGCGCCGGCCCGATGCCGGACATGGTGTCCGTGGAACGGCTGCCCAGTACCGGGGCGGCGTCCACGCCGCCGCGGACCGCAAGGTAGCTGCGGAAGCCGGCCTCCGGCGCGCCAAGGGTCAGGATTTCTCCGTCGAGCAGGGCGAACGGGGTGGCCATGGGAACTGTGCGCTGGCGTGCGGGCTCGTCCGGGTCTGAGTCTGATCCAGCGTCCGACGGCGAGCCGACGTTCAGCGCCGACGGCGCCCCTGCAACGGCCACCACCTGGTCGCCGACGGCCTGGACCCTGAGTCCGCCGGCGACGCTTTCGATGGCTGCGGCCGAGGCGGCGTTGCCCACCAGCCGGTTGGCCCGCCGCAGCGAGGCCCGGTCCAGCGCACCGGCCGCGGAGACACCCAGCGCGGAGTGGCCGTGCCGGCCGAGGTCCTCGATGAGGCTCTGCAGTCCGGGTGAAACAATCCGCAGCCCGGAGGCAGGTTCCTGGGCCGGCACCGTGGAGGCAGGCGCCGCCCCGGACGCTGCGGGCTCCGGCGCCATGGTCACAACATCGCGGACGGCACGGAACTGGACCCGGTGGCCAGGACTTGCCAGCGCCGGCTCGGCCCGATCGAGATCCCACATGCGGGCCCCGGTCCGGCCGATCAGCTGCCAGCCGCCAGGGGACTTGCGCGGGTACACCGCCGAATAGTTGCCCGCCAGCGCCACCGATCCGGCGGGCACAGCGGTCCGCGGTGAGCTGCGGCGCGGCACTTCCAGCACCTGGTTCTCCCCCACCATGTAGCCGAACCCCGGCGCGAACCCGGCGAAAGCCACCGTCCAGACCTGGCCGGTATGGGCTTCAATGACACCGTCAGTTCCCAAGCCGGTGAGCCGTCCCACTTCGGCGAGATCCTCGCCGTCGTACACGGTATCGATGTACACCAGGCCGCCGTCCTGCCGGACCGGAGCCGTGAGGTCCAGCTCCATCAGGAGTGCGCCCATGCGGCGGGCCGCCGCCGGCGAATCCGCACGGACCATAACGGTCTGCGCGGCGGCGAGCACGTCCTGCTGGCCCGGCAGCGGCGATTCGAGGAGCAGGGTCTGCAGGGCGAGGACGTCCTGGGTTCCGGAAAGCTCCGCGAGCACCGCCCGCGTTCCCACGGGCCGCACCGAGAGGACCTTGTGCACGGTCAGGGTTTCCATTGCTACCGCTTCCATCGTTGGCAGTGCTTGAACTGGGTTTGCGCCGAACAGGTTTCCGCGCCGTTTAGGCGTGGGTATCCGCCAGGAGGCGCTCTTCTTCAGCGGTCTGCGGGTTCCGGCCGAGGGCCAGGCCCACAACCGTCACGGCGGAGGCCACCAGGAGGTACGCCGCGATCAGGTACCAGTCACCCGAGGCTGCGTAGAGCGCGGTGAAGATGAGCGGTGCCACGGCGCCGCCGATCACGCCGGCCAGGGTGTAGGCCAGCGAGCTGCCGGCGTAGCGCAGCCGGGCCGGGAACTGCTCGGTGATGTAGGCGGCCTGGGGGCCGTACATGAAGGCGTGGAAGGCCAGGCCGATCACAACGCCGATGGTCAGCATCAGCACCGACTTGCCCTCGATCATGAGGAAGAACAGCGGGATGTAGAGGGCGGTACCCACAGCCGCGATGCCGTAAACGAGGCGGCGGTTGAAGCGGTCCGTGAGGGCGCCGGCCAGCGGGATCAGGAACAGCTGGAACGACGAGCCGATGAGGATGGCCGTGAGGACGTTGCCCGTGGTCATGCCGAGTTCCTTGGTGGCGTAGACGGCCACGAAGACGGTGAACAGGGCGTAGAGGATGTCGGGGCAGACTCGGGAGAGGGCGGCGGCCACAAGGGCGCGGGGTTCCTTGCGGAACACCTCCGTGATGGGGGCCTTGGGCTGTTCGCCGTGGGCCTGGATCGCCTTGAACACCGGGGTTTCCTCAAGCTTGAGGCGGATGATCAGGCCGAAGACGACCAGCAGTGCGGAGGCGAGGAAGGCCACGCGCCAGCCCCAGGAGAGAAAGGCCTCGGTGCTTAGCGTTGCGGCCAGGAGAGCCAGGACGCCGTTGGCCATCAGGTTGCCGGCGGGTGGGCCGATCTGGGCGGCGGAGGACCAGAAGCCGCGCTTGTTGGCGTCACCGAATTCGCTGGAAAGCAGGACGGCACCGCCCCATTCGCCGCCGACGCCGATGCCCTGGGCCAGGCGCAGTAGCACCAGGATGGTGGGGGCCGCGACGCCGATCACCGAGTAGTCGGGAAGCAGTCCGATGAGCACGGTAGCGACGCCGATCAGCATGAGGGTGACCACCAGGACATGCTTGCGGCCGATCTTGTCGCCCAGGCGGCCGAAGATCACGCCGCCGATGGGACGTGCCAGGTAACCCACCGCGAAGGCGGAGAAGGAGAGCAGGAGGCCGACGAATTCGTCATTGCCCGGAAAGAAGATCTTGGGGAAGACCAGGGCCGAAGCCACGGAGTAGATGGCGAAATCGTAGTACTCCAGCGAGGTGCCGGTGAGGCTGGCGACGTACGCCTTCAGGGCTCCGGGTGGGATTTTCCGGCCGGTGCGGGCGGCCGTGTGGTGTGTAGTCATGGTCTTCCTTCAGGTGTGCGGTGGTGCTGCCTGCGTGCTGAGTGGGGTGCCGTTGCTGGAGCGGCTATTCGGCGGAGCTGTTTACTCCGCGGAGCGCTGACGGGGTTGGACGAACGCGGTTCAGACGAACACGGTTTAGGTGAACGACTTGATACTGATGCCGGCGTCGGAAAGCGCAGCCTTGACTGCCACAGCCATGGCAACGGCCCCGGGGGAATCGCCATGGACGCAGATGCTGTCTGCATTGACTTTCAGGATGGAGCCGTCCACGGCGCGGATGGCGGAGTCGGTGGCCATGCGCAGGACGTGTTCGGCCACTTCAGCCGGGTCATGCAGGACGGCTCCGGGGAGCGAGCGGGAGACGAGCGTGCCGTCGGGGTTGTAGGCGCGGTCCGCGAAGGCTTCTGACACGCCGCGGAGTCCCGCGGCCTCGGCGAGGCGCAGCACCTCAGAGCCGGGCAGGCCAAGGATGGGCAGTCCGGGATCGACCGACTTAACGGCGTCGACGACGGCGCGCGCCTGGGCGGTGTGGGAGACGATCGCGTTGTACAGGCCGCCATGCGGCTTGACGTACCGGACGCAGCCGCCTTCGGTGGCGGCCAGCGCCTGCAGCGCGCCGATCTGGTAGACCACCTCGTCCGCCAGTTCGTTCGGGTCCACGTCCATGAAGCGGCGGCCGAAGCCGGCGAGGTCGCGGTAGCCCACGTGGGCACCGATCGTCACACCGGCCTGCACAGCTTCGCGGCAGGTGCGGCGGATGACGGTGGGGTCGCCTGCGTGGAAACCGCAGGCCACGTTGGCGCTGGACACCGACTTGAACATCGCCGTGTCATCGCCCAGACTCCAGCGGCCGAAGGATTCGCCTACGTCGCTATTTAGGTCCATGCCAACCATTGTGATCCTCGTCTCATTGATTTACTCCTACTAGGATGCACCAAATTTATCGATTGTTCAACAATCCTTCGATTCAACGATGTGACGATCGTGTAAATTCTGGAGTATGGCCACTTCAGCAGCTCCCATCCGAGGCACGTCCCCCGCAGCAGCGAGGCTGCGCGTAGCCGTGCCGTCAGTGGCCGACCGGGTGGCTGATGAGCTCCGGCTGCAGCTGGCTGAAGGGGTCCTGCTGCCGGGCGCGCGACTGACCGAATCCACGATCGCCGAGGATCTGGGTGTTTCGCGCAACACGGTCCGCGAGGCTTTTGCCGAGCTCGCCAGTGAACGGCTGGTGGTCCGGCACCCGAACCGCGGGGTATTTGTGGCCAGCCTGGAAGCCGGCGATATCCACGATGTCTACACCGTTCGCCGGGTGATCGAAGTCAGCGCCATCCGCGGCGGGGGCAGCCCCGAGGCTGTGGCCGCCGTCCGGGCGGCGGTGGAAGAAGGCAAGGTTGCGGCCGCCGGCAACGACGACGAAGGGCTGGGCACGGCAAACCAGCACTTCCACAAGGCGATCGTTGCCCTGGCGGGGAGCCGCCGGCTGAACACCATCATGTCCCAGGTCCTGGCCGAGATGCGGCTGTTCTTCCACAAGGCCACAATGGACGCACACTTTTACGGCGGCTACCTCAAGGACAACGAGGAGATCTGCGCGGCCCTGGAAGCCGGCGAGCTGGAGCGCGCCGCCGGGCTGCTGCTGGCATACCTGGACCGCTCCGAGGAAAAGCAGGCCGAAGTCCACGGGGAGTAGGGCGGCAGGAGTGGCCGGGCCTCATTTTAGGGCGTGCCGCGTCACGCGAACCGCGCACAGTTGACACCCTGTAATTCCCGTCACATAATCGTGGAACCGATTCCATGGAATCGGTTCCACGAGATCGAGTGAGCGAGGCGGAGAATTGACTGGACCATCCATCACCATCAAGGACGTGGCGGCACTTGCCGGCGTATCCCCCGCCACAGCGTCCAGGGTGTTGTCCGGAAACCCAGCCACTTCGGCGGAATCCCGCCAGAAGGTGGCGGCCGCCGTGACCCAGTTGGACTTTCACCCCAACGCCCAGGCGCGGGCACTCCGATCAACAAGAACCAACGTCATCGGGCTCCTCGTTTCTGACGTCCGCAACCCGTTCTTTGCCGATCTGGCGCACGCCGCCGAGCAGGCCGCCTTGGCGGAGGGGCTTGTCACCCTGCTGGGTAATGCCAACGAGAGCATTCCGCAACAAGACCGCTATTTGGAAACCTTTATCTCGCAGCGTGTGGACGGCGTGATCGCCGCACCGCAGGGCGAAGGGAGCTCTAGCCTCCACGCTTTGCTGGAACGGGGCATCCCCACGGTCTTCGTCGACCGGACGGTTAACGGCATCGACGTCCCGAGCGTAACGACAGACAGCGACTCCGGCATTCGCCAGGCTGTTGAGCATCTCGCTCGCCAGGGCCACGAACGTGTCGGCTACATCGCCGGACCCCAAACTACGTCCACAGGACGGGACCGGCTCAAATCCTTCTCGCGCGCAGCCCGGGACTTCGGACTCAGCAGCGACCCCGCCCTGACATATTTCGGGGACTTCCAGTCCGCCAGCGGCTCGGCCGGGGCGCATCACCTGCTGGGTCTCGCGCAGCCGCCCACAGCGCTGCTGGCAGCTGACAGCCCGATGGCCGTCGGAGCGCTGGCGACTTTGAACCGGAAGGGACTGCGCATTGGCCGGGACATTGCCCTGATAGCGTTCGACGACATCGAGTGGTTTTCCCTGCTTGATGCACCGCTTACCGTCATCTCGCACGATGTGGAGGCCATGGGCCGCGCCGCGGTCGGATTGCTCCTCAAGGTCATCGACGGGCAAAAACCGGAATCGGTTGTCCTCCCGAGCGAACTGATTGTCCGCGCATCATCGGGCACGCCGGATCCCAGCATGGGGCAGCCGTGACAGCAGCACCCCTCCAGTCCGCCCCTCTGTTTTGCGGCTTGGGGCACCGTTCCACACCACCGAAGGAGCAGGTCCAATGAGCACGGTTTTTGTGGTCGGAAGCCTCAACATCGACCAGAATATCCGCGTCCACTCCCTGCCCCGCGCAGGCGAGACCGTCCGGGGCTCGGACGCAACATACAGCCCCGGCGGTAAGGGCGGCAACCAGGCTGTCGCGGCCGCCCGGGCTGGCGCCGCAGTGAGATTTACCGGCGCTGTCGGCGACGACGCCCATGGCCGGCGGATTCTTGAGGTCCTGTCCGGGGCCAACATCGATGCCCGCCACGTGCGGATCGTTGGCACCGCCGCCACGGGAACGGCGCTCATCGCAATCGACGACCAGGGCGAAAACCAAATCATCGTCAGTCCGGGCGCGAACTCCTGCCTCACCGCCGTCGACGTCGAGGGGGGACTCGCCGCCATGCAGGTCGGTGATGTGCTGATCCTGCAGTTGGAGATTTCGACGGCACTGGTCCGGCAGGCCGCACGGACCGCGAAGAGCCGCGGGGCGTTCGTCATCCTCAACGCTGCCCCAGCCCCCCGGCAGCTCGACGGCCTGCTCGACGACGTCGATCTCCTCGTAGTGAACGAACAGGAAATCCAGGTCCTGGCCGGCCTCGCGGGGATGCCCGGGAGCCACCGGGAACTGGTCCGGACGCTCCCGCCTGTCCTCGGGCCCGACATCGTCTGCACCGCCGGCGCGGAAGGTTCCTTCACCGCCCTAGACGGCAATCTTGCGCACGTGCCGGCCGCGAACGTGGCCGCCAAGGACACAACCGGTGCCGGCGACACGTTCGTGGGCTACCTCGCCTCGTCCTTGGCCGGCAGCCCTGGCGAGCTGCCTGCCGCCATGATTCACGCTACTCGCGCTTCGGCTCTCGCCGTCACGCGCCTCGGCGCCATGGAATCGATTCCATGGCGGCGGGAACTACCGGCGTTCGCGCCCTCCCCCGCATTGCCCAGCCTCGTTGTTCCGAACTAAGGAGACCCATGAAAATCGCACTCGGAAACGATCACGCCGGCTTCCCCCTGAAGGCGTTTGTCCAGTCCGTTCTGGAGGACCTCGGCCATGAGGTCATCGACTGCGGCGCGCCCAGCGAGGCGCCGGTCGATTTCCCGGACATTACCCGCGCCACCTGCGATCTCGTCAGGTCCGGCGAGGCTGAGCGGGCGGTGCTGGTCTGCGGGACCGGCGTCGGCGCCGTTATGGCCGCCAACAAGATCCCAGGCATCCGCTGCGCCCTGGGCCACGACATCTACTCCGCGCACCAGAGCGTGGAACACGACGACGCGAACACAATAGCCATGGGTGCCTGGCTGATCGGCAGGGCCACGGCGAAGGAAGTCCTCGAATCATTCCTCAGCGCCAAATTCGACAACGACGAGGACACCATTCGGCGGGTCCGGAAGCTGCGCGAAATGGAGCTCCAAGGGGCCAGGGAACTGTCCGCCGAAATCTGACTCGGCCGGCGTTGCACAAAAAATACAACCGGCTTTCAGCATACCGACCGGGCTATCCAGCAATATCAAAGGAGATATAGAACATGACGGCACACATCACGGACCGGCCGCGCCAGGCCGCCCACGGGTCACCCGGAAAAATCAAGACCGCCATGGCTTCGGCCGCCGGCACCTGCGTGGAAAACTACGACTTCGTTGCCTACGGCACGGCCGCAGCCCTGTACTTCGGCAAGGTCTTCTTCCCCAACACCGACCCCGTGGTCGGTACGCTTCTGGCCTTCGCCACCCTGGCGGTGGGCTTCCTGATGCGGCCCATCGGCGGAGCCGTCGGCGGCTATCTCGGCGACAAGTACGGCCGCAAGCCGGTGCTCGTCGGTGCGCTGCTGACCATGGGCATCGCCACCGTCCTGATCGGCTGCCTCCCCACGTACGCGCAGGTCGGCATCGCCGCACCCATCTTGCTGGTTATCATCCGGATGATCCAGGGCCTCGCCTTCGGTGCTGAATGGGGCGGCGCCGTCATGATGACGTTCGAGCACGCACCGTGGAAGAAGCGCGGCCGCTTCGCCGCCATCCCGCAGGCGGGCAACCCGCTGGGCATCACCCTGGCCAACGCCGCGTTCCTGCTCTCCGCTTCCCTGCAGACCGACTGGGCCTGGCGCCTGCCGTTCCTCGCCAGCTCCATCCTGATTGTCGTCGGCCTGGTTGTCCGGATGAAGCTTGAGGAATCCCCCGAGTTCGAACACACCAAGGCCATGGGCGCGATCGTCAAGAACCCGCTGACCACCGTGATCAAGAATGACTGGCGGAACATCCTTCGGGTGATCTCACTGCGGATCGTGGAGAGCTGCGCGTACTACGTCACGGCCACTTACCTGCTGTCCTACATCACGAAGAACAACCCCGACGACCGGGCCATCGGCCTTACCGGTATTGTGATCGCCAGCCTTCTCGCCATCCCGGTCACACTGATCGCCGGTGCGCTCACCGACCGCATCGGCCGCCGCAAGCTCTACCTCGGCGGAACCATCGCCGTCATTGTCTTCGGCTTCCCGATGTTCCTTCTCAGCAACACGGGCAACCCGTTCCTGATCGTCCTGGCGTTCGTGATCGGCATCGGCGTCATCCACGCCACGTTTACCGGCACGCAGGGTGCCTGGTTCGCGGAGTTGTTCCGGACGAACACCAGGACGTCCGGTGCCTCCATCGGGTACCAGGTTGCAGCCTCCATCTCCGGATTCGCGCCCTTCCTGGCGGTACTCCTCGCCTCAGCCTTCGGGTGGGCAGGCGGAGCCTCGCTGTACGTCCTGGTGGGTGTCATCGGCCTGATCGGCGTGCTGAACACCCGCGAAACCTGGGGCGCCAAGGAAAAGGCTGAAGTGGATGCCATCATCGCGGGCGAACCGGCCGCAGGCGCCGAAGGCCAGCCGGCACGTTCAGCCGCCCACTAGCAGTCCAGCGAATACGCGCGCAGTATCGTGCGACCCGGGTTGGCCTATTGGTCCAACCCGGGCCGCAGCCGTCTGTCCTAGCGCCCGTTCTGGCCGACGCGCTCCCGCTGCCGCCGGTACGCCCTGACCGACAACCACGCGACGGTGGCCGCAATCGCGGCATAGACGGCGTAGTTGAAATATTTGGAGTACTCCTCAATCAGCCTGTACTGGGCCCCGAGGAGAACGCCGAGACCGATGAGCACGCCGTTCCACAGCCCGCTGCCGGCAATCGTGAACACGCTGAAGGTGGCCAGGTTCATCCTCCCCGCACCGGCGGGGACGGAAATCAGGCTGCGCACCCCCGGGAAGAACCTGCCGAAGAACACCGCCGACTTGCCGTGGCGCTGAAACCAGTCCGCAGCCTTTTCGAAGTCCTCGCGGTCCATCAAGGGAAGCCTGGACAGTCCACTGATTGCGCGTTCCAGGCCCAGCCTGGCACCGAGCCAGTACAGCAGCAATGCACCGGCGTACGCGCCGAGCGTGCTCGCGACAAACACGAGGCCCAGGCTCATGGTCCCCTGCTTGGTGAGAAACCCGGCCAGCGGCAGGATCACCTCGCTCGGGATGGGCGGAATGATGGTTTCGGCAAGCGTAAGGAGTCCCACACCCCACTCGCCCATTGCGTCGATGCCGCGCGCAGCGAAGCCGGCGATCCCCGTCAGGTCGTCCACGGCACTTGCGGACATCATGACCGGGCCTGGGCACCGGGGCGGATCCTCATGAAACCGAAAACTGAGGAGAGCAGCAGCATCCCGCCGCCGATGGCAATCAGGTATCCGGCCACGGGGACGGTCCCCTGCTCAGCCCTGCTGGAACCCGGAGGTGCCGCTGCCAACGTCCGGGCGGACCGGGACAGCGGCGAAGGCGTCATCGCCGGCGGGGTAGCCAGGGCTGCGGTTGGCTGCGCTCCGGCGGATGTTGCTAGTGTCGGCGACGATCCCTGGCCGGTCACGGCTCCCTGGGACGGCACGCTTTCCACGTCGGAACCGGTGACAACGGGCCTGGTTTCGGCGGGACGTGCTCCGCCCTGCCCGGGTCCGGGGCTGTCCGGTTCAGCCGGGGAAGACGCCGAAGATGTGGGCGCCGGGGAAGGCGGGCCGCCTTTCACGCAGAACCCTCCAGCGGCAGCCGGAACCTGTTTGTCAGGACACGGCTCAGCGCTTGCGGGCACCGCCAAGGCCATAATACCGGCGGCGACGACGGACAGCACCGCGAGGACGCAGAGAACCAGTCGACCGTTGCACATGTCATCCAACGGTACCCTCTGCAGCGGATTCCGGCCTGCTGACCGGTGGCCAGGCCTTAACGGCGGGCTGTGAAGCGGGCCGGTGCAGCACCGCCGTCGGCCAGGTCCGCAAGCACCCGGCCCACTGCCGGAGTGAACTTGAAACCGTGCCCGGAGAAGCCGGCGCCGACGACAACCGGGCCAAAGCGGTCCAGCACAAAGTCCTCGTTGGCGGTGCTGGTGTACGTGCAGCTGATCGGAACGGCCGATGCGGGATCAACGCCCGGGAGCCACTCGCGGACGTACCGCGCCAGCGCCTCCAGCTGGACTGGTTCGGGCGTGAAGCTGCGGGCGTCGGGGTCGGTCACCGGCCCCACGCCGTGCCAGCCGGCCTTGATCCCCTCGCCCGGAGTGAGCATTCCGTAAACCGGGCTGTACCAGTAGGAGTCCCGGGGATCGTCCGGGTCGGGGTTGTGGTTGAAGCTCGGCCAGACCAGCGAGTCGTCCAGCGGCGTGAAATGCGCGGGTTGCTCCTGGGTCACCACGAGCTGTGGAAGACTGACCAGGTTTCCTACAAGCTTGCCGGTCCAGGCACCGGCGGTGACCACAACGCGGCGCGCGGTGATCTCGGCTGCGTCCGTCACGACGACGGCACGGTCGTCGCCGGCGACGCGGATGTCACGGACCGGCGTCGAATACTCGAAGCGCGCGCCGTCTGCCTCCGCGGCCTGGCGCAGCGCCACCAGGGCCTCGGCGGCGCGGACACGCCCCGAGCCGGGAACCACCAGGACGTCGCCCCGGAAGTTCATGCCCTGCCAGCGGTTGGCCGCCTCCGACGCCGGAATGAAATGGCTTTCGATGCCCCGCTCGGCGTGCGCCGAGCGGACGTCCTGCAGCCGGCTAACGTTGCCGTGATTCACCAGGCCCACGAGGTCCAGGAGTTGCCTGCCCGATTCGACGGCGAGCTCGTCCCAGAGATCCTTGGCCTCGGCAACCAGGTCGAGGTAGTCGGCCTCCGCGTACGCCATGTTGAAATTGCGGGTCGCACCATGGGAAGCGCCGATGTGGTGCCCTTGCTCGAACTGCTCCAGAAGGACAACAGACCGGCCGCGGCGGGAAAGCTGCCACGCGGCAGCAGATCCCATCGCCCCTCCGCCGACCACAACGACGTCAACTTCCACCACAGCTCCACCCAACCCAGTCCCGAAGCCCCCTCTTGAGGCCTGTTTCCGGTTCCTATTCTGCCAATCCGGCCGGTGGCCCGCGTCCGTGGGGCCAGGTTGCCCGCCTCAGCCCGCGAAAGTCACGTCCTTTGTGTCCTCAACCGCAGCAGTCCGCCCCGGAGCCGTGTGGTACTTCCAATAGAGGTTCGTATGCGCGATGACCTTGTCCGGCGGCGGAGCGCCCCACTCACTCTGGTCCTCGGTGGTATGCGCGTCACCAACGAGCGTCACGTCGTAGCCGCGGACAAAGGCCCCGTGGATCGTGGACCGGATGCATTCGTCCGTCTGCGCGCCGGCCACAACCAGGCGTCCGATTCCGGCGCCTGCCAGCACCTCTTCGAGGTCGGTGTCCTCGAAGGAGTCCGCGAACGACTTGTGCACCAGCGGTTCCGGTTCACGGCGTTTCAGTTCCGGGACGTATTCCCAGGCTTCGCTCCCCTTCTTCAGCTGCTCGTCCGAGTGCTGGACCCAGACGATCGGCACTCCTTCATCGCGGGCCTTTTCCACGAGCCTGGCGATGTTGGCCACCACCTCATCGCGCTGGTGCACGTCGGCCACAACGCCGTTCTGCACGTCGATCACCATCAAGGCGGTGTTGGATCGATCTGACAGTTTGGTCATGACGAGCTCCTCTGCGCATTGGACGGATCCCGGTATGGCATTCCGTCGCATGCATTTTACGTGGGCTTAACTTGATCGGTCTTGTGAGGGTACAAGGGACCACGACAGACTTGAAGCACTTGATGAACCGATCAATTCTGATCGTTCGACCAGACCAGCGGAAGATGTTCGCAGAGATGCGTTCGGCCTGTGCGCGGCGAAGCCGCCGGGGGACAGGCTCCGCCGACCGGAAGGATTAGTTATGGCCGGCAAGTTTGAAGTTTACGTTGACGCAGAGGCCCAGTACCGGTTCCGGCTCACCGCCCCTGACGGAACAGAACTGGCTGTGTCGGCTGCGTTTCGCGAGAAGGCGGCGGCAGTGGCGGGCATCGAGGCGGTCCGCGAATGTGCGGGCATGGGGCTGATTAACGACCTTTGCTCGGCCGGCGGGTCGGCTCCGGCCGGCATTCCGGTACCGGTACCAGCAGCCGCGCTGGCAGTCCCTGTCCTTCCGGCCTGCGAACCGCAGCGTACAACAGTGGATGCCTTCCGCATCCATGCGACGGCACGGCGGGCCGCGGCTGCGCTGCACTGGTCCGGCGCAGCCTAGGACGCCCGCAGCCTAACAAGCTCCGGGGCGCTGCCGCAGTATTCCGACGCCCGATGACGTCAGGAGCATGACCCCGCCGAACGCCAGCAGGTATCCGGCCATCGTCATCGTTCTCCCGGGCGACGCTTGTTGCCGTGCGGCCATGCCCGCCGCCGGGCCGCCCGGGGAGGCGCCAGCTGATGAGCCGGGGACCCGCGACGCCGTCACCGCAGGAGATGCGGACGACGACGGCGCGGCTCCCCCGGCGCCCGCGGTTCCCGGATCGCTGTCACTGTTTTCAGGCGTTTGGGTTCCGGGCGCCGTTGGCATGACCTCCACGGCAGTATCGCTCGGGCCGGGCTGGCCCGGGGCGGGGGCCGGCGTCGAGGTTTCCGTGAGCGAGGGCGCCGCCGTCGGCGCCTTTGTGGGCGACGGTGCCGGCGTCGTCGGGCGAGGGAGCAACGGGCTCAGCGGGACGCAAACACCGCCTCCGCCAACCGGAACCTGGCCGGCGGGGCACGGCTCCGCCGCTGCCGCCGTCGCGATCGTCAACACGCTGACGACGACGGCGGACCACAAAGCCACAATGCCCAAAACTTTCCGTCCGGTGCCCACGCCGCACAACGCTACCCAACTGTCGGAGGAAACCCGGGACCCCTTAGCCGTGGCTTCCTGGGGAAGCGCCGGCCGGGTCCCACCTGACCGGAGCGCGGAAACGTGGTAGGCAATAGGGGGCAGCACCGGCAAACTAGCTGTGCACGGAAGGACTACGTTGACAGAAGATTCGAACAGCGGCGAGCCGGAAGCGAGGAACCGTTTCACGTCCCGGATCCTCCGCGGCGGCACCGAGCCCGATCCGAGGTTCACCCTGGCGAACGAACGCACCTTCCTTGCGTGGATCCGCACGTCGCTGGCCTTGCTTGCCGGCGGCGTCGCCGTCGAGGCGTTTATGGCCGACCTCCTCGGACCCGAACTGCGCAAGACTATTGCAGTGCTGCTGCTGGTCCTGGCGCTCGTGATCGGCGGCGGCTCCTTCTTCCGGTGGCTCAACGTGGAACGTGCCATGCGGTCAAAAACACCGCTGCCGTTGCCCCTTATCGCCCCGGTCCTGGCCATCGGCGGTGCCCTCGTCGCCGCCATCATGGTGGTGTTCGTCATCGCCCGGCCCGCCTGAGCATGACTGCCCGGCACGACGCCGACCGGCACGGCGATTCCGGCCTTCAGCCGGAACGCACGGATCTGGCCTGGAGGCGCACCACCATGGCGCTGCTCGTGGCTGCGGCAGTCTTCCTGCGGTGGCTGCCGCATCACGGCTGGTTCGTCGGAACTCTCGTCGGTGGCGCCATAATTGCTGCCCTGGCCATCAACCTCACCCAAAAGCGGCGGTTCCACCGGGCCGTCCGGGGAATCACCCGGGAAGCCATGCCGCCGAACATCAGGGCGACGGCGGCCGTCGCCGCCAGCGTGGTCATCCTCGCGGCGCTGGGAATCTACACCGTCCTGTTCCTGCCGCTGCAGCCTTGACGGCGCAGCCGTGTTGGCGCAGGGGTACGGCCCAGCCGTGATTAGTGCGCTCAGAAAAGGCGCAGCTGGCCGGCGGCGGAGCCGTCGGCGTCAGGCGGGCCCCACTCGCGCGGGGTCATTCCCAACACGTCATTGAAGTCCAGAAGCAGCTCGCCAATGCAGGTCTGACCTTCCAAAACCGGGATCACCACCGTGTCTGCACTGCCGACGATGCTTGAATCTGCCACCGGGCGAGTTTACGGCAGGGCCCCGACAGTGGCGGGGTTCGACACTCTGCCGGACCTGGGCGCTGTTGGCCTTAATTCTGCCGGAAGTCTGCACGAGAACTGCGGATAACTGCCGGAACTCCTTGATGCTTGGATCTCAGACTTGATCCAGTCGCACCGATCCAGCCAGACCAAGTGTGCGGATGCTCAGCAAGGGATGCAAGGAAGCAGGGAAAGCCGTGAGTCAAGCAGCAGCTCTGGACGAACGTACCGCCGCCGGCGTCATTACGGGTGACATAGCCAGTGACTTCCACACCTTGGGACTCGCCGGCTGCATGGACAGGCTGACCATTCCCCTGCGCCAGAACGGGGTATTTGTGCGCTGGGAGACCCCGCACCATGGCGTCGAGATACCGGCAGCCTGCGCTCTGCTGCTCTATCAGGCCGCGCAGGAAACACTCACCAACGCATACAAATACTCCCAGGCCACCGAACTGACCCTCCGGCTGTCCGCCGTGTACCACGGTGTCCGGCTCACCATCACGGACAACGGCGTCGGCTTCCAAAGCCAACTCCTTGGGGGCAGGAATCATGGGTACGGCGTGTGCCTCATGACCATGGCGGTCCACGAAGCCGGCGGTACCATCTCGATTGATTCCGCCCCCGGCAAAGGCACCATGGTGTCCATCACCTTTCCCCTGGACTAGCGGCCCAGAGGAATCCGAAGCACCGGCCGCGAATCAGCCCGCGCCAGCCAGGACTCGTGTGGGTCCTGGCTGGCCGGCAGCTCAACTGCCTGTTGGCGCCGGCTTCCGCCGGCGTGACGGTGCCGCGGCAATCACGAGGGCGGTCACCGCCACCGCTGCGCTCAGGATCAAACCCGGGCGGTACTGTTCCAGCATCGCTGCCGCATCCACGGCGGCACCCGGGTCCGACGCATTGCCGTGACCGCTGACCATCGCCGTCGTGACGGCCAGCACCAGGGCGGCACCCACTTGCGTACTGGTCTGGATCAGGCCTGCCGCCAGTCCTTGCTCGGCGTTCCGGATGCCTGCCGTGGCCTGGACGTTGATGGACGGGAAGGCCAGGGCGAAACCGACGCCCAGCAGCAGGACGGACGGCAGAATGTCCGTCACGTAACTGGGCGAGGTGCCCACGCGAAGGAACAGCACGTAGCCGAGCGTCAACGACGCCAGTCCCGTCAGGATCAGCCGCGGAGCACCAAACCTGTCGATGAGCCGGTCCGCGAAGGGTGCGCTCGAGGCCACCAGCAGGCCAGTCGGGAGCAGCGCCAGGGCCATGCCGAGCGGGCTCCATCCCAGGACGGACTGCAGGTAGAGCGTCAGGATGAATTGGAAGCTCAGATACGAGCCGAACAGCCCCACGGCACTGAGGTTGGCCCGGGCCACCCAGCCTTCCTTGAGGATGCTGAACCGGATCAGCGGGTGTTTGACACGGTTTTCGATCACGGCGAACGCTGCCAGCACCGCTGCGGAGGCCACGAATCCGGCGATAGTTGCCACAGATCCCCAGCCGTTCCCAGGTGCCGAAACCAGCGTGTAGACCAGCCCCAGCATGCCGGCCGCGAGGGTGACGGCGCCCCAGACGTCGTGTCCGCTGTCCTGTTCCCCGCCTGCGGCCTTGCCGGCAGCAGCGTCCCTGGGGATGTACTTCAGGCCAAGGATCACGACGGCGACTGCCACAGGCACCGAGACCAGGAAGGTCCAGCGCCAGCTCAGGGCAGTCATGAGGCCTCCCACGACCAGGCCGAGGGAGAAGCCGCTGGCGCCAAACGTCGTAAAGATGGACACGGCCCGGTTGCGTTCGCGGCCTTCCGCGAAGTTGGTAGTAATGATCGAGAAGCCGGCGGGAGCCGTGAACGCGGCGGCCAGCCCCTTGACGAAACGGGTGGCAATGAGGAGGGCGGGGTCGTCCACCAGACCGCCAAGCAGGGAGGCTGCAGCGAAGACGCTGAGCGCGATAAGGAAGATCCGCCGCCGGCCGAGCAGGTCAGCCATCCGCCCGCCCAGCAGCAGCAGGCTGCCGTAGCCGAGCACGTAGGCGGAGACGATCCATTGGAGGGATTCGGTTCCGAGGTGGAGTTCGGCGCCGATCGAGGGCAGCGCCACACCGACCATTGATACGTCCAGTGCGTCGAGTGCCAGAACGGTGCACAGAACCAGGAGGAGCATCCATTGCGCACGGGTCCATTGCACAGGTGCAAGCCGGTCTCCGGCAGCTCTTTCAAGGGTGGAAGTTGAAGTCATGGCAACAACTTATATGACGCGTCATTGAATGACAAGGAATATTATGACGTGGACTTTTAATTCGTCATGAACTAGAATCGCTGCATGGCAACACCGCAGGACCAGCAGCTGGTTGAGCAATGGCGCAGCATCCAGAACACGTATTTCCGCACCGCAGGCGCAATCGACCGTGCCCTGGAGGCGCGGTTCAGCATTGGCCTGACCGAGTTTGAAATTCTGGACCTGGTGGCCGACAGCACGGACGCGGCATGCCGGATGAAGCAGCTCGGTGAGCGCACCCCCATGACCCAGAGCGCCATGTCCAAGGTGGTGGACAGGCTTGAGAAAGCCGGCCTCATCGCCCGCCGCTCCTGCGAAGATGACCGGCGCTCACTGTTCCTGGAGCTTACCGACGCCGGCCGCGCCCTTCACGACGAGGCCGCCGTCGAACACCGCGCCCTGCTCAAGGAAAACCTGGACTAGGGTGCAGGCGCCCCCGAGGGCCTCTGTGCGAGGTCGCCGGGGCCGCAGGATCAGGCAGAAATCCGGTCCGCCAGCCTGACGGAAGCCGGATCAATGGCGGGCACGCCGTCGCCCTCCTGGCCGTACAGCCAGTCGTTGTACTGGAAGTCGTTGTCCTTCCGGCTCTTGAAGAGCACGTTGCGCAGCGTCCGTGCCAGGCCCGAGACGTGCCAGGACTCTCCCCAGACCCGCGCGGTGCGCTGCACCCGGGCGGTGCGGCCGGCGCGGAGGATGTTGAATTCCCGGATGGCGTCGTCCCATCCCTCCGGTTTGACGCCGTCGGGGGTGAACACGGTGCCGTTACTGGCGTCCTGCAGCACGGCTGCGTCCTCGAGGGCCTGGCAGGCGCCCTGGGCGAGGTACTGGAGCATCGGATGCGCAGCGTCGCCCATCAGCACCATCCGGCCGGCGATCCAGTTTTCGATCGGGTCGCGGTCGTACATGGGCCAGCGCATGCCGGTGCCCAGGTTTTTCAGCGCTTCCTGGACGGCCGGGACACAGTCTTTGTACGCAGCCTCGAGCTCGTCCACTCCCCCGTACTGCTCTTCGCCGCGCGCGAAGGAAGGGGACTTGAAGACGGCCACAGTGTTGAGCAGTTCGCCCTTGCGCAGCGGATACTGCACCAGGTGGCAGTCCGGTCCGAGGTAGACGATGACGTCCTCCAGATCGGCCTTCGGCGTATTTTCGGTGATCGGCACGGTGCCGCGGTAGGCAACGTAGGCCGACGAGACCGGCTCGTCACTGGCCACGAGCGGACGCAGGGTGGACTTGAGTCCGTCGGCACCGATCACGACGTCGGCCTCATAGTCCACGCCGGCGGCGGTGTGGGCCACGCCGCGTCCGTTCACGGTTTCAACGCTCTCGACCATGACGTCGTTGACAAGCTTGACCCCCGCCGCTTCACAGCCTTCGAGGAGGACCCGGTGCAGGTCGCTGCGGTGGATCACGACGTACGGCGCACCGTAGCGTCCGGCGAATTCCCCCCCAAGGGACTGCCGGGTGAGTTCCTCGCCGGTGACGGCATCGCGGAACACCAGGTGCTTGGGCTGGACACCGATTTCCAGCGCCTTTTCCAGCAGGCCCCATCGACGCAGGACGCGGGACGCGTTCGGGGCCATCTGCAGCCCCGCGCCGACCTCGCCGAATTCGGGGGCCCGTTCCACGAGGGTGACGTTGGCGCCGTTTTCGCGCAGCGCGAGGGCTCCGGCCAGTCCGGCCATTCCCCCTCCGATGACGAGGACATCGGTGGACGTGGCGTGCTCAGACATTGCTTGCTCCTGTTGGTGAGGATGAGGGTGGGGTTGAGAGTTTCGACTTGAGTTTGAGGCCGACGGCGGCCAGCAGGACAGCGGCGATGGCGGCTGCACCGGCGAAGGCCAGGAAATTGGAACTGACGCCCAGTCCGGCGGCCAGCAGGAGGCCGCCTACCTGGGGTGCGGCGACGGCGCCGATGCGGCCCGTCCCCAAGGCCCAGCCCAGCGCGGTTCCGCGCAGGTGGCCGGGATAGTGGCTCGCGACGGCGGCGATGATGAGGCACTGCGTGCCGTGCGTTCCCACGCCGGCGAGGACCAGCATGAAGTAGACGACGCCGACGGGCGGCCCGGTCACGAGGACCACGAGCGCTCCGGCGGCGACGGCGGCGGCGGCGATCGCCGTCGGAATCGGACCGAAGCGGGTGCCCGCCCAGGCCGTGATGACCGAGCCGGCCACCGCCCCGAGGTTGAGGGCCAGGGCGAAGGTCAGGGCGGAGCCCAGGTTGTAGCCGGCCAGCTGCATGAGGTTGGGCAGCCAGGTGCCCAGCCCGTACCAGGCGAAGAGGGTGGCAATCGTCGCCACGGCGAACAGCACGCTGACCCCCAGGTACGGGGCGCGGAGCAGCGAACTGAAGCCGGACGGTTCCCTGACCGGGCGGCCGCCGCTGACTGGGGCCAGCGTCTCCGGAAGGTATCTCAGTCCGAGCGGCACCACGACCACCAGGGCAAGTACGGCCACCAGGAACATTGACTCCCAGCCGAAGGCGGGGATCATCTGAATGCCGACGAGCGCAGCGATGGATCCGCCGATCGGGACGCCGGACATCATCAGGGTGGCAACGGTGGACCGCCATTTGGCGGGCACCAGCTCGGCAACGAGGGCGTTAGCTGACGGCACCAGACCGCCGAGCCCGATGCCGGCGAGGAGCCGCAGGGCGCCGAAGACGGCGGCGTTGGGAGCGAAGGCGCAAAGGATGGTGAAGATCGAGAAAATGACGGCGCAGCCCAGGATGATGCGGCGGCGGCCCCAGGAGTCGGCCATCCGGCCGGCAAAGATCGCCCCGATCATCATGCCGGCGAAGGCCATGGATCCGATGGTTCCGGCAGTGGCCTTGCTCAGCCCCCAGCCGGTCTCGGAGATCAGGGAGGACTGGACGGTGCCGTAGACGATGAGGTCGTAGCCGTCGAAGACCACCAGCAGCCAGCAGACGAGGACAGCCGCCGCCGAGCCTTTGGAGAACCTCGATGCGGGCCCGTTAGCGGCAGTGGGGGCGGGAGCCCCCTGCAAGGACCCGTGCGGCGCTGCAGCGGGAAGTGTGTGATTCATCCCACTACTGTCAGTGCGGTGGCGGCTGAAGCGCCATAGAATTCTGATGTGCAGAACATCCCGTCGTCCAAGTCGTCCCGGAAGCCCGTGCAGAAGCGGCCCACCTATTCCATTGAGGCAGTGGATAACGCGCTGCAGCTCCTGCAGCTGCTCCGGGACGATGGTGCGCTGCGGCTCAAGGACGCCGCCGGGGAGCTGGGCGTGGCCCCGTCCACCGCCCACCGACTCCTGGCGATGCTGGTCTACCGGGGCTTCGCCGTGCAGGATGAAAACCGCCGCTATGTGCCCGGTCCGGCGATGGGGGTGGGGCCGGCCGGGCTGAGCTGGACCAGGCTGCTCCGCTCACTCGCCCAGCCGCACATGGAGCTGCTGTCGGCGCAGCTCAACGAGACCGTCAACCTCATGGTCCGGGTGGGCACGAAGGTGCGGTTCCTGGCCACCGTGGAAGGTGGCAACGTGTTGCGCGTTGGTGACAGGCAGGGAACCGTTATGCCAGCCAACAAGACCTCCGGAGGCAAGGCCATGCTCGCCGAACTGGAACCCCCAATGATCGAGCAGCTCTTCCGCAGCAACAATGCCGAAATTGGCGGTGACACCATTCCCGCGGCGGAGTACCCGGCGTTCCTGCGCGAGCTTGAGTCCATCCGCTCCAACGGTTTCGCGGCCAACTTTGAAGGCACGGAGGAGGGCGTGAGCGCCCTCGGCATCGCCCTGCACAACCGGCACGGGCACGTCGTCGGCGCGCTCAGCGTAGCCACTCCCGCGACCCGGTTCCGCAGGGTGTTCGACGCCGGACTCGTCGGCGCCCTGCGCGAAACCTGCCGGCAGCTGGAGATCGATATCGCGGCCAACCCGGCGGAGCCGGACTGAACCTCCTTCGGTCCCGATATTTCAGGCTCGAACAAACAATTCTGACCAGCAGAATATGCTGGGGGTCACACTGCTGCATCCGTAGGGTCGAACTACGCCAAAGAACTGTTCTGACCTACCGAGGAGGCCCACGTGTCCATCAGCGCCGAGAACACGACCCATGAATCAGTGGCTGCGGGGCATGCTGCTCCGGAGCCGACGCCGGAGGAAGCTGCCCAGCTGGAGGAGCTGTACCGGGATTTTGACCGGGAGAACCTGATCCCCTTGTGGACCGAGATCGCGGATCTGATGCCGATGGTCCCGTCTCCGAAGGCCGTCCCGCATGTGTGGCGGTGGAGCGATCTGTACCCGCTGGCCGCGCGTGCCGGTGACCTGGTTCCGGTGGGCCGTGGCGGGGAACGCCGCGCGATCGCTCTGGCGAACCCGGGCCTGGCCGGTACGCCGTATGCCACGCCGACGTTGTGGGCGGCGATCCAGTACCTGGGTGCCCGTGAGACCGCCCCGGAACACCGCCACTCGCAGAACGCGTTCCGTTTCGTTGTTGAGGGCGAGGGCGTCTGGACGGTGGTGAACGGGGACCCGGTGCGGATGTCCCGCGGGGACTTCCTGCTGACGCCGGGCTGGAACTTCCACGGCCACCACAACGACACCGATGAGCCGATGGCCTGGATCGACGGACTGGACATCCCGTTCGTGCATTACGCCGACGCCGGCTTCTTCGAGTTCGGCACCGAACGCGTCACGGACGAGGCCACCCCGGACATCTCCCGCTCCGAGCGGCTCTGGGCCCACCCGGGCCTGCGCCCGCTCTCGGGCATGGATGACACCACCAGCTCCCCGATCGCCGCGTACCGCTGGGAACACACCAACCTGGCCCTGGCCGAGCAGCTGCTGCTCGAGGACGAGGGCCACCCGGCCACCGTGTCCCAGGGCCACGCCGCGGTCCGGTACACGAACCCGACCACGGGCGGGGACGTGATGCCCACCATCCGCGCCGAATTCCACCGGCTCCGGCCCGGTGCCGCCACCGAAGCGGTCCGGGAGGTCGGCTCCAGCGTCTGGCAGGTCTTCGAAGGCTCCGGCACGGTGGTCCTGAACGGCGAGACCAGGACCCTGGCCAAGGGCGACCTCTTCGTCGTCCCCTCCTGGCAGGAATGGTCCCTGCAGGCAGAGTCCGAATTCGATCTCTTCCGCTTCAGTGACGCCCCCATTTTCGAACGGCTGAACTTCAGCCGCACCTACACCGAAGGACGCAACAAGTAATGAAACTCCTCACCCTCCGCACTGAAAACCGCACCAAGGCTGTCCGTCAGGACGGGACCACCCTGACCGAAATCGACGGCTTCGCCGACGTCGGCGAACTCCTGCGCACCCCGGACTGGGAGGGAACCGCGAAGGCCGCGAACGGCGCCACGCACCCGCTCGACGGCGCGGACCTCGCCGCCGTCGTGCCCTTCCCGGGGAAGATCATCTGCGTGGGCCACAACTACCGCAACCACATCAAGGAAATGGGCCGGGAAGTCCCGGAGCACCCCACCCTGTTCGCCAAGTACCAGGAATCCCTGATCGGCCCGAACGATGACCTGGCCCTGCCGCAGGAATCCGATACGGTCGACTGGGAGTCCGAACTCGCCGTCGTGATCGGCAAGAAGGGCCGCCGGATCAGCGAAGCGGACGCCGCCGGGCACATCGCCGGGTACGCCGTCCTCAACGACGTGTCCATGCGCGACTACCAGTTCCGCACCGTCCAGTGGCTCCAGGGCAAGACCTGGGAGAAGTCCACCCCGTTCGGGCCCGCCCTGGTCACCAGGGACGAGTTCAGCGGCGGCCTCATGACCACCGCGGTGGACGGTGAGATCCAGCAGCAGACGCCCACCAATGACGTCGTCTTCACGCCCGAGTTCCTGGTCTCCTACATTTCCACCATCATCACGCTGAACCCGGGCGACGTCATCGCCACCGGCACCCCGGGAGGGGTGGGCCACGCCCAGGACCCCAAGCGCTACCTGCAGGAAGGCCAGCTCCTGGTCACCACCATCGAGGGCCTGGGCCAGCTGAAGAACCGCGTCATCAAGGAAGCCTGATGGTCGCCCGCACCGACCGGACCACGGACCCGGCGCTCCTGGAGGCCCTGCTGCAGGCGCGCCGGGGCACGGCGTTCTTCGCCCGCAAGCTCAACGAACTCACCGATGCCCAGCTCGACGGCGATTCGCTGCTGCCGGGCTGGACCCGCCGCCACCTCACGGCACACATCGGCTACAACGCCCGCGCCATCGCGCGGCTGGTTGAGTGGGCGGCCACCGGGGTGGAGACACCCATGTACGCCTCCACCGAGGCCCGGGATCACGAAATCAACTTCGGCGCCACGCTGTCTCCGATCGCGCTGCGGCACCTGTTCGACCACTCCGCGGTGCACCTGAACGTCGAATGGCGCGACCTCCCGGCCGAGGCCTGGCACCACCAGGTCAAAACGGCCCAGGGCCGGGCCGTCCCGGCCGAGGAAACCGTCTGGATGCGCACCCGCGAAGTCTGGATCCACGCCGTCGACCTCGCCAACGGCGCCACCTTCAGCGACATCCCCGCACCCGTACTGGAACGGCTCCTGAACGACATCACCGGCGCCTGGCACACTCGCGGCACCGATAAGGGACTTCTCATCAAGGTGACGGGCACCGACCTCACGTTCGGGGACCCGACGTCGGACTCCCCCACCGTGGTAACCGGCCCGCTGGCCGCCGTCGTCGAATGGGCCGCAGGCCGCGGCACCCGAGGCGTCGCCGCCACCGGGCCCAGCGCAGCAGTCCAAAATGGTGCGGTTCCCGCCGCACCAAAGTGGATCTGAGCCCGCCTTCGGCAAGATTCCGGCAACGGACGAGAAACGCCCCCTCAGCGAGGGGGCCTTTCTGGTCGTCCACAAGCCATCGGGACGGTTACATCTAGACGGCGTCATGGATCGTGATCCTGTACCCGTCCGGATCGGCGAAGGTGAATGTGCGCCCGAAGGGCCCGTCGAACGGCGCCGAGGTGATAGGCGTACCGATCGCGGCAAGAGCATCATGAAGCTGCTGGGCGTCCGTCGCACGGAGCCAGAGCGCAACGCCTTCTCCCGGCTGGGGGACTGTGTCGAAGCTGGTTCCCGGTACCGGTTCGCGCACCGCGAACGAAACAGGGTGCGTGTCGAAGACGACAGCGTGCGGCGGGCCGGCCTTGGATCGCGCAAGCCCTAAGTGCCGTTCGTAGAATGCCGCCGAGCGCTCCAAATCGCGCACCTGCAGGGAAATGAAATCGGGACCAATAGCAGCCATGGAAGTGCCTCCTCGTTATGTCAGTACATTGACATGCATCAACGTATGTCAGAATATTGACATGAGTCAAGATGGCGTTGGAGTGGACCTGGATACGTCCCTGGGCTACCTCCTCAAACAGGCGCACAATGTGCTGCGGGCCGAGATGGATGCTGCGCTGCGTCCGCTGGGGATGACGGTGCCGCAGTACGCATGCCTTGAGCTCCTCGCCCAGCGACCCGGTCTCTCCAACTCCGACCTGGCCCGCGGCGCCTTCGTATCCCGACAGTCGATGAACGTCCTCCTGCAGTCACTCGAACGGGATCGACTCGTCTCCCGGCCTGATAAGCCCTCCACCGGCCGGACCCTTCCCGTCCAGCTCACGCCCCTGGGCCGGGAGCGACTGCAGGCCGCCAGTGCCGCTGCCAGGTCCGTGGAGGCTCAAATGGGTCGGGGGCTCAACTTCACTCAACAACAGCAATTGCGGGACCTTCTCGCATCGTGCGTCAGGTCCCTATCCGAATCCTGACCGACTCAGCCCAGGTGGACGAATGGCGCGTCGCCGCCGGTTCCGGTGAACTTCCTGCGGTCGATGTCGACGACGACGGCGTCTTATCCCCGAACCAGCCGGGGCACCCACTCCTCTAGACCGTATGAGACCGGTGCGCCAGCAGCCGGTTCGAATTCGTCCTGCCCCGCTACTGGCCGGGCGCGCGGTAGGAGGGTGTCTTGCCCACTGCTGCGTCAATATCCTCAGGCGTCATGAGCGGCGTGAGGTGCAGGTTCACGGCGCCGGTGGAATTGATCATCAGGGAAAGTGCCACAGCACTGGGCTGATCTGGAATCTCGAAGACCCCCAGAACGTCCGTCTCGCCGAACGCGTAGTAGAAGCATTCCAGTGAACCGCCAACGGAATCCAGGGCTTTAACGACCGCGTCCCGACGCTTGGACCCGCCCTCTTGCATCAGGCCTTTGATTCCCTGGCCCACATAGTTTGCTTGGAAAAAGTACTTGGTCATGGCTGACTCCCGTTCTGCTTGTGCCCAGAACACGAACCATTCCGCACGCCCAGAACATCGGATGATTGAAGGGTTCTGGAGTTCTCCCCGATAGGGGTTGTGGGCTGAGTCTAGGCCTCTCCACTGCGACTGACAACGGTCGGCTGCCCGGCTTCGGGTCTCTGCCCATGCACTATGTGCGGCCGGTCGGAACGCCAGGGCAGCGCCCTCGCCTGTTGGGCGAGGGCGCTGCCTGATTTTTGGCTGGTGGTCTCCAGTCCTCAGCCGAGGAGGGTGCTGATGAGCCGGAGGGATGAGGCGATGATCGCGATGAGGCCGATGGCGGCGAAGAGGTTGTGCCACCACTTGTTGCGGAGGCCTCCCATAACTGCCGCCTTGTTGCTCATGATGAACATCAGGACGCCCAGGAGGGGTGCGATGAGCACGGTGAGGGATTGGGCGATGACGATGAGTCCCACGGGTGAGGCCTGGAAGGAGATGGTGATGACCAGTCCGAAGGCCAGGATGACTCCTGTGAAAATGCGGGCGGTGGGTGATCCTGCCTTGGCACCGCGGCCAAGGGCGTCGGAAAGCATGGTGCCGCCGGCGGTGGCGTTGGCGATCATGGACGAAAATGCCGCGCCCGAGAGACCCAGAGCGAACAGCATCGAGCCGACAGGTCCTGCCAGCGGCGCGAAGATCGAGGCGAGGGCGCCGATGGAGGTGGCTTCCCCTCCTGCCTGGCCGAGGACGGCGGCGGACACCATAATGACCAGTGCTGTCATGATGCCGGGGATGGTGTCGACAAGAATGATGTCGCGGTAGTCGGCGCGGGTGCGGCGGTTTTCCTTGATGCCGTAGGACGTGTAGAAGGCGGCGTTGATGGAGAAGTTGGTTCCGACGAGTGCCACGATGAGGATCTCGCTCCCGGGCGGAAGCGTCGGGACGATGCCTTCCATGGACCGGTACCAGTCGGGTTGGGCAACGACGGTACTGGCGATGAAGGCGATGCCCATGAGGACGACGATGGCCAGCAGGGCTTTCTCCACGATGCCGTAGACGTTGCGGAAGGTCAGGACGAACCCGACGGCGGCCGTGCAGACCACGGTCCACAGAACGGGGGAACTGCCGAAGACCAGGGACAGGCCCAGGCCGGAGCCGACGGCGTTGCCGACGGAGAACATCAGCGTGATGCCAAAGACGAAGAATCCGGCCAGGACGCCCACCCATTTGCCCAGGTGGTCCTTGATGGACCTGCGCAGGGGCGAAACGCGCACGCTCGGAGTGCTCGTGCCACGCCTGAGCGACACGGTGATGGCATTGATGTTCGAGGAACTTGAGCGCGCCGCAGCAGCGCGCGGCTACTTCGCCATGGTCGCCACCAGCGGCGACGACCCCGGCGACGAACGCCGGGCCGCGGAAACACTCCTCGACCGAAATGTCGACGGCCTCATCTTGGCCACGGCCCGGCTCGACGACGAACTCCCCCGGCTGCTGCGGAAACGCGGCGTGGCCCACGCCCTCGTGCTGCGCACCGACGGCGAGAGCCCATCGGCGCTCGGGGACGATGAAATTGGCGGCTACCTGGCCGTCCACCACCTCATTGACCTGGGCCACCTCGACATCGCGGTCGTCACCGGCCCCGCCTTCACTTCTACGGGCATCGCCCGCCTCGCCGGCGCCCGCCGGGCAATGGAAGAAGCAAGTATCCACGACCGCCGCGTTCGCCGCCAATGACAACATTGCCATGGGGATCATGGCAGCCGCTCACCGAGGCCGCATTACCGTCGGAGCAGACCTTGCGCTGGTCGGCTACAACGACATACCGCTCTCGGCGAGGCTCCCCACCCCCTGTCCTCCGTTCGTGTCCCCCTCGACCAGATCGCCGGCACCGCCATCGATCTCATCGTCAACCCAGGCAAGGAACCCCACATACGCCCGGCCATGCCAACACTCATTCCCCGCGAATCCAGCGGCTCTCCCAGACACACCTGACGGAACCCCAACCACACCCGCATTGCACAAACAAAAACCCACCGCCCCACAACGGGGCCGCGGGTTGTTGCCGGGCGAGGATCGACTACTAACCGACCGGAGCCGTCAGGGTGAAGGTCGATGCCTTGTCGCCGAAGTCATCGATGATCGCGATAGTGGTCGGACCGTTTTTGATGTCAAACGCAATCACCCCGCTGTGGACCTGCCCAACTTGGCTGTCCGTTTCGGTCGGCAGGCTCCCCTCCTCCAGGTAGATACGTTCGCCTTCCTTGCCGTCTGCATCGTATGCCTCGAAGTTTGCAGGATTGGAGCTGCTGGTTCCGGTCAGTGTCTCCCAGGAGACCTCCACCAGGAGGAATCCTCCGTTGTTCGGCTTCATGTAGGACTGGGTGGGAATCTCAGTGACATAGACGGAGTCAGCGACGCTGACCTTCACCGTGTTGCCCTCGGACACGGTAACCACGAAAGAGTACGCATCAGTACCGGTTCCCGAGGACGGGGCGGGCGCCGCTTCGGTAGCTGCGGGGTCTTCTGCAGCGGCAGACTGTGTTGCCGGGGACTTCTGAAGCTCCTCCACCATGGCTGCGGCGGACGCAAAGGATGCGAGCGTGACCACGGTTCCCACGATCATGCCGACGACCCAGACGACGCCGGTGACGATCCATGCCATCTTCTTGTTCTCCGGGTACCCTTCCAGCGGACGGCCGTCCCTGTCCCTGGCGCTTCCGGTCAGAGTGATGATCAGGTCCACGATGGACCAGATGCCGAATCCGCCGGCGGTCAGCAGCTTGGCGATGCCGGTGCCGATCTTGCCCAGGTAAAAGCGGTCCACACCCAGACCGCCCAGGAGAAGGGACAGAATCCAGGTGGTCACGAAGGACTTTCCCGGACCATTGGCGTAGGGAACGTGGCCATAGGGCCCCGGACCGGGTCCTGGCTGGTAGCCGCCCTGCTGTCCACCCGGGTACGGCCCGCCGAAGCTGGATGGCGGGATCGGGGGAGCTCCTGCTCCGGCGTCATTCTGGGGCGAATGAGGGTAACTGGGGTGACTCATAGTTCTTACGTTCCCGTTTCTGTTGGCCGATGGCGCTCATAGCACGGGGAATCCATGATCGGCTGCCCCCATTACCGATGATGCTTCGAAAAGTTTAGACGACGGTTCGGGGGCCCGTGCTCTTGGCGTACCCACAACACCTTTGGAGCTGAAATTCGACACACCCGAACGCATGCTGCCCGGGTCCGGCGTCGAACTTCACGCAAGGAATTCGAATTCCGCGATCCGGAAACTATCCCCGCATGTTAACCCGTTCGCGTGGACGGGCGGCGAACCTGCACCACAGCTGTGACTGTTAGCGTGCCCGCAGGGGGATCGGAGTTAGGGGCGCATTCGTCAGTTGGGACGTGTTGCCGAACCGCACTCCGCGACAGCACTTCCGCGAACTTCTTTGCGGACATACACTGCATTAGTGAGCCCCGGACCTTGGCTTCGCAAATGTTCGCGCGCGCCGTCCGGAAGCAAAAAATGCCACTCACATCAAACTCCGCATCTCCCGACGGCCCTGTTCCATTGCCTGCTGAGTCCGGGGAATCGCGCTTAGCGGTGCAGTCACAGGAAATAATCGATTGGCTTCTCGCCGATCCTGATCCAGCCCTCGCCGAAGTCAAGCAACGGCTGCGTCAGTGTGTGGCCTACCACGGCGCTCCGGAAAGGGCCCTGCTGGCCCATATGGTCGAAACATGCCGAAGGTCCAACAGCCGCAGGTAGAAGGCAAGCGCCTTGTGCACCTGTCAGGGGCTGGCCTGCGGGCTCGGAGTGAGGGGACTATTCTTAGCGGTAAACCAGTTGTTCCGGTTCAGCGTGCAATCGGGCTCTACCGCGGCGGGGGAAGTGATCTGAGGCTCAAAATGGACGCTGGACACGCCAGCAGGACCGCACTCGTCGAGCGGGGACGGACTGATGCCTGATTTCGCCCCTTCGGTCCCGGATGGCACTGATGGCGTGGACCTCTGCGCCCCGTTTCTGCTTCACTTGCCGGTCAACGGGGCCGCCGTGACCATGTTCGGCGGGGCCAGCGCGGAGACCCTTGTATGTTCAAGCGGCGCGATCGCAACCCGTCTTGACGAGCTGCAGTTTGACCTTGGCGAAGGTCCTCGATGGGAGGCCGCGCGGACACGGCAGCCGGTGCTGGTCCCCGATGTTCATTCCCCGCTTCCATACTCGTGGCCCGTCCTCAGCAAGGCGCTCGAAAAGACGGGGGTGGCAGCGATCTTTGTTTACCCCCTTACCGTGGGGGCCCTGGACCTGGGTGTGGTCGAACTTCACCGTACGACGCCGGGGAGTCTGAGCACCTCCGATCAGTCAACGGCAGCGGTAATCGCCGACGAGACAGCATGGCATCTTCTTCGTCGGGTTCTGTCCGTGAACTCACCCGACACAGATCCCACGGTCGACACAGCCCTTATGTCCCGGCGGGAGATTCACCAGGCGACCGGGATGGTTCTGGCCCAGGCAGGAACTACGGCGACAGAGGCATTGTTGCTGCTCCGCGCGCATGCTTTCGCCAAGGCCCTGACGTTGCGCGAAACCGCGGATGAAGTCTTGCAGGGCCGGCTTAGTTTCGCTCCGCATCGTGAGGCACCCGGCCGCCCCGGGCTGCAGTAAAATGAGCCCATGGTGAGCATAAGCCGCGCGGAGCGTGTCAGCGCGGCCTTCGTCAGAATCACGGACACGCTGGTTGCCGACTACGACATGCTCGAGCTGTTGCACGCACTCGTCGAGTCGTCTGTTGAACTGCTCGACGCTTCGGCTGCGGGCTTGTTGCTGGCCGATCCGCACGGACATCTGCAGGTGGTCGCGTCCACGAGCGAACGAAGCCAACTTGTGGAAATACTCCAGCTGCGGGCCGGCGACGGCCCATGCGTCGAGTGCTACCAGACCGGAAGGGTCGTTGTCGTGGAGGACATAGAGACCATGGGCGGGAAATGGCCCGAGTTCCGGACCGCAGCTCTTTCCCAAGGATTCCGGTCAGTCCAGGCCGTGCCCATGCGCGTCCGGGGCACCACGATAGGAGCCATGGGCCTTTTCGGTGATAACCCCGGCGCACTCACGCAGGAGGATTCGTCCATCGGCCAGGCACTGGCAGATGTGGCGACCATAACCATCCTGCAGGAACGCACCATCAGGGAGTCAGCTCTGGTCAACGAACAGTTACAGAGCGCGCTGAACAGCCGCGTACTCATTGAACAGGCCAAAGGTGTCATAGCCCACACGGCGGGCGTAGACATGGAAGAGGCGTTCAAACGGTTGCGCAGCCATGCACGCTCCAACAACCGGAGCCTGCCAGAAACGGCGACCGCGGTAATCAACGGAGTCCTACGGCTCTAACAGGTTAACAGGGCCCCATCAAATGCCCTGACCCAGAGCCCCGGAGGTGGCCATGATCCCCCGGGGCCATTGTGGGTTTCGGGAGGAGACATTTGACGACGAGGGCGCCTGTTGGGTCACCGCGGGCTGCTTTCTTCCCAGGTCTGCCCGTACGGGACTTTTCCGCTGACAGCCACGGTGAAAGTAGTGTGGCCGTGGCGTGTGACCAAGATGCCGCGCCTGACCTCTTTCGTCGCGTATTGGAGCGCTGCTTCGACTGCGGCGTTCAGGTACTCGTCACGGCGATGTGCGTCATTGGTTTCGATGAGAAATTCGAGTCCGCCGTCGATGGTGCTGATCATTCTGCTTTTCCTAACTCGGATTCCTGATTGAATTCGCCTGCCCAGGCCGACTCCTCGCTCGGCCACTGCCTCCGGAGAAATGCATGCCGGGACACTATCTGGATGTCCAGGGCTTTCGCGGCCATTCTCTCCAGGGTTTGGTCCAGATCGACCGCTCGGGCCGTGGCACTGATTGAAGGGGCGGACCGGAGCGAGACGTAGAGGGCGGCCAGTCCCTTCAGCTCTGCCGTGAGACGCTCGATCTCTTCCAGCAGCAGTTCGTCGAGGTCAGCTGCTGCCACGACGCCGTCGGGACGCTGGTCGGGTGGGCGGCGCCGGTTCATGCCAGGCTGCATCGGGAGGCTGTCGTTGGGTCCAGTCGACGGTGGCGCCGGGGGCGCGCCGCCGGTGTCATCGGCAGCGCCGCCGGACCGGAAGGTTCCCGCACCGTCTCTAAGCGGGGCCGCAGGAACGAGTGGCCTGGACTGGTGGTGCGGGTGCACGGACGCGCACCCAAACACTTGATTGCCTCGCATCGGTAATTCCTCCTGTGACGTCCGCCATTACGGGGAGTCACCGGGGTCCGGGGCAACACGCAGAGTCTATACGAACTCAGCCCGCGTAAGCTGCGATCCATGCGGGTTACTGAAGGCACCGCAGCCAATCAAGGCTCCGCCCAGCGTGACGAGCCCGGTCAGCAGGCCAAAGTGTCCGCGTCTGCGGAAACTGAGATCCTTGATTAGGTCTTGTTTCCGGGTTCTGTCCGTTCCAGCGCCGCGGTCAGATGTTCGGCGTCGGGGAGTTCATGGGCACAGGTTGGGTCATGAGTTCCATCCTAAAGAGCCGCCCGGACAGGCGCGTATAGCCCAAGATCAAGAACCAGCCGGGCTCCCTATGACGCTTCCGGCTGCACCACCGTGTCGGCATGGCGGTGAGCCACCTTCCACTCCCCGTCTTCGCGGCGGTACACCTGGGTTACGCGGAGGGTGTATGTCCTCGGCTCTCCGTTCACCGAGGCACTTGTGTGCTCGTAGCCCACGGTGTAAGCCATGTCCCCGATCACGTCGGCCGCGATGACTTCGTGCGAGTACGACGTGCAATCCGAGAAGGAGCCTTCCAGCTGGCGGAAAATGTTCCCCACCTCCTCGGCCCCGCTGCCCGACATCCAAGCGCCCAGAACGGTGACCGGCTCCCTACGCGCCCAGATCGCAAACCGCGGAGCGGCATCCCCATTGTGCAAAGCGATCTCGGCGTCCTTGAGGCGGGAGCCAACCCAAGTGATGAAGTCGTCTCGATCGCTCACACAGAACCTCCAAGGACTCGTGTTCGTCGGCACCCGAAGGGACAGCGGATAGCAGCGGCGCCCGTTCTTCACACCAGTAAAACACCAAGCACAGCCGGCTTCCAGCCTGCACCTAGCGGAGTTGCCACCCGAACATCGCTGCAGCCCCGAAGCCGGCCACGAGGATGCCTGTCGCAAACCGGCCTTTGGCGAAATGTGCCGGGCGCGTAGATTCAGCGGGGTTGGCCGGGTTGTAGATCACTGGAATGGTAGTGCAGATGATCTCCTGGTCCGGGCCGTAGATATCCGCCTGGCCCAGCCACCGCTGGCCGTGGGCGTCTTGGAACTCGTAGGACGGGGCAAAGCGGTGCATGCCGCTGCTGGCTGGACCGTCTGTGCCGTGCAGGTTTCCGGTGACGGTGGCCTGCGCCGGCACCCAGCCGCGGAACAAACGCCGCCGTCGGAATGACGCGACCAGGGACAGACCCGCCGGGACCAGGCCCAGCACCATCAGCAATCCGGGCAGCAGCACGAACGGCGATGTCATGGGATGCACGCCTCAGCCCCGCCCGAAGAGAGTGATAAACACGAACGAAACAACCGCGAACACCGCGAAGAACGCCATCAGGCAGCCGATCGCGATTCGGTTCTGGGACGACACCTGGAATGACTGGTTCGGGTTGAGGGGGTTGTACGTCACCTCTACGAACGTTCCCGGGACAGGCTGGCCGGCGGAAGAGACCTCGGATTCGCCGGCAAACAGTGTCCCGTAGGAGTCCGCGAACTGGTAGGTGGGGAAGTAGCGACGGCGATTGCTCGTGCCACCGGCCCCGTTGCTCCATCCAGCCACACTTCCGGTAACAATGGCCTGGACCCTTGGCCAGCCGGCAGTCAACCGTTCATGGCGCCTGGCTTTCCGCACAACGCGGACAAATGAAAAGGTGGCGCCGCCAACGAACAGCGCCCAGATCAGGTACGGCTCGATCGTCATGTGTCCCCCAGATTCCAGTCACCAAGAAGTATGCCATCCTACGGACGCCGCCGCGGACCGAACCGATCGGACCGAAGAACGGAGCTAGGCCACGAGGCGCCGGCCCTTGATAAGGAGCCAGAAGATGACGGCACCTTAATGGGGCGTCGAAGGATCAGTTGTAAATGCGAACGATTCTCATTTAGAGTGAAGGCATGCTTCTTACTGTTGTCAGTTCCCTCGACGTCCTGTGCCGCCAGCGTGCCTGCGAAATGCTGGCCGCTGCCCATCCTGAGGCCATGCTCGTTGTGCATGACCTGCTGGACGACGGCGTCGTCGTTCGCCGCGTCTTTGGCCCCAACGCCCCCGTGGACCGTGAGGAGACCCGCCTGGAGCACGGATGCCTGAGCTGCACGGTGCGCCTGGATGTGATCCCGACCGTCGAACGCCTGCTCGCCCGCGGCGAGGAGCACGTCATCATTGCTTTGCCGCCCGCGGTCCCCGCCGCTGCAGCGGTCAGCGCCCTCAAACAGGGTTTGACCAGCCAGTTCACTGTCCGTTCTGTGATGCTGGCGTGCGCACCGGATTCCCTCGAGGACCATATTTGGGACCACCACACCCTGTTTGAATCCGGGTTCACCCCGACGCCGGAGGACCAGCGCACGCCCGGAGAGTTCCTGATCGGTGAACTCGCCTTCAGCGACACTGTCCTGCTGGCCGATCCACTACTCGTTCCGGTGAACCCGGACCAGCGCGCCCGTGGCGTGCAATTGCTCGACGAGCTAGCACCGCACGCGCGCATCGCTGACGGCGCGGATGCCGAACGACGCGGCAGTCACAACTATGCAGAGGCCATGGGCAGGACCATCGCCGGGTCCGTGCGGACTCCGGCCCAAGCACCCGCCTCACCTTTCGTCACCGTCACGCAAAGAGTCCAGCGCCCACTCCACGCCGAACGCTTCCGGGACGCCCTGGCAAGGCTGGCCGAGGGGTGCTGCTGGCTGCGCGGCCGGCTGTGGATCGCGACAGCCCCGGACTGCAGGATCGCCATCCAGGGAATCGGACCCCGCGTCTGGCTCGAAAACACCGGCCCATGGCTGGCCGATCAAACGGCGCAGCCCCAGTCCAGTGGGGCAACGGACCGCGACACCTCCCTGGATTTGCACTCCGGCCATGGCGATCGCGGAACCGTCATCGCAGCAACCGGTGAACACCTCGACCCGGCGGAATTCGCCCGGCTGCTTGAGGACTGCCAGCTCACCGACGCCGAAATGGACGCGCGCCCCGCAGACCTGCCCGACCCGTTCGAGTTCACCCTGACCTCCTAACCGAGGCAGGCCACAACCCTCACTCCCCCACCCAAGTAAAAGGAGAAATACCCATGAAAGTACGGAACTCACTGCGGGCACTGAAGAAGATACCGGGGGCGCAGATCGTGCGGCGCCGCGGCAGGACCTTCGTCATCAACAAGAAGAATCCACGGATGAAGGCCCGTCAGGGCTAGGGCCTGCTTAGCCCTGCGCGTCCAGCGACGACCCGAGGTCGGCCTCAGGACCGGGCAGGCCGCCCACGGCTGCGACCAGGCGTTCCCGGGGCCGGCTTAGGTGCTCATCCAGGAATGCGGTGGCAGCCGGCCCGTCGCCGGCCGCGATAAGGTCGAGCAGGTGCTGGTGCTCCCTGACAATTCGCTCGGGCTGGACCAGTTCCAAACCTTGTACCTGTGCCATGCAGAGCCTCACCTGCGAAACGAGCGATTCGTACATCCGGCTGGTCCGCGGGCTGCCGATGCTGTCCACGAGCGCCATGTGGAACCGCATGTCCGGGTCGACCGTGTCCAGGCCGGAACCCGAGTCAATCCTCTCCAGGTCGCGCTGAGCGGCGACGGCGGCCGGTGGCACCGTGCGGGACTCCGCCAGCTCCAGCAACACGGCCTTCTCCAGCCGTGCCCGGGTGAGGTAGATGTCCCTGACGTCATCCGGTCCCAGCGTCATGACTTTTGCTGTCTTGTTCGTGCGGCGTTCCAGGAGCGACTCGGAAACAAGTTTTTCTATCGCGGCCTTCGCTGTGGGCCTGGCGACTTCGTACCGGGCGGCCACATCCGTCTCCGTGAAGGACGTGTCCGATGGGTACTCCCCGCGCAGGATCCGCGAGCGGATGTCGTCGGCGATCGCCTGAACGACGGATACGGTCATCAGCTGCGTGGCCACGGCACTCTCCTCAGTCTCGGGACAACATTACGTGAGTCCGAAAGACAAGACTACCTGCTATCCATGTGCACTTGCTAGACAATTCGCGTTCAAGAGTGTGTACTTGTTAGACAATCCACGGCTGCCGATAGCCACAAGCCCATCCAACGACCCCACCGGAGACCACCAGCATGCTGCAATCCGCCAATACCACCCACGGAACCGACGATTCCCGCGCCGAGGCCCTGCCGGAGGCAGCGCGCCCGGTCCGCATCCTGATTGCACCGGACAAATTCAAGGGCTGCCTGAACGCGATCGGCGTCGCTGACGCCATCCGCTCAGGCATCGAGTCGACCGCAAACGGCACCCGCCTTGAGGTCACCGTCCTGCCACTGGCCGACGGCGGGGACGGCAGCGTCGAGGCGGCGGTCTTCGCCGGCTCACAGCCGCGAACAATCGAGGTGACAGGCGCTGACGGAGAAATGACAGAGGCGCAGATCGCGTTTGACGGGACCACGGCCGTCGTCGAGGTGGCCGGGACATGCGGCCTGGCCACGCTGCGGGGAGCGCTTCGTCCGTTGTCGGCTTCCAGCCGCGGCCTGGGTGAGGCGATTCTGGCAGCGGCGCAGCTCAAACCCGAGCGCATTGTGGTGGCCCTGGGCGGCAGCGCCAGCACCGACGGCGGCGCCGGAATGCTGGCCGCCCTGGGCGCGGAATTCCGGGATGCCGACGGGAACGCCGTGGAACCGGACGGCGGGTCGCTGGACCGGATCGTCCAGGTGGGCCTGGGCGGCGTTTTCAATTTCGGCGGAACAGCAATCGTCGGCGCCAGCGACGTCACCAACCCGCTCCGGGGACTGCAGGGTGCCGCACACGTTTTCGGGCCGCAGAAAGGGGCGGATACCGCCCAGATCTCCCTGTTGGACCGGGGATTGGACGGCCTGGTCAACGCCTGCCGACCGCTTCCGGGGATCGACGCCGAGGCCCTCGCCGGCACTCCGGGTGCGGGCAGCGCAGGAGGCATTGGCTTCGGACTGCTGCTTCTGGGCGGATCACTCGTCTCTGGAGCGGACTACTTCCTCGACCTCCTGCGCTTTGATGAGCACGCGCAGCAGGCCGACCTGGTGGTGACGGGGGAAGGCCGCCTCGACGCCCAGACATCGGACGGCAAACTCATCTCCGCCGTCTGCACGCGCGCCGCAGACACGCCGGTGTGGGCGGCAGTCGGCACCTCGGTGCTCGACGGGGAAGCAGCCAGCGATCTGGGCCTGTCCGGAGTTGTGGCCCTTACCGACATCACTGCACACGACACGTCCCGCGACCCCGGCTTGGCAGCCGAAGCCCTGAAACAGGCTGGCCGGAACATCGTGCAGCACGTCAGTGCACACGGCCAGGCATTTGCAACCGAATAGCCATTTAAAAGACGAATGCCACCTGGAGGCCTTCGATCCGGCCCAGGGAGGTGTCCTCGTAGGCGGTGTCGTGCCCGCGGCCGAGTGCCACGAAGTCCCAAGCGGATCCTGGGGCCATTCGTTGGGCCACTCGTCGCCGCCGAGGTTGGTGCGGTTTTCCTCCGGCGAGAGCCGGCGGAAGCTGTTGTCCAGGACACCGTAGAGCGCGGCGTTCCCGGTGTTGACGCGGACGTCCTTCGCGGCGGCCCGGGCGGTTTCCTTCCAGAAATCGGCGGCGATGCCCCACCGGTAGTCGAGCACGTCCAGGGCGGCCGAGTTCCAGGCGTTGACCACCCAGTTGACCGTGGTGGCCCCGGGCTCGCCGCCGGGCAGGCCGGACATGGTCACCACGCGGTCCTGTCCCAGCCGGTGCGCCAGCCGGATGGAGCGGCGGATGTCCTCGGCATGCTTCTCGCCGATCTCACGCATTGGGTGCAGCGGGTTGCCGTTGCAGTTCAGGCCGGCGATCGCGACACCGGTCCCTTCGAAGATCGCCAGGTAGTCGTCGCGGGCCGCGTCGCTTTCCAGGATCTGATCCATGTTGGGGACGTGGACGGCGGGGAGGAATCCGCCCGTGTTGATTTCGATGCACCTTTCCGGTTCGGACGGAGCGGCCGCGCACCGGCGTGAGGGCTTCCGCAAACGCATCGTCGAAGCCGGGCTCAAGGTCCGGATCGCGGGCGAATCGCAGGGAACGTCAGAGGAGGACGGCTACACGGCTGCGTGCTGGGTGCTTGACCACCAACCCGACACCACTACTTTGTTCGCCGCAAACGACACCATGGCCCTCGGTGCCCTCGCGGCCGCGAAGGCCAGGGGCCTGTCCGTACCGGAAGACCTTTCGGTGATCGGCTACGACAACTCCCAGCTGGCCAAATCCCGGTACCTGGACCTCACGTCCGTGGACAACCGGAGCGACCTGGTGGGTGTCGACGTCGCAGACACCCTGCTGGCACGGATCCAGGACCCCGCCCTCGGACCCGGCCGCAAGCTGATCGAGCCCGCCCTGATCGTGCGCGGCACCACGGGTCGCGTCTCCGTCTGACGCAGGCGGCACAGGCGGCCCGGCGCCGTAGGTTCGGTCCGCCGGCACCCGGTTCAGTCGACGCACAGGCGCCCTTGCTAGGGTGGGAGGATGAAATCCAGCCTCGCCGCCCTGTCCTTTGCCGCCCTCATCGTTGTGCTGACCGGTTGCGGCCAGGTTCAGGAAACAGCCGAAAAAGCCGTGAACGACGGAGCATCCCAGGTTGCCACCGCAGCCGCCGACCAGGTCAAGGGCCAGATCTGTGCACTCGTGGAAGACGGGCTCGTCAGCGTCAAGGACAAGGAAGTGCTGGGTGGCCTTGTGGCCGGCGCGGAGACCGCAGGCGTGCCGGCGGAGATCACCACTCCCCTGCGGCAGATCGCCGAAGCCGGCGACCAGGTCCCCGCTGAGTCCGTCACAGCCCTGAAGGACGCCTGCACCGCCTAAGGGCCGCGGCGTCCAAAACTGCGCAGCCTACGGCAGGAGCCTTAGCGCTTTCCCTTCTTGCGTGAACCCTTCCCGCGGCCTTTGTCCGGATTGGGGGCGTAGCGCTGTGCAACCTTGGGCTTCTTGACACCGGTCCCCCGCCGGTCCGGCTTCGGTTCCTTCTTCGGCTTCTCAACCTGCGCCGACGGCTGGCGGGAGCTCTGGGCGGTCCGCCCGCGGACGATCCCGATGAACTCCTCAATCACCTCGTCCGGTGCATGGTCGTTGGGCTCGCTGGACCAGGCAAGCGCAATTTGCGTGGTCGGGGCGCCGGTGAGCTTCCGCGCCACCGTGTCTTTCACGTTGAAGTGGCGCGCAACCGACATCGGCAGGATGGCGAGCCCCGCGCCGGAGGCAACCACCTGCAACGCCATTTCCGGGCCACCAAGCCCGGTCACGTCCAGGAACGTTTCCGTGGCAAGGTCGGCCAGTGCCACCTCCTCGAACACCGAAATTTCGTGGCCCTTGGGGGCAACCACCACGGGCTGCTCTTCATACAAGGGAATCAGGTTCAGGCCCTCGCGCTCCACCGGGAGGCGGACGAAACTGAGGTCCGCGGCGCCGTCGCGCAGGACTGACAGCTGCGCGCCGTCGTCGGACATAAAGGAGCTCAGCGGAACGTCCGGCATCCGCTCTTCCCAGCGCCGGATCCATTTCCCCGGCGTCACGCCGGCAACGTACGCGAAGCGCAGCCCCCGTCCTTCCGGTTCCGAAGGTGCGGGTGCTTGCGGGATTTCTTCTTCAGCGGACACACGTTCACAGTACCGCCAGAGCTCGAGGATGGCCCCGCGGCGAGGGCTGCACAGCGTCGGCTTAGTTCCTATTGGCGCGCTATTGGTACTGCTTTGGTGCTGTTATGGTGCTGCTTTGGTGCCCTACGGGCCACCCGCCGGATACCCTTGAAGTATGACCTCTGCAAACTCCCAGTCCATGAAGCCGGCCACCGTTGCCAAGAAGCTTGGCATCTACCTGCCCGCAACACCCCAGGAGTTCCAGGATTCGGTTATCACCCGCGCCGATTTCGCCGAGCTCCAGGCCAACCCGCCGGAGTGGCTGGCCGAACTTCGCCGCAACGGCCCGCACCCCCGCCCGGTGGTGGCACAGAAACTGAACGTATCCATCAGCGGCCTGGCACGCGGCGGCGTCGAGGAAGCCCTCACGTCGGCGGAAATCACCGCGCTGCTCCAGGCGCCCCCCGCCTGGTTGGTCACCGAGCGCTCCACGCACGCCGCAGTCCGCGCCGAAGCCCAGCGTGTGAAGGACGAGGCCGCCAAGAAGGACGCCAAGAAAGCCCGCGCCAAGGCCGAGTAGGTCCAACTGCTGCGGTGTGGGAACAGCCCAACCCCGCTGACAGGGAAACTAGCGCACGGGGCGCAGTTCGTCCGGGTCGCCCCGGTGGAACATGCGCCGCGGTGCAACACCGTCGAAGAGCACCCACACCGTGGAGGCATCCTCAGTCATGGTGTCCACTATGCCCGACGCCGTAACGCGGTTGCCGCGCACGATGGACACCCTGTCGCCGGGTCGCAGCTCGGACCAGTCGGTTCCTGTCGGCAACGTCCCGGCTGCGGCGTCCGCAGCTTGTCCGTGCGGAATCTGCGGGGCTGCTCCGAACAGCCAGGCGGAGACGTCGCTGCGCAGCACAAGATGCGGTCCGCCCGTTGCGCTCACGCTCCCGGTAGGCACGTAATACCCTCGGCCCGCACCCGACCCGCCGGCTGCCCTGTCCAGGGCATCGATGAGTTGCCTGGTCAGATGCCCTTGGGGACCAAGGGCCCGGAGCTCGTCGAGCTCTTCCGGGGTGAGCCGTCCCAGCACAGCGGCAATATCGGCCATGGTGGATCCCTTCTAGCGGATGGTGCCTGAGGAACCACACTAGAAGGCCGCCATTAACGGCGGATGAAATCCGGACGTCGAACAGCGAACATGATTCGCCGCCGCCCTTGAACCGGCACAGCCCGGCCCCCCCAGGGCCCCCGCCAGGCGCAAACCCGACAACCGCTGGCATCCGTCGGGGACAACGGGGGCCGGTCCCTCGTTGGAGTAATGACACCCTGGCGCAGCCCCCGCTCCCGACACACAACCTCCGAGACCCGACCGTGACACCCGACCTGCGGCGCACGAGCTGCCGCCCGACGAAACGAGCCACCCCTGTTGATTGTCCTGACCGGAATTGACGGTGCCGGGAAAACCACTGCCGCCCGCGGAGCCGTGGAAGCCGCTCGTCTGGCCGGCAGCAAGGCGCTGCTCCTGCGCAATCATGCCGGACGCCGGAACCTAACGCAGTGGTCGGCCCGCTCCGGAATCCCCCTTAGCCCCCGGCTGGCGGATGCCCTGGAAACCATGATCCGGACCTTCAACGTGGTGGTTTCACATACCCGCGCCAGCAGGTTTACCGGCCTGGTGGTCATGGACCGCCACGTCTACTGCCAGCTTGGGCTGCGCAGCGTCCGCGGGATTCCGCGCGGCCGGTTCCTCCCCTGGCTCCTGCGGCGCCTGCCCAAACCGGACCTCGTGATCCACTTCGATCTGGCTCCGGAACAGGCACTGGAACGCATCCTGCTGCGCGGGACCGACACCGAAACACTCGACGAACTGACAGCGCTCAGCGAGGGCTACCGTGCACTTCCGGAGTTCCCCGGATTCCTCCGGATCGATGCCGGCGGCGCCCAAAACGAGGTGTTGGAAGCACTCACTGACGCAATCAACGGTGCCGCCGCCGGGGCAGGGCCGATCAGCGAGAGACAATCGACGTCACTGCAGTGACGAAGAGAGGCAAGGCCGTCACCGCTGCCACGCCGAGAATCCCGCGCCCTGCCCAGTCAACGGTCCCTCCGCGGCGGGCGACATCTGGCGGCCTGACCACACGCGTCCCGCGGTCGGCACGCAGCCGCCTTGCCCGTAGAACTGCAGCCAGCTGGGCCCACACCATGACCACCAGTGCACCGATGCCGAGCACCACGCCCGCGGGCACGAACAGGACGGCCGCCAGCAGCGGCAGGTAGTACTTCCAGTTCTGTCGGGACGGCAGCGGAAGGCGCCCGCTGAACGCGCCCGCCACTGCGGCCACGACGGCACCGTGCAGGACGGCCAGCGCGGAAAAGAGCGCCACGGACAGCCAGCCCGGCCCCACAATCGCAAAGTCGATGTTGTCGGCCCGGAACGGTTCCACGGAGGCGCCGAAGACCAGGAGAAGCAGCACTCCAAGCACCGGTCCCGCCCACCTTCCGGCGGGGAGCCAACGGCGGAGCAGCACATAGATGAACGCGGCGGCGAAGCCGGCAGGGAGTCCCCCGAAGAACAGCAGGGCAACGCTGCCCTCAATCGTGGGAAATCCCACGTTGGCCTCGGCCTCGGTCAGCCGCCCCTGGGCCGACGCCGGCGAGGTGGCGGCCAGGATGCGCATCGCCAGCCTGCCGCCGGCCCACGCCACCAGGATCCCGGATGCGAGGGCAGCCACCGTTGCCACGTTGGCCCACCAGAGGTAGCGGCGCAGTGCGGAAACCTGGGCCGCCACGACAACGTCCTGTGCGGGCACTGATGAAGGCAGGGGAAGATCCGCCGTCGACGCGGGCCCCCCGGGCGCCCTTACGGAGCGTCCTCCCCAAGCGATGACCATTGCCACGGCAACGAGCAGCAAGAACGTACAAACAACCACGACTGCCAGCGCCACGCGTCATCACCACCAAGGTAAAGGTGTACTCATTGTGCTCCCACGGAGAACAGATGGACAGATCCCATTCCTGCTGGCGGGGCAATACCTCCGCGGCAAGACAATGTGACCCTTGACACATTCAAAACAACTCCGCTAAGGTCGTGCCAAGTCGATTTGGCAAAACGGTTTTTCACAAGAGACTTAGTGTTCCCCGTCCCACCCCAACCGCACTTCCAGACCAATAGAAAGGGAGTCGACAGCAATGTCCTCTCGAATCAAGATCTCCAGGCTCGCCGCCGTCGGCGGACTGTCCACCGCGGTGCTTCTGGCATCCACCGCCTGCGGCGCTGGGGGGCCGGCTACGTCCGGAAGCGCTGCCAGCTCCATCAACGTTCTGGTTGAAGCCGGCGGTCACGCCGAGCTGACCGGCGTTGCCGAACAATGCAAGAAGGACACCGGGATCGACGTCAACTTCGTCGAACTCCCCTACGACGGCCTGTTCAACAGGCTCTCCAGCGAATTCTCCTCCGGCACCGTGTCGTTCGATGTCGCCGCCCTGGACTCGGTCTGGCTGCCCAGTTTCAAGGATGCCGTCCAGCCCATCGACGAACTGTTCACCGACGAAGCCAAGAAGGACATCTTCCCCGCCCTGGTGAAGGAAGCCGAGGTGGACGGACACTTCATCGGCATGCCGGCCTGGACCAACGCCGAAATCATCCTCTACCGCAAGGACCTCTTCGAGGACGCTAAAAACAAGGCCGAATTCCAGGCCAAGTACGGCTACGCCCTTGCCGCGCCCACCACGTGGAAGCAGTACCAGGACATTTCCGAGTTCTTCACCAAGGACGGCATGTACGGCACCGATGTCAAGGGCGCGGTGGAAACCGAATGGCTCGCCCACGTGCTGCAGGCGGGATCCGCCATGGTCCTGGACGAAAACAACAACGTGATCATCGACAACGCCGCCCACAAGGAAGCGCTCGACTTCTACGTCAGCATGACCAGGTCGGCTCCCCCGGGCGCGGCGCAGGTGGACTGGGCCGCTGCCCAGAACCTCTTCAACCAGGGCAAGACTGCCATGACCCGGTTCTGGGCCCACGCCTACCGGCAGATCCCCAAGGACGCCCCCATTGCAGGCAAGGTGGGCACGGCGGCCATGATCGGCGGCTCCGCCGGCGTGGCAGGCGTCCCCGGACCCTGGTACCTGAGCGTCCCGAAAGCCACCAAGAACACGGACAACGCCAAGAAGTTCGTGAAGTGCGCCTATGAGCACAACAGCATGGGCATCGAGTCCAGCCTGGGCCTCGCCTCCAGGATCTCGGCCTTCGAAAAGTACCAGGACAAGGCCGGCTACGAGAGCTTCAAGCCGCTCATTCAGACCCTCAACGGGGACGCTACGGCCACCCGGCCCGCCACCGAGAAGTGGCAGCAGATCGTGGACACCGTACTGGTTCCCATGCTGCAAAAGGCAGTGGCCGGCGGGGACTCCGCAACCCTCCTGGCTGATGCCAAGAAGCAGATCCAGGCCCTCCTCAAGTAAGACTCCGTGGCCGGCACCTGATGCCATCGGTGCCGGCCACGGCCCCAACCAACAGAAGAGAAAACCGTGCGTATCTCCGATCGCCGCTTCGCCCTGTACCTCATGACTCCGGCGGCCCTGTTCCTCGCAGTATTCGTTGCCTACCCGCTGTTCCGGCTCGTCGCGGACAGCTTCTTCAAGATCTCTCCGATGGCCGGCGGCCCTCGCGACTTCGTGGGCCTGGACAACTACGTCCGGGCATTCACCTCCGAGGCTTTCATGGGAGCAGGCTGGCGCACGCTGGCCTACACCCTGGTGGTGGTCACTCTCGAATTCGCCCTCGGCCTGGGAATGGCCCTGCTGTTCACCACCCTGGGACGCAAATCCGAGGTCTGGCGAACCGTGTTCCTCTACCCGCTGATGATCGCCCCGATCGTGGCAGGGCTCCTGTGGAAGTTCCTGATGATCGACAACTTCGGCCTGATCGGCACCCTCCTGCACCAAGCCGGCATCCTGCAGAACCCCAACCAGATCGGCTGGCTCTCCAACCCGGACATTGTGCTGTTCTCTGTGGCCGTCCCCGATATCTGGCTCACCACGTCCTTTATGTGCCTGGTGCTGTTCGCCGGTCTCCAGAACATTCCTGGAGACCTGATCGAGGCCGCCCGCCTCGACGGCGCCAAGGCCCCCACGCTGCTGTTCCGGATCATCCTGCCCCTGCTGCGGCCGGTCATCGCCGTGGCGCTGGTGGTCCGCGGGATCGATGCCGCCCGGGCCTTCGACACCATCCTGATCCAGACCAACGGCGGACCCCAGTCCGCCTCCGAAACCATGAGCCTACTGATCTACCGCACCATGATCCGCTTCGGCGATCCGGGCCTGGCCAGTGCCATGGGAACCATCTACCTGCTGGCGATGCTCGGCGTCGCGTTCTTCGCGGTGGCCACCATCTGGCGGCCAGGAAAGGACAACTGATGAGCATCGCCGAAACGCGCCCCACGGGAGGCGGAACCACCGGCGGAAACGCCGCCGGGGAATTGCCCCACCGTCCCCGGCACGGCGGCGTCGTGCCTCCCGGCCCGAACAACAGCCAGGAGGCCCCGACGACGACGGCCGGCAACAACCGCCGCCGCCGGCACCACGCCGAAGGCCTCGAGGCCGGAAAGCGCAGCACCCGGACGCTGCTCTGGATCCTGCTGGCAGCCGCCATGGTGCTCTACGCCTTCCCCTTCCTCTACTTGCTGTTCACCTCCTTCAAGACGCCGATCGACACCATCGCGGTGCCGCCAACGATCCTGCCCCGGGAATGGACGCTGGAGAACTACACCAACGCCCTCGGCCGGAGCGGGGTGCTGGCCTCGTTCATCAACAGCACGCAGACGGCCATCATCAGCACGGTCCTGTCACTGGTCCTCGCCGTCCCCGCTGCCTACGGCATCACCCGGTACAAGACACCCAGCGGCAGGGTCTTCATCATGGCGGCCCTGGTCACCCGGATGGTGCCGCCGGTGGCCATCGGCATCCCGCTCGCCTCCATGATGGCGGCGGCGGGACTTGCAGACACGCCGATCGCCCTCTCCATCGCCCACACGACCATCTCGCTGCCGCTTTCCATCTGGCTGATGTCCAGCTTCTTCGAAGCCGTGCCTCAGGACCTGGAGGAAGCGGCCACCGTGGATGGCTGCAGCAGGCTCGGCGCTCTGTGGCGGGTGGTCATCCCGGTGGTCTCGGGTGGCATCGCGGTCACCGCGATCTTCGCCTTCCTGGCCTCCTGGAACGAGTTCCTTTTCGCCCTCCTCATGACGGCGATCCGCTCCCAGACCACCCCCGTGGTCATCGCGAATTTCCAGACCCAGTTCGGCCTCGACTGGGGATCCATGACGGCACTGGCCGCCGTCTACTCGATCCCGGTCATCCTCCTCACACTTCTCTTGCAGCGCAAGATCGTCGCAGGCATGACGCTCGGCGCGGTCAAGGGCTGAGAAACCACAGCACAAAGGGGAGAACCTATGTCAAGCAACAACTACTACGACGTGACTACGTGGCCCGTCGGCAATCCGTCCGAGGACGTCGGTGAAGTAATCAACAGCATCATCGCTGACATCAAGGACCGGCAGACGGTCGCCGATGCGAACAATGGAGGAAAGCCAGGCGCGGTGATCTACATTCCGCCCGGGGACTACCACCTTCGTACGCAGGTGGTGATCGACGTCAGCTTCCTCAGTATCCATGGCTCGGGACACGGCTTTACGTCGTCGAGCATCCGGTTCAACGTTCCCGAAGACGAATGGCCCGACTTGCATGAGCTCTGGCCCGGAGGGAGTCGCATTCTCGTCGACATTCCCCTCGGCGGAGACGGGGAGGAATCCAAGGGAGCCGCCTTCTACGTCGAGCGAAGCGGGAGCCCGCGGATCAGCTCGGTCGAATTCTCCAACTTCTGCATCGACGGGTTGCACTTCAACTCGGATGGTTCGGGGATGCATCCGGAGAACACCTACGTCAACGGGAAAACCGGTATCTACGTCGCGAACGCCAATGACTCATTCCGCGTGACCGGCATGGGGTTCGTCTACCTTGAGAACGCTCTCACTATCTACAACGCGGACGCGCTTTCCGTTCACGACAACTTCATCGCTGAATGCGGAAGCTGCATCGAGCTGCGCGGGTGGGGACAGGCATCAAAGATTACCGACAACTTGGTCGGAGCAGGCTTCAAGGGTCACTCGATCTACGCCGAGAACCATGGCGGGCTCCTGATAACCGCGAACAACGTCTTCCCCCGTGGTGCGAGCAGCGTCCATCTCGAGGGCGTCACGCGTTCAAGCGTCACCAACAACCGTTTGCATTCGTTCTACCCCGGGATCCTGATTCTCGCAGCGAATAGTTCAGAGAACCTCGTGGCCACGAATCACTTCTTGCGTGACCACGAGCCCTGGACGCCCTTCCTGGGAGTCGACAACGGACTGAACGACCTCTACGGACTTCTGTGTGTCAGCGGGAGCAACAACTCTGTCGTCGGCAACCACTTCTCCGAGATCATCGACTCACCGAGCATCCGGCCAACGGGTGCGACACCTGTCATCATCCGGCTGATGGCGGGGGTTGGCAACTTCGTCTCCAACAACCACGTGGTGGCGATGGACGTTCGCTCCAAGGCAAGTGACTCCTGCTTCTCGGCTCAGGTGGACGCTCTGTTGACGACCAAGGCTTCTGACGGCCTCGCCGTTACGGCCGTCATGGTCGATTCCGAATCAGCCCGGAACACGATCCTTGATTCCGGAAGTGACGCCCAAGTTATCGCAGATAGGGCTGTTAACGCCTTCAGGGCCACACCAACAGTCGGTTTCCAGGCCGCACATGCACTTGTGGCCCGCACGTAGAATCAGCAACAACATACAGGACGTGGGAGACGCATGAACAAGTCAGTGGGAATCAAGGACGTAGCAGCCGCGGCAGGCGTGTCCGTGACCACCGTCTCCCACGTCCTCAACGATGTTGCCTACGCCCGGGTGGGGGCCGAAACCCGGGAACGGGTCCAGGAGGCCGCCCATCGGCTCGGCTACGGCCCGAACCGGCTGGCCCAGGCCCTGCGGACCCAGCGCTCCGGGATGATCGGCTTCATCAGCGAGGAAATCGCCACCACTCCCCACGCAGGCAGGATCATCCTCGGCGCCGAGGAAACAGCGCGGGCCCGCGGGTACCGCATCATGATCATCAACTCCACCAGCACCAGCTCCCAGAATTCCAAGGAAAGCCAAGTGGCGGATCTGCTGGACCGCCAGGTGGACGGCATCCTGTATGCCACGATGTATCACCGGAAGCTGGCTGTCCCCAAGAATCTGGCCGGACTGCCGGCAGTCCTGGTGGACTCCGAAGACATCAGCCACACTGTTTCGGCCGTCATCCCCGACGAAGTGCGCGGTGCAAGGTCGGCCGTGCAAACCCTGATCGACGCCGGGCACACCCGGATCGGCATGCTCAACAACACCGACGACGTGCCGGCAACCCACTCACGGCTCAAGGCCTTCAAGGAAACGCTGGCAGATGCCGGGCTGCCGTTCCACGCAGAACTGGTCCAGTCCGAGCCCTCCGAAGTCCCCGGCGGTTACCAGGCGGCGCTGCGTCTCCTGAAACCTCAGAGCCGGCCCACGGCCGTGTTCTGCTACAACGACCGCATGGCCATGGGCGCGTACAGGGCCGCCAGCGAACTGGGCCTCAGGATTCCGGACGAGCTCTCGGTGGTCGGCTTCGACAACCAGGAACTCATCGCCGAAAACCTCCACCCGGCCCTCACCACCGTGGCACTGCCCCACTATGAAATGGGTGCCTGGGCCACGGAAAACCTGATCGACGCCATCGAGGGCAAAACCGACCTGGCGCTGTTCGCAGCCCACCCCACCGTCCTGGAATGCCCGCTGGTTGTGCGGGACTCGGTTGCAGCGCCAGCCGCCTAACCCCTCCAGCCGGACCCTCCACCGACGCCCTTCCTACACCCGAGGACGAACATGACGCACACCTGCCCGGCTCCCGGCTGCCCGGAGCTCCCATGACTGAGATCCGCACGCTTCCGTCCGCGGGCGCCACTGACGGCACAACGGACTGCCGCCCGGTCCTGCACTACACCGCCGCTGATACGTGGCTCAACGATCCCAACGGACTGGTTTACGACGACGGAACGTACCACCTCTTCTACCAGAACAACCCCTTCGCGAACGTCTGGGGAAATATGTCCTGGGGCCACGCCGCATCAACGGACCTTCTCGCCTGGACCGAGCACCCGGTAGCCATACCCTGCGACGACCTCGAGGATGTCTACTCGGGAAGCATCGTGGTGGATCACCGGAACACCTCCGGCCTGGGATCGCCGGACTCCCCGCCCTGGGTGGCCGTCTACACCAGCGCCTTCAAGGATGCGTCGCCGCACAGCGGAAGGCAGGCACAGTCGCTCGCCTACAGCACCGACTCGGGGATGACCTGGACCAAGTTCGGGGCCAACCCCGTGCTGACAAGGGACTCAGCCAACTTCCGCGACCCGAAAGTCTTTTGGTACTCCGGCCCTGGTGATTCCCGCCTTGGTGTTTCCAACCCGGACGGCGGCTACTGGGTGATGGTGGCGGTGGAGGCCCTCGCCCGCCAGGTCCTGTTCTACCGTTCCCCCAACCTGCGCGAATGGGAACTGCTCAGCGAATTCGGGCCCGCCAACGCGATCGGCGGCGAATGGGAGTGCCCGGACCTGTTTCCGCTTCCCCTTGACAGCGACCCGAAGAAGACCAGGTGGGTCCTGACCGTGAACATCAACCCCGGCGCGGTGGCCGGCGGCTCCGGCGGCCAGTACTTCATTGGCGACTTCGACGGCGTCCGCTTCACTCCGGATGTATCCCCGGTCATAAACGCGGCCCAGTCACAGTCCGGCACAGCGGGCGAAGCGCCGGCTTTCGAAGCCCGCCAGTCCGCAGAGCTACTGAAGACCTTCCAATGGCTTGACTGGGGGCGGGACTACTACGCGGCCGTGTCCTTCACCAACGCCCCGGAAAACCGCAGGATCATGATCGGCTGGATGAACAACTGGGACTACGCCAACCAGATTCCCACGTGGCCGTGGCGTTCACCCATGTCCCTGGCCAGGGTGGTCAGCCTGGCCACTGTTGAGGGACGGCCGGCGCTGATCCAGAATCCTGTTCTTCCGGACATGGTGCCCGCGCCGTTTTTTGTGATTTCCGAACCGGTAGGAATCAACAACAGCTCCCTCGACATTCCTGCAGTGCGGAGCGGGGCTGCCCTCATCATCCGGGCCGAATTCGAGTCGATTACCGCCCAGCGCTTCGGCTTCGTCCTCGGCGCAGGAGCGGCCGGTCACGACGGGGGAACGGAAATCTACTACGAGGCCGCAAGTAGCGAACTGGTGGTGGACCGAACACGCTCCGGGAACACGGACTTCCATCCGCTCTTCGCTTCGGTGGACAGGTGCCCCGTCGCACTGCAGGACGGCGTCCTCAAACTGGAGATCGTGGTTGACCTCTGCTCCGTTGAGGTGTTTGCCCAGGGCGGCCAGGCCTGCATCACGGACCTGGTCTTCCCGGCGGCACGTAACGGTTCGCCGGCCGCGTTCGGTCAGCTATCCGTGTTCGCGCAAGGGGGGACCGCGACCGTGCGGAAGTTGGCCGTCACGGCTGTTACCGCCGCTGCAGCAGGGGGCGGTCTCTAGGCGCGGTCGCAACAACCCGGGCTGCGATACGCCCTGATAACCGAGCGCCGTCGTCGACCCTATGCAGGGGACCGGTCAGTCAACGCGGCGCTGGCCGAGGAAGCTGACCATCTGGGGGTCGCGGTGGTCGAAGAACAACGACGCTTCAGTGTCCATGGCCGCAATGAGCGCCAATTCTTCGGAGCTGAGCTCGAAGTTGAAGACGTCCAGGTTCTCGTCCATCCGCTCGGGCCGCACCGACTTGCGCTGGATCAGCCAGCGCAGCATCACCTGCGCGACGGACTTGCCGTGGGCTGTGGCGATGGAGGTCAGGGTCGGATCGGAGAAGAGGTTGTTCTTTCCCTGTGCGTAATCAGGTCCATTAGCCGGTCCGGATGGAAGTTCGACACCACGATCGCGCGGGACAGCCCGTCCTTGTGGAGATCCTGCATGGCGCGCCACTGGGTGTAGTAGTCGCCGTAGGGCTGGTGCATCAGGTACAGGTCGACGTAGTCCAGACCGAGGCGCTTCAGGGAGCTCTCGAATGCGCGCGTGGTGTTGTCCTCGCCGGGGTCCTGGATCCACAGCTTCGTGGTCATGAACAGCTCGTCGCGGGCGATGCCGCTGTTCCTGATGGCACGGCCGACGGCTTCCTCGTTCTGGTAGGCGGCGGCGGTGTCGATGGAGCGGTAGCCGGCGCGCAGGATCAACTCGACTTCCTCACCAGTTGGAGCCTCACCCAGCGGCCGTCCGAGGCTGCCTCAGGACAGGAAGTCACTCCTTCGGCATAACGATCCACAACGCGATGTAGACCAACTCACCCACGCCGAACAGGCCGAACAGCACAAAGCCAATTCGGACGAGGGCTTTTGAAATACCGAACCTTGCCGCTAGGCCGGCGCAGACGCCGGCGATCATCTTGCCATTCCTGGGCCGAACCAAAGCTGCAGTCATGCGGCCACAGTACCAGCCCTGGTGCGGGTCCGGTCCAGACCCCGAGCCGTTGGTCCTGCCCTAGTCCTGGTGCAGCTGAACGAAGTTCCCGCAGCCGTCGTCCAGCACCGCTGAGATGCCGGTGGGGTCCTCGGTCGGTTCGGCCTGGAAGTTGACGCCCTGGGCAGTGAGCCGCTTGTACTCGGCCCGGACGTCGGGAACGCCGAAGACGATCGCCGGAATCCCGGCGTCGTGCAGGCCGTTCATGTAGTCCGCCCCAATGGGATTGTCGCTGGGCTCCAGCAGCACCCCCACAGACGCGGAACTGCCACCGTGGGAGCCGGGATCCTTCACGATGTACAGGTTGTATTCGGGCATGACCATGAGGGTCTCAAAGCCCAGGGTCTCCGTGTAGAACTGGTGGGCCGCGGCCGGATCCTTGACGTGGATGCTGCACATTTTTAGTCGCATGGTGCCTAGGCTACCCGTGCGCCGCCCGCGCCGGAACGGGCCCGGGCCGCAAAAAGTTCGCGGCGAGACACGTCCGTAGTCCTGCCCATTGACGGCCGGGGCTGCCGGGATTCCAATGGAATTAGCGGAACCGAGCCACCCCGGTCAGGTTCCGTCGGAGGTGGAGCGGTGTCTGTCATCACGGAGTCGGTCCCAATGGGGCCCCTGCAGCTGGCCGTCTGCGGCGTCGTTGTGGTGTGCGGCGTGGCCGGTGCGGTCTTTTCGGCGCGGTACCACGCCAGGCGCGACGCCGGGCAGCTCGACGCCGTCTTCTGGGACGCCTTCGCCGGACTGGTGATCGTATTCCCGGCTGTCCTGATCCCCTCACTCGCTTCACCGTGGCTGGGCCTGGCAACGGGTTCCCTAGCCGCATTCACGGCGGCGGCATCGTTTGTGTGGAGTCCCCGCGTGCTGGCCTGGCAGGAAGAGCGGCTGCACCGGGCCGCCACACACCAGGACCTGGAGGCTGCGGCCGCACGCCACCGCACGGTGCTGGCCCGGTGGCAGCGCTACGAGCTCGATCCCGCGTGCTGCATCGACTTCCCGGATATGACAGACGTGCGCCGGCCCGAAACGGCGGCCCTGATCAAGGCCATGAAGGAAGCCGAACGCCTCCGCGCCGTCGAAGCCGCGGGCTACCTTCCCGCCGTCGCCCGGCTGGAACATGCCCTGGGGCGGGCGGAAGCTGCAGCAGGCGTGCCTTCCACGTGAGACGCCCGAGCCGCCGTAAGCCGCGGGAAATTGGCCGCCCGGACGTTAACCGGTGTGTCGGTGACATTGGGCCCACCTGAGCCGGCGGCGGTAGCATCCCATAATGGAGCCTTTAGTCACGGACACACGAGACCAGCACGGCAGGTTGCGATCGGACCGGGGAGTCTGGCGGCAGGCCACCACGCTCGCAGCGGCCGGTGAACTCACCGCCCGGTGGCTTGAGTCCCGGAGCGAATACCAGCCCGGCACCTTTGCGCCCAGCTTCGACGAGGAGACCCGGCCCATCGCCGCCGACCTCGCGGAAATCAACCGAAACGGGCTCTTCACGAAGGAATCCCAGCCGGGCGTGCGCTCCGACGACGGCCATGCACAGCGCCAGTACGTGACCGGTTTCTGCAGCGCAGCGGCGGCGGCCGAACTTATGGCCCTGTCCACCCGGTCCGAGCTCATCACCATCGGCCATGCCCCTGGTGAAACGAGCGCTGCGGCAGTACCGGTCACGTTCGACGGAGCCGACGTGGTTACGGTCCTCGGGTCCAGCGAAATCCCCGTGGACGAAGACCAGCTCCGCGACTGGTCGGATGAAACCAACGAATCACTGGCCCTGGTCCTGGCCGATTCCTGGTACGTGGAGGTCCTGGACCCGGTGTGGGGACGGAACGACGTGTTGCTGCCGGAGGTGCTGTCAGCACTCCGGCAACAGCAGTGAGGACTACAGGTCCACGGTTCCGCTCTCGCCGACGCTCATGCCGCTGTGCGTCACCTTGGACTTGATCCACTGAAGCACCGTTGCCGCCCTGCCGCCGGGGCTGGTCCAGTACTCCGCCGAATCCGAGTCGACCCGCAGCAGGACCACTTCCGGTGTGTCCGGTCCGTCCGGGAACCATGCTTCAACCACCTGGTTCCACATCTCGTGGATCTTTTGCCTGTCCGTGACCACTTCAGCCGTGCCGGCCACTGACACCCAATCGGTGTTCTTCCCGAAGGACACATTCACCCGCGGATTGGCGCGGACGTGCGCCACCTGGGAAGTTTCCGATGACGTGAAGAACCACATGTCGCCGTCGTCCTTTACTTCCTGGACGGCAAGCGGGCGGCTGACGAGGGCGCCTTCTTCGTTGATGGAGGTCAGCATCCCGATGTAGGACCCGTTGATGATCTCCGTGACTTTGCTGATGCTCTCAGTGTCAGACATGCTTTTCACCCCGTTCTGGTCCAAGCTGGGGAAGTTCCCCACCCGATTCAGCATATTAGTAAGCGTGCTTACTTTCAATGACCCGCAAGCACTAAACACAAGCCACCCAAGCCCAGGAGCAACTCATGACCACGCCGGACACCACACCCCAATCAGTGCGACCGGATTGGCTGATCCCGGTCATCGTCACCGTCGTAACCGGCCTGATTGCCATCGTCCTGGTCGCCTTGAACGGCCTCTACTGGATGTGCGCTGCCATTGCCGTGGTGGAAGCGATCAGCATTTCGATGATGATCAGGGCCTCGCGGGCGCGTGCCAGGAACAGCGCCTGAACCCCAGATCCCGCGTGACCTCAGATCCCGCGTGACAGGACCTGCCCCTTGAAGAATTCCGGGCGGAGCCTGGCCATCACCAGCATGAGCGCCGCGCCCAGCAGGATCACTCCCATGCCGAGGATGAACACCAGCCCCACGCCGCCCACGGAGGACCCGGAACCGTAGTCGGGATCCATGGAGTCATAGGCCGTTTTGACGAACATGACCAGCAGGATGACGCCGCCCAGCAGCGGCGCCAGGAACTTGAACAGGAAAGCGCGGATGCCACTGAAGGCCTGGGCGCGGAAGAACCAGACGCAGGCCAGGGCCGTGACGCCGTAGTAGAAGCAGATCATCATGCCCAGCGCGGTGATGGTGTCCCAGAGCGCATTCTCAGACGTGGTCCGGGTGATCACATAGAAGGCGGCGGCCGCCACGGCCGCGGCCACCGTGGCGTAGCCCGGGGATTTGTAGCGGGGGCTGACCTTGCCGAACTTAAGCGGCAGCGCCTTGTAGTGGCCCATGGCTAGCAGGGTCCGGGCCGGTGACACGAACGTGGACTGCAGGGACGCCGCCGAGCTGCTCAGGATTGCCAGGGACATGAGGATGGCGAACGGGCCCATCACCGGACCGGCGAGCACGGCGAAGATGCTGGACTGGTTCTCGGGGTTTCCGGCGCCCAGTCCTTCCTCGCCGATTCCCGCGAAGGACAGCGTGGCCAGCGCCACGGTCATGTAAATGACCACGATCACCAGGACAGTAACGGTCGCGGCCCTGCCCGGCGTCTTTTCCGGGTTACGGGTTTCCTCGTTCATGGTCAGCGTGACGTCCCAGCCCCAGTAGATGAAGATCGACAGCGACACACCGGCGGCGAAGGACGAGAAGGAGTCTACGGCGAACGGGCTGAACCAGTCCGGCGAGATGGCTGTGGCATCGAAGGCCGAGCCGTTGGCAACGTGGCTGAAAGCCGCCACGGCGAACCAGCCGAGCACCAGGAGCTGGAACGCCACCAGCACGTACTGGACGCCCTTGGTGGCCTCCATGCCGCGGTAGGAAACCCAGCAGGCCAGCGCGATGAACACCACGGTGGTGGCGATATTGAGGGGCAGGTTCCCGCTCAGCTCGCCCAGTTCAGGGTTGCTGAAGAGCTGGGCCAGCATGAGGTAGAAGAAGTCCACGGCCACGGCGGCGAGGTTGGACAGCACAATGATGGTGGCGGCGATCAGGCCCCAGCCGCCCATCCAGCCGATCCACGGCCCAAAGGCGCGCGTTGCCCACGTGAAGGAGGTTCCGGCGTCGGGCATTGCATTATTGAGTTCGCGGTACCCCAGCGCAACGAGCAGCATGGGGATGAAGCCCACCAGGAAGATTGCCGGAAGGTGGACGCCCACCTCGGAGACGGTGGGGCCGAGGGCTGCAGTGAGGGTGTACGCCGGGGCAATGCAGGACACCCCGATGACGACGGCGCCGATCAGCCCCACGGATCCGGCCTTCAGTCCCTTTTCGCTCAGGGTTTTGTGTGCAGCCTTGCCTGGCTGGGTTGCGGTTGACATGGGAGTTCCCTCTCCGGAGGAATCATTCGACGTTGAATGGCGGGGCGCCCGGTTCCGGCGGCAGGCGCCGCCGGAACCCACTCCCTAGGCCGGGGCGGTGACCCTGGCGACGGCGGCCACGCGGGCGGCAGTCAGCTGCCCCATCCGGATGGCTCCGTCCACGTGCTGGTACCCCTCGGCCGCGAGGTCGGAGGAGCTCCAGTAGATGGGCCCCACCGGCTGGTGCTGGTCCTTGCCGTAGCGGTGCAGGCCGCCGAGGTCGTAGCTGGAGGCGTAGGCCCCGCGCGTCCATTCCTCGGAACCCCAGTCGGATTCGTAGTACACCTCCGGCTCGAGCGCCTTGTCCCCCAGGAAGGCCGCGATGGATTCGAGGACGGTGCGGCGGCGGTCCTCGGCACTGAGCTCGAAGACGGCGTCGGCCTTCTCATCGGAAATAAAGCCGACCAGGGTGCCGCGGGAATCCCCGTGGTTGGTGTTGTCGTAGACCTCCTGCACCAGCGAGCCGGCACCGAAGCAGGTTCCGGACAGCCCGTCTTCGCGCCAGAAGGGCGTCTTGTAGACGGCGTGCACCTTGATGACCAGGCCCAGGGACTGGTGCTGGTGCATCTGGTGCTGGCGGCGCGGCAGCGGCGGGTTGAAGGAGACGCGCGAATACAGGTTCGGCGGCACCGCCATGATCACATAGCGGGCGTTGACGGTGGCCCGTTCCGACACCACGGTGACGCGCGGGCCGCCGTCGCGCTCTTCCGTCCAGTTGATGGTGCGCACCGGGCTGTTAAGCACGACGTCGTCACCCAGTTCCCGTGCCTGCAGCAGCGAGACCTGCTGCATTCCGCCCACCACCCGCTTGTCGAGGATGAAATCCTCATCCGTCAGGTGCGTGAACGATCCCGCGGAGGCTGCCATCAGCACGGCCTGCAGCGCGGAAAATGCGTGCGCGGGCTTGGTCAGCATCCCGCCGGCGATGAACAGGCCGATGTTGTTGCAGGCCTCCTCATCCGGGGAGTTCTGGCGGAGCCAGTGGTGAAAGGAAATGGTGTCCAGTTCGCGCGCCTTGGGGTGGGCCCAGGGTTCGGTGGGGCCGATTTCCGCCGCCAGCCCATCCAGCAGGCCAATCAACTTGTCCATTTCGGCGGCTGTGGTTTCGCTGACCGGGAAGGAGTCCCCGGTGTAGCGGGTCTTCTTCCCGTCGGCGCCCATGTAGATGGATTCACCGGCGCGGTAGCGGGAGTACGTTTCCAGGCCGAGTTCGTCCAGGAGTTCCAGGAGTACCGTCTGGTCCGGCGAGACCCACTGGCCGCCGATTTCCAGCATGGCGCCGTCGATGGTGTCGGTCCAGGTGCGGCCGCCCACGCGGTCCCGCGCTTCCAGCACGGCGACGCTGAGGCCGGCCTTCATCAGTTCGCGGGCTGCCGTGAGGCCCGAGGGGCCGGCTCCTACGACAACGACGTCGCGGTCAAGTTCCAGCATGATGTCCTCTCTGTGGCCGCCAGTGTGATGCGAACCACTAAATGAATGCCATTCATTTACGAAAACTATAGCGGGTTCCGGGACGTCACGGAAGGGGTCAATGGAATAATGCTGGGGACCCCGCCAGCAGAAAGGCCGACGATGCCGGCAGCCGCACGACCAGCCACGGACTCCCGCCACCCCGAAATCCCGGCAAAGCGCCGCGCGGGAAGGCCGTCCTCGGCGGTGCTGGACCAGGCGGGCATTACGTCTGCCGCGCTGCGGCTGATCGGCAAGAACGGCTACGACGGCCTGACGATGGCCGCACTGGCACGCTCACTGCAGGTGGCGCCGTCGGCCCTTTACAACCACGTGACGTCCAAACGGGACGTCCTGGTCCTGGTGGAGGACCACCTCGCATCGCTGGTGGATGTGTCCGCCTTCGGCACGGAGCCGTGGGACGAGGCCGTGCGGCAGTGGGCGTGGAGCTACCGGGACGTCTTTTCCAAGCACACCCCGCTGATCCCGGTCATCGCGGTCCTGCCGGTTACGGATGCGCCGCAGACCCTGGCCATGTACGAGACCGTCAGCCAGGGACTGCGCGAGGCCGGGTTCCCCCAGGAGCGCATCGTCTCCTCGATCGTGGCATTGGAGTCGTTTATCTTCGGTTCGGCCTACGACGTCACGGCCCCGGCGGACATCTTCGATCCGGGCAGCATGGCGGAATCCACGCCCAACTTCACGGCAGCGGTGCGGAGCCTGGCGGAACAGGGCCACGAAAGGCCTGCCAACGTCGCTTTCAGCCTGGGCCTGGAAGCGCTGATTTCCGGGCTGGGGGCGCTGCGGAAGTAGGCGGGCCTGCAGCGGGCGCGGAGGCGGGCTTGCTGCGGCCCGGAGGCGGGCTGGGAGCCGCCGGAGGTTGGCGGTCAGTCGACGGGGCGGGCGCGGGGCAGGCGGAGGACAGTAAATCCGTCGCTGTGCAGGAACATGGCACGGCCCTGTCCGTCATTCCGGACAACCCAGAACACGCTGCCGTCGAGGGCAAGCATGTCCACCCGGCCGGACGCGACGAGCTCACCGCCGCGGTAGATCTCCACGTCATCCTTACGCGAAAGCTTCGTCCAGTTGGGCATCGGCTCCAGGGCGCGGGCTCCAGGGCGGGCAGGGTGCCGCGGGCTGTTCGATGCCCGGGGCGGAGCCTTCACAACAGGTGCGTTCGAAACAATGGTCATGGTGTCCTCGGGAAGACTTTTGTAGTGGGTGCGGAAAGGGGCGGCCGCGCACCTGTGAAGGCCGCGTACCGCCCCTGGGGTGCGGATCGACTGCTGTCCAGCCGCGTGGCGGCGGGTCCGCGCCGGAAGTGCCTGCGTTAGAGGAAGTGCCTGCGTTAGAAGTGCGCGCCGTCGGCTTTCACTGCCAGAACCGGGCGGTCAGCCTGCATCAGGATGCGCTGGGCATGGCTGCCCAGGATGAATTTGCCAACCTGCGAACGGTGCCGCAGGCCGATGACGATCAGCGACGCGTTCGCTTCGCGGGCAACGTCCAGGAATTCGTCGGCCAGGTCGTGATGGTAGGGCGGCTGGATGACCTTCGCCGTGACACCGGCCTCCGCCGCACGCTGGGCCGCCCGGGCCAGCACGTCCTCGCCCGCCACGGACTTGTCCACGAGCGCACCCTCCCGGGCTGAGTTGACGATCACCAAGTCCTCGTTGCGGAGGGTAGCTTCGGCGATGCCCGCCGTGAGTGCGGCCTCGCCCGCAGGGGTGGGAACAAATCCAACGATGATGCTCATACCTTCTCCTTGATTTTGGCCGGTGCAGGCTCTGCTGATGCGGAGGCCTTGCGCTTTGCCAGCATGGCCCTGACACCCGGCAGCACAGCGACCAGGACGAATACCACAATCAGCGTTGCGGAGATCGGACGGCCGAAGAAGCCCATCGGGTCGCCGCCGAACACGAGAAGTGAGCGCCGCATGGAGCTTTCCAGCAGTTCGCCGAGCACGAACGCGAGCACCAGCGGCCCCGGTTCGAAGCCGAACTTCTTCATCAGGTAGCCAACGATGCCGAAGACGACCACCAGCGAGACCTCGAACATGCTGTTGTTGATGGTGTAGGCGCCCATCAGCGTGATGAGGGCCGTGACGGGAGCCAGGATGGCGGCCCGGACGCGGAGGATCTTCACAAAGATGCCCACCAGCGGAAGGCTCATGATCAGCAGCAGGATGTTGCCGATGTACATGGAGTTCACCACGCCCCAGAAAAGCTCCGGATCCTGTTCCACAAGCTGCGGACCCGGGGTCACGCCCTGGATCAGCAGGGCGCCGAACATCAGTGCCATGGTGGCGTTGGCCGGAATGCCCAGGGTGAGCAGCGGGATGAAGGACGAGGTTGCCGCGGCGTTGTTGGCCGTTTCCGGTCCCGCGACACCCTCCGGGGCGCCCTTGCCGAAACGTTCAGGCTGCTTGGCCCGCTTCTTCTCCATGGCGTAGGACGCCATCGACGCGATGGTGGCCCCGCCACCGGGGAGGATCCCCAGGAAGAATCCCAGGACAGAGCCGCGCCCGATCGCACCGGACGCCTGCTTCAGGTCCTTCCGTGACGGCCAGACATTGGCCACCTTGGAGGGCGCTTTCGCAGCCCGGTGGCGCTCCTCGAGGTTGTAGAGGATTTCGCCGAGGCCAAAGATCCCCATCGCGATCGGCACGAAGTCGATGCCGTCAGCAAGGTCCAGGCTGCCGAAGGTGAACCGGCTTTCACCGGTGAAGATGTCCCGGCCCACCGTCGCAAGAAGCAGTCCGAGGGCAGCGGCGACGAGCGCCTTGGCCTTGGACCCGCTGCTGATGGTGGCCACGAGCAGGATGCCCAGCATCGCCAGGGCGGTGTACTCCGGCGGGCCGAAATCCAGTGCGAAGCTTGCCACCACCGGCGCAAGGAATGTCAGGCCGATGATGGACGCCGTGCCGCCGACGAATGAGCCGATGGAGGCCAGTCCCAGTGCGGTCCCGGCCTTGCCCTGCTTGGCCATCTGGTAGCCGTCGAAGACGGTAACCACGGAGGACGCTTCACCGGGCAGCCGGAGGAGCACGGACGTGATGGTGCCGCCGTACTGGGCGCCGTAGAAGATGCCGGCCAGCATGATGATGGCGGTGACAGGCTCCACGTTGTAGGTGAGCGGAAGAAGGATGGCGATGGTTGCCGCGGGCCCCAGTCCGGGCAGCACGCCGATCAGCATGCCGATCACGACGCCGATCAGGCAGTACAGGAGGTTGGTCGGCTCCAGGACAACCGCAAATCCGTTGATAACGGGATTGAGAAAATCCACGGGGGTCTCCTAGAAGAGGTGGGGAATGGATGTGCCGAGCGCCAGGACAAAGATGGCGTAGAACGCCGCAACGACGATGGTGCTGATGAGCAGCGTGGACCGCCAGGTCTCGCCGCCCAGGAAACGCATCCAGATGATGCAGAGAACCAGTGCGGGCAGTTCAAAGCCGATCAGCGGCATCAGGGCCACCATGGCGGCCAGCGTGACCAGGCCGGTCAGCGGGGCCGTAGACATCCGGGTGAACTTCTCCGCGTCCCGGTTGTGGCGCCCCACGATGAGCTGGAAAAGACCCAGGGCCACCATGACGCAGCTGATGATGAAGGGCCACAGCCCGGGCTGCGGTGCTGACGGAGTACCCAGGCCCATCGCGACGGACAGGACCAGCGCACCGATGCCGACGCCGAGCACCGCCAGGGATGACGCGGCGTTGGCAAGGGGGCCGGCAGCCGGCGGCTTCTCCTCTTCCCACTGCGCCGCAAGCTGTTCGGGCGTGAGGTCGTCCGGCGGGTCAGCCGGCAGCTCCGCCGGCGGCCCGGCCGGCAGCCCTTCGGGCAGCTCCCCCGGCCGGGGGCCGGCTCCCCCTGCAGGTGTTTCCTTCACTGGCATCACTTCGTTCCACTGAGGCTGATGTCGTACTTTTCAACCAGGGACTTGTACTTGGCGGCGTAGTCCTTCCACTGCGTCACCACTTCCTCGCCGGAGATTTCCTTCGGGGTCAGCATGTTCTTCTTGTTGAACTCCTTGTAGGCATCCGACTTGAAGGTCTCCTTGAAGGCAGCGAGCAGTTTGTCCTTCACGTCCTGCGGGGTCCCCTTGGGGGCTGCGACTGCGCGGTACTGGGCCACCGGCACGTCATAGCCGGATTCCTTGGCCGTGGGGACCTCGGGGAGGAAGCTGTTCCGTTCCTCGGAGAAGACCAGCAGCGGCGCCACTTTCCCGGCCTGGATCTGCGGCATTGCTTCGCCAAGCTGGATGGTCGCGAGCTCTACCTGGTTGCCCAGGACAGCCGTCAGCGCGGGCTTGCCGCTGTCGAAGGGAACGTCGGTGCCCTGCACGTTGGCCTGCTTGAAGAGCACGGTCTGGGCCAGCTGGCTGCCGGTGCCCACGCCCGTGGTGCCGAAGGTGATGTTGCGGCCGGCCGCGGTCACGTCCTTGATGCTCTTGAACCCGGACTGGGTGCTGGCAACCAGAACGTAGTCGTCCTGGGACAGGCCGGTGATGATGTCGAGGTCGTCGATGTTGACTGCTTCGTCCGCCGTGACCGCCAGCGGCGTGATGGTGACGAGCGATGCTGTCACCAGGAGCAGGTTCTGGCCGTCGGCCGGCTTGCCCGCCACTTCCTTGGTGGCGAGGGCGCCGTTGGCGCCAGGCTTGTTGACTACGGGCATCGGGGTGCCGAGGGTCTTGGAGGCACCCTCGGCGACGGCCCGGGCAATCAGGTCCGTGCTGCCGCCTGCGGCCTGCCCCACGGTCACGTTGATGGGTCCGCTGGGGAATTTCGACGAATCGGCACTGCCGCCGGCAACGTTGCCGCATGCAGTCAGGGCCAGGAGCGTTATGGCCGAAGCCGTCCCAAGTACGGCTCGGCGGGTGGGGAAGTGCATCATTGGAACTCCTCGTTGGCACTGTGGGGCAACTGCCCCGGGCGTTTGTGAACCGGATCACGGCCGGTTAGCTGTATCGAGTGTAAGAAGCCACTATGATGCATGTCTAAGCCCGAATATGCATCGAGTGATACCCGGAAGGCATCATGTTTACCTTTGACCAGCTTGCAGGATTCATTGCGGTGGCGGAGGAACTCCACTTTGGCCGGGCTGCCGAACGCCTCAACATGACCCAGCCGCCCCTGAGCCGCCAAATCCAGAAGCTGGAAAAGGCGGTGGGGGCAGAACTGCTGGAACGCGACAACCGCAAGGTAGAGCTCACCGCCGCAGGCCGCGCCCTTTTGGACGAAGCCCGCCGGTTGATGGCACTGGCGGACCGGGCGCCCATAACGGCCAGGCGGATCGCCTCGGGGCGGTCGGGCCTGCTGCGGATCGGCTTCACGGCAGCCAGCGGCTTCAGCATCCTGGGCCCGCTGCTGGAGGAGATCGCAGCCACGCTCCCCGACGTCGACATCGACCTGCAGGAACTGGTTACCGGTGAGCAGATCGCCGGGCTGCAGTCCGGTGAACTCGACCTCGGCCTTGCCCGGCCGCCCTTTGACAATGAGGTCTTCAATTCCCACCTGCTGTACCGCGAAGCCATGGTGCTGGCGGTGCCGTCCGGCCACGCGCTGGCCGGCCTCACCAGGGACATCACCGAAGAGGACCTCCGGGACGAGCCGCTCATCATGCACTCATCGACCCAAGCCCGGTATTTCTACGACCTCGTGGTCCGGATGATCTCCATCCAGCACGCAAACGTGGTCCACACCGTCAGCCAGATCCTGACCATGGTGTCCCTGGTCGCCGCCAAACGGGGCGTGGCCTTCGTGCCGCACTCGGCGACCCTGCTGGGCGTCCACGGCGTCGAATTCCTGCCGCTGCAAAGCAGTGTCAACGATCCCGTGGAGCTCCACGCCATCTGGAACCGCAGCATCACCAACCCTGCCCTCGCCCGGGCCCTGCGGTCCCTCGAGTTCCAGGAGAACTGACCCAACGAGAGTGATGCGCGGATGGTATCAATGCATACAAAAATGAACTTAGACATGCATCATCAGGCTCCCTAGGCTGAAGGAGAAGACATCAACTGCCGCACCGACGCGGCGCCGACATGGAGGACTCATCGTGGCCAAACATTCACCCCAGGAACTTGCCAGCGTTCTCAAAGACGGGCTGCTCTCCTTCCCGGTGACCTCGTTCGACTCGCAGCTCCAGTTCGACGAGGAGAACTACCGCAAGCACCTGGCCTGGCAGGCCAGCTTCCCGGTGGCAGGCCTCTTCGCCGCCGGCGGCACCGGCGAGGGATTCTCCCTCACGCCGGCCGAATCGGCCCGCGTGGTCCGCGCCGCCGTCGAAGAGGTGGGAAACATTGTTCCCGTTCTTGCCTCCGCCGGAGGCTCCACCGCCCAGGCCATTGAAAATGCCCAGGCCGCCGAAGCAGCCGGCGCCGACGGCATCCTGCTCCTGCCGCCGTACCTGACGGAAGCTGATCAGGGCGGCCTGATTGACCACGTCAGCGCGGTCTGCAGCTCCACCTCGCTCGGCGTCATCATCTACAACCGCGCCAACGCGATCTACAAGGACACCACCGTAGCCACCCTGGCCGACCGCCACGAGAACCTGATCGGCTTCAAGGACGGTGTGGGCGATCTCGAACATGACGCCCGCGTCTACGCCAAGCTCGGTGACCGCCTGTTCTACCTCGGCGGACTGCCCACGGCGGAAACCTTCGCCCTCCCGCTGCTGCAGCTGGGCATGAGCACCTACTCCAGCGCCATGTACAACTTCGTCCCGCAGTTCGCCCTGGACTTCTACCAGGACGTGCGCAACCAGGACCGCGTCGCTGTCAACAAGAAGCTCAACGACTTCGTGATCCCTTACCTGGATATCCGCGACCGGGTCAAGGGTTACTCCGTGTCCATCGTCAAGGGCGGCCTGGACGCCATCGGCCGCTCGGCCGGCGGAGTCCGCCCGCCGCTGCAGAACCTGGCACCGCAGGACCTGGCCGACCTCAAAGCCCTCATCGCCACCGTCTCCTGATCCACCACCTCCTAGGAGTAATCACAGTGACACTCACCGGACATTCCCTCATCGCAGGGCAGGCCGTCGCAGGCGAAGGCAGGACCGCCTTTGGCTTCAACCCCGCCAGCAACGAACAGCTGGAACCCACCTACACCCTGCTCACCGAAGAGCAGCTCAAGGCAGCCACCGCCGCGGCCGCTGAGGCGTATGCGTCTTTCAGCGCCCTCGATCCCGAGACGCACGCCGCATTCCTCGATGCCATCGCGGACAACATCGAAGCCATCGGTGACGAACTGATCATCCGCGCGGGACAGGAGACCGGCTTGCCCGCGGCCCGGCTGCAGGGCGAACGTGCCCGTACCACCGGCCAGCTCCGCCTGTTCGCCTCCGTGGTCCGGCAGGGCGACTTCCGCGGCGTCCGCATCGATCCCGCCCTGCCGGAGCGCACGCCGCTCCCCCGGGCGGACATCCGCCAGCGCCAGATACCGCTGGGACCGGTGGCCGTCTTCGGCGCCAGCAATTTCCCGCTGGCCTTCTCGACGGCGGGAGGAGACACCGCCTCCGCCCTCGCCGCCGGGTGCCCGGTGGTCTTCAAGGCCCATAACGCCCACCCGGGCACCAGCGAACTCGTCGGCCAGGCCATCGTCAAGGCCGTCCGCGACTCCGGGCTCCACCCGGGCGTCTTTTCCCTGATCTACGGCCCCGGGGCCAGCATCGGCCAGGCCCTCGTGGCGGACCCTGCCATCAAGGCCGTGGGCTTCACCGGTTCCCAGAGCGCCGGGATCGCGCTGATGCGCACGGCGGCGGCACGCCCCGAGCCCATCCCGGTCTACGCGGAAATGTCCTCGCTCAACCCGGTCTTCGTCTTCCCCGGCGCCCTGAACGGTTCCGCCGAACAAATTGACGCACTGGCGCAGCAGTATGTCACCGCCGTCACCGGCAGCTCCGGACAGCTCTGTACCTCCCCCGGGCTGCTGTTCGCCCCGGCCGGCGAGGCAGGCGACAAACTCGCTGCCGCCGTCGGCCGCGCAGTAACCGCCTGTGCCGGCCAGACGATGCTGACCGAAGGCATCGCCTCGTCCTGGAACGCCGGCGCCACAGCGCTTGGTTCCGCCGAAAACGTGACTGTCGTCGGGCAGGGCACGGCCGGTCCCACCGAAAACGCACCGGCACCGACCATCTTCGGCACCGACATCGCCGACTTTGTCAGCAACCACGTGCTGCACGCTGAAATCTTCGGCGCCGCCAGCCTGGTGATCCGCTACTCCAACGCCGGGGAACTGGTAGAGGCCACCAACCGGCTCGAGGGGCAGCTCACCGCCTCCCTGCAGCTCGCGGAAGAGGACTATCCGACGGCGGCCCAGCTCATCCCCGCGCTCGAGCAGAAGGTGGGGCGGATCATCGTCAACGGCTGGCCCACCGGCGTCGAAGTGGGCCACGCCATGGTCCACGGCGGCCCCTTCCCCGCGACCTCCGACACCAAGACCACGTCCGTGGGCACGCTGGCAATCAACCGCTTCCTGCGGCCGGTTGCATACCAGAACCTGCCCCAGGAACTGCTTCCGGCATCGCTGCAGGATGCCAACCCCT